>JBLNCE010000207.1:0-37185 GCA_050260415.1 Bacteroidota bacterium | reverse complement strand
GACCGAGGCGGCGGCGGCGATTATGGAAAAATAGTCCCCAGTTCCACAGTCCCCGGTCCCCAGTCAAGGACGTTTGTGACTGACCAGATAGTGTGCCGCGCCGAGGGCTTCGCTGTATGCCAGGAGCATCTTTTGGCCTTTTTCGGGGAGCCTCACGTGGAGACTTGTAGAGTATGGCCTGCTTTGGACCATCTCTTCACCGAGGCTCAGAGCAGGTCATGGTTGTCGCCTCTCTTCGTCCTTCCGCGGTGATGCCTGAAGGAACGGGCTGAAGGCAGAATGCTTGCGCTCCGCAATACAGATGGGTATAATAAGCAGCAAGAGGAGGTGTTTTTGCCATGGCAAGAACATCGAATATCTTCGCGCGCATTGAACCCGAAATCAAGGAGCAGGCTGAAAAAGTCCTGGCTCAGCTCGGCATCCCGATGTCCAATGCGATCGGGATTTTCTTGAGGCAGGTTGTGCTGCAGCGTGGCATGCCCTTTGAGATGAAACTCCCGCAAAACACACCGCTGTCCGTTGGTACGCTCAGCGAAGAGCAGTTTAATGCGGAAATCGAGAAAGGGTTAGCCGATCTGGCCACTGGAAAGGTGATTTCAGCGGATAGGGTTACGGAGAGGATGCAACGGGATTACGAGGTATGAATCTCTGGAACGTGATCTACACCGAACGGGCGGAACAAGACCTGCGAGGGATCTACGAATATATCGCATACACCCTGCTTGAACCAGGAATCGCAAAAAGCCAGATAAGGCGTATCATGGATGCGGTCGCTGGTCTGAACCAAATGCCTCTTCGTCATCATCGCTATGAAAAAGGGCCGTGGCATAATAAAGGCCTTCGGGTATTGCCAGTAGATAACTATCTGGCATTTTATCTGCCGATCGAAGCGCGGGAAACCGTTGTGGTAGTCCGCATTATGTACGGTGGCAGAGATATCGAGGAGCAACTGCGGTAATACCGATCCGGGTGATTCGCGATCGCTTCCGACCGGTGATTGACTCGTGACTCGGCTGGAGGTGTTGTACGAGGACTATGCGTTTACAGCACAGATGCGGGATAAGTGAACACAGATTAGGTAGAAAAAGCGCTTAAGGACTCTGGACTCATGACGCGCGACTCGTGATTGGTTTTTTACCGGAACGCAGATTAAGCACTTAAAGACTCTGACTCGTGTCGCGTGACGCGTGACGCATGACTAATCCTCATTCCTCCCGACATAGATCGAGATCAATCTACGCCAATCTCCCCGCCAGCGCCGTCCAGAGCGCCGGATCCTCGTACCCCAGCTTCCAGACCGCCACACCCCTCAAACCGTACTTCTTTACCAGCGCCGCCTTCTGCGCGGCGCTGCGGCTGTTTTCGTACCAGACCCGGTAGAGGACGCCGTCCCGATAATAGCGGAAATAGGGCACCTGCGCGGCGTAGTCCCAGGACGGGCTCACGCCGTACTGTTTCAAGAGGGAGCCGACCTGGCTGAAGGTGACCGCCCGGTCGCCGCGGCTGCTCCACGCGTAGCCATAGGAGGGCAGGCCGAGCACGATCTTCTGCCTGGGGAAGACAGTGGCCGCGTACCGGACGACTTTGTCCACCCAGGTGTATGAGGCGACGGGACCCGGCGCGCCGCCGGCGACGTGCTCGTCGTAGGTCATGAGGATCACCTGGTCCAGGTAGGGGCTGAGCGCCCGGTAATCGTAGGCGCCGGCCCAACGGGAGTTGCGGTCGTCGTATGTCTTGGCCGGGAGGGAGGCGGTGATGAGAAAATGCCGCGGCCGGAGCCTTGTGGCCAGGGCCTGGACAAAGGCGGTCAGGTTCCAGCGGTCCTGCGGCGGCACGCCTTCGAGATCGAGATTGACGCCGTCGAGCCCCGTCTGGACGAGGAGTGTATAGAGTTGGTCGATGGCGCGTTGACGTGCCATCGGGTTGGCCAGGAAAGCGTGCACAGCCCCCGAGTCGAACCGGCCGCTCCCGGCGTTATGCACGAGCGCCAAGACCTTGAGCCCACGCGCACGGGCCAATGACAGCATGCGGCTGTTCACCCTGCCGGTGATCGCGCCGGCGTAATTGACTTGATAGGAAAAGGGGATGACCGTCGTCAGTCCCCCCGCCGCCCGTGCCAGGGATTGATAAGGCGCGGCGTCGCCCGGCGTCCGTTCGGCATAGTAGGCCATGACCTCGGTGGCGCCGGGGTAGGAGACCGCGGGCGCGGTTGGCGCGTAGGTCTGCCCTGCCGTGGGCGGGATATAGGTACCGCCGGACGCGCCGCCGCCGCCCGGGGTGAGGCCGAAAAAAGAAGCCAGATAGACCAGGACGGCCATGAGGGTCGGCAGAATGCTCTGCACCGCGTTTCCTCCAGTAGACGTAATCTTCGTCCAGTTGACGGAGCTTCGCCGCTCCCGGCCCGTCTCCTGCAAGTAGATCTTGGCCGGAGAGGCGGATGATGGGATTACGGCGACGAGTCGAAAAGCACTACGAAACACACGAAACACACGAAATAGTGATCCGATAAGAATACCGTCATTTCGCGCCTTTTCGCCTGTTTCGCAGTTACAACGCTTTCGGTGATTTTGCTCTGAAAGCCTTTCTCATAACGCTATTAGGGAAGAGGAATTACCGCGGACGAGGCGAAATGAATCTCGCTGCTCCGCACGGAAGTAGCAACCTGTCTCACAAAACCACGGTACAGAACCAAGCGCCCGCTCCACGAGCGACGAGCGGCGATCTTTTCTTTCTAGGGGGTTCTCCATGTACCATCGCACGACCCTTCCGAACGGGCTCAGAATCGCCGTGGAAACCATCCCCGCCGTGGAATCGGCTTCCGTCGGCATCTGGGTCGGCGCCGGCTCCCGGGATGAGCGGCCAGGGGAAGAGGGGATCTCGCATCTCATCGAGCACATGTTCTTCAAGGGCACCGCGCGCCGCTCGGCACGGCAGATCGCGGAGGAGATCGACGCGGTCGGCGGGCAGCTAAACGCCTTTACAACCCGTGAGTACACTTGCTTTTACGCCAAGATCCTCGGCGTCCATCTGCCGTTGGGCCTCGAGTTGCTGGCCGATATGTACACCGCCTCCGTCATCGACCCGGTGGAGCTGGAAAAGGAGAAAGGCGTGGTGCTCGAGGAGATCAGATCCTATGAGGACGCGCCGGACGAGGTGGTGCACGATCTCTTGGCGACCGCGCTCTGGCCGCGGCATCCGCTCGGTAAACCGATCCTCGGCACGCCGGCGACCGTCCAGGCGATCGACCGTGAGGCGGTGCAGGCTTTTCTTGGCCGCCATTACCGGCCGGAGAACACAGTGCTGGCGGTGGCGGGAAAAGTGGATTTTGCGGAGGTCGTCCGCCTGGCCGAGGACCTCTTCCGCGGCTTAGAGCCGGGACGGTCCCGCGAACCAGGGGCCCCGCCCAAACCTGACGGCTCCCGCCTCGTCAAGAAGAAAGACACGGAACAGGTGCACATCTGTCTCGGCGCTCAGGGCGTGCCGCGCCGCAGCCCGGATAAGTTCACGGTCCACGTCATGGACAGCATTCTCGGCGGCAGCGTCAGTTCCCGCCTCTTCCAATCCCTGCGGGAGGATCGCGGCCTCGTCTACGCCACCGGTTCCACCCACGCGGCGTTTCGGGACACGGGCCTGTTTTCGATCTACGCCGGCACGGCCCCGGCACGCGCGACCGAGGTTATCCACCTGATGCAAAGCGAGATCCGGCGGCTCGTGCAAGAGCCGATCCCCGCCGCGGAGTTGGCCCGCGCCAAGGAGCAATTGCGGGGCAATTTCCTACTCAGTCTGGAGAGTACCAGCACGCGCATGAGCAGGTTGGCCAAGGCCGAACTCTTTGGCGACCAATGTCTGACCCCGGATGAACTGACCGCGCGTATCCGGACGGTCACCGCCGCGGACGTCACCCGCGTGGCCCGGGAGATTTTCGGCGGGAGGCGGCTTGCCGCCTCGGTGGTCGCGCCGCCGGGCGTGAGGTTGAGCCTCGGGCGGTTGTTGAAAGAGACGTAAGAAGCCCTGACGAGAGAAGAGGTGTTTCCCCTTGATCGAGGTCCCCGTGGAGCAACTCCCCGGTACCGAGGACTTGAGCCTGCCGGCGTATGCCACGCCGGGCGCCGCGGGCATGGACTTGTTGGCGGCGCTGGCCGGGCCGTTGACCTTGAACCCGGGACAGTCGGCGCTGGTGCCCACCGGGCTGCGCATGGCCATCCCCGAGGGGTATGAGGGGCAGATCAGGCCCCGCAGCGGCCTCGCGCAAAAACACGGCCTCACCGTCCTCAACGCGCCGGGCACGATTGACGCGGACTATCGGGGCGAGGTCAAGGTCCTCTTGATCAACCTCGGTCCGGCGCCGGTGACGATCGAGCGCGGTCAGCGCGTGGCGCAGATAGTGCTGGCGCGCGTGGAGAGGATCGGATGGGTCAGCGGCGTCCAACTGCCGGTAAGCGAACGGGGAGGTGGCGGCTTTGGCCATACAGGCACCTGAGTTCAACGGGGGGGAGATCAGCCATGGCAAAAGGGAGATCACTGACTGCCTGGACGACCTCCGGCGGGAGATAGGCGCGCTGCGCCATGAAGTGCTCCATGGGAGTCCGGCGCCCGCGCGGGCCAATGAGGAGAGTTATCGGACCGCCACCCAGATCGACCTCCTGGTGAGCAAGATGCTCCGTCTGCAGTCATTTGTCGCGGATGAAGCCGCAAAGGACTAAAAAACCATGGCATGACCTCGCCGCGATGCCTTATCGGCGCTCACGGCATGCGCCACCGCATATAAACATAGGATTAGGCAGGTGGTGAGGGCGATGCGGCTCAATGAATTGGTGGGCAGAGAAGTCATCAACCTGACCGACGCCACACGCCTCGGGGTGATCAAGTCGGCGGAGGCGTTGATCGACACCGAGCTCGGACGCGTGGAAGCGATCCTGGTGCCGTATTCCCCGCACGGAGGAGTATGGAGGGGACGTCAGCGCATGCTGGCCGTGCCGTGGCGTGCCGTCCGCCGCATGGGCCGGGACATCGTCATCGTCGAGGTCAGGACGCCGAGCCGCGATTGCGGCGCCGTCGCCGCCCGCGAGGATGGCAGTCAATAACCGGTCATCGGAGGCCCCCCCTTGCAATATCGCGGAGTTATGATAGAATAGAGCCAATGCCAAGCCTAGGAGGGCGATGACGGTTGGATGGGAGGATTGTCGGCGAGGGGCTGACGTTTGACGACATCTTGCTCGTTCCGGCACGTTCGGAGATGTTGCCGCGCGATCTTTCGACCACGACCTCGCTGACCCCCACGATCACCCTGAATATCCCCCTCATAAGCGCGGGCATGGACACCGTTACCGAAGCGAGGATGGCGATCGCCATGGCCCGCGAGGGCGGTATCGGCATCATCCACAAGAATCTGACCACCGAACGGCAAGCGCTTGAGGTGGACAAGGTTAAGCGTTCCGAGCACGGCGTGATCACGGATCCAATCTATCTTTCCCCCGATCACCCAATCGCCGACGCGTTGCAGCTCATGGCACGGTACCGCATCTCGGGAGTGCCCATTACCGAGGGAGGCCGCCTCGTCGGGATCATCACCAACCGCGATCTGAGGTTTGAGACCAATTACCAGCGTCCGATCCACGAGGTCATGACCAAGGACAACCTCATTACCGCCCCGGTTGGCACCACCCGCGAGGAAGCCAAAGCCATCCTCCAGCGTTATAAGATCGAGAAACTGCCTTTGGTTGACGAGCATTTCAACCTCAAGGGGCTTATCACAATCAAAGATATCGAAAAGGCGCGGCAGTATCCCAATGCCGCCAAAGACCCGCAGGGACGGTTGCGCGCGGGCGCGGCCGTAGGCGTGCATGATTACATCAGGGTCGCGGCCCTGGTGGAAGCGGGCGTTGATGTCGTCACGGTCGATACGGCCCACGGCCATTCACGTAATGTGCTCGAAACAGTGGCGCGTATCAAGCGCGAATATCCCGCGCTGCCCGTGATTGCCGGCAACGTGGCGACGGCCGAGGCCACCCGGGATCTGATCGAAGCGGGCGCGGACGCCGTCAAGGTGGGTATCGGGCCGGGGTCGATCTGTACGACGCGTGTCGTGGCGGGCATCGGCGTGCCGCAGATTACCGCCATCGCAGATTGCGCGCGGGTCGCGGCCAAGGCCGGGATCCCCATCATCGCCGATGGCGGTATCAAGTATTCCGGCGACGTCACCAAGGCCATCGCGGCCGGCGCGGACACGGTCATGATCGGGAGTCTGCTGGCCGGCACCGAGGAAAGCCCCGGTGAGATCGAGATCTTTCAGGGCCGGAGCTTCAAGGTGTACCGCGGCATGGGATCCCTCAGCGCAATGCGCGAGGGCAGTTCCGACCGCTATTTCCAGGAGGGGCAGGAAAAGCTCGTGCCGGAAGGGATCGAGGGGCGGGTGCCGTTCAAGGGATCCCTTGCCGAAACGGTCTACCAATTGGTGGGCGGCCTGCGGGCCGGCATGGGATACTGCGGAGTCACGAATATCGCCGAACTAAAAACGAAAACGAAGTTCATCCGGATGACCTCCGCCGGTCTCAGGGAGAGCCATCCCCACGACGTGCAAATCACCCGGGAAGCGCCGAACTATAGCGTGGACTGAGGCACACCCGCTCCGTTACGATCGGGTTGGTTGATCCTGTTGACGTTTACCGGCGTCACGAGTACGAGTACGAGCACCGCTTCGCTGCGCGCGCGCACGAATGGCGCTGGCGGGAAGACAGATAGAGTTCGGTGTTTAGGAAGCTTGGGTAAGGAGAGCTTTGCCCAAGGAGAATAGATGAGGGGAGAATGCAGAGATGAGCGAGGACACCAAGATTTTCCTAGGAGAAAAGGACATCCCCAAGGCATGGTACAACATCCAGGCCGACCTTCCGCACCCGCTGGCTCCCGGCCTAAACCCAACTACCTTGCGACCCTTATGCCCGGACGATCTGCGGCCGCTCTTTCCGATGGAACTGATCTTGCAGGAGGTTTCCACCGAACGCTGGATTCCGATCCCCGACGAGGTGCGCGAGGTTTATCGCATCTGGCGCCCCACGCCGTTGGTGAGGGCCCGGCGCCTCGAAAAAGTCCTTGGCACGCCGGCCCGGATCTATTACAAATACGAAGGGGCGAGTCCGGCCGGCAGCCACAAACCAAATACGGCGGTGCCTCAGGCTTATTACAACAAGGCGGCGGGAATCAAGCGCCTGGCCACCGAGACCGGCGCCGGCCAATGGGGCAGCGCTCTCAGCCAAGCCTGCAACAACTTCGGCCTGGAATGCACGGTGTACATGGTCAGGGTCAGCTACGATCAGAAGCCTTACCGGCGTTCTCTTATGCGCGTCTTTGGCGCGGATGTCATCTCCAGTCCCAGTCAAAGGACCCAGGCGGGACGCAGGGTCCTCGAGACTGATCCGGATTCGCCGGGGAGCCTCGGGATCGCGATCAGCGAGGCGGTCGAGGATGCCGCCAGCCATGCGGATACCAATTACGCATTGGGCAGCGTGCTCAACCATGTGCTCCTGCACCAGACCGTGATCGGCCTGGAGGTCAAGGCGCAGCTCGCGCTGGTAAAGGCCCACGCGGATATCGTGATCGCCTGCTGCGGTGGCGGCAGCAACTTCGGCGGGCTGGCGTTTCCGTTCCTGGCCGACAAGTTCGCCGGAGACAAAGTCCGGGTGATTGCGGTGGAACCGGCGGCCTGCCCCACGCTCACACGCGGCGTCTTTGCTTACGATTACGGCGATACCGCCCGGTTGGCCCCGGTGGCCAAGATGTACACGCTCGGACACGGATTCGTGCCCGCGGGCATTCATGCCGGGGGACTCAGATATCACGGCGATTCACCCCTGGTGAGCCAGCTCTACCACGACGGGTTGATCGAAGCGGTGGCCTGCCCCCAAGTGGCCGTCTTTGAAGCGGCGGTAATCTTCGCCAAGTCGGAAGGGATTCTGCCGGCGCCCGAATCCGCGCACGCCATCAGAACCGCGATCGATGAGGCGTTACGCTGCCGGGAAGCGGGCGAGGCAAAGACGATCGTTTTCAATCTCAGCGGCCATGGTCATTTCGACCTTTCGGCATACGACGATTATCTCCAAGGCAAGCTCCGGGACTACGACCATCCCACGGAACTCGTCGCGAAGGCCTTGGAGGAATTGCCCAAGGTGGCGGAGAGTTAGTGACGTTGGCAAATGCGCTTAGCATCCTCCGTCTCGTGCTGGCCCCCGGCGTGGTATACGCAATCCTGACGGGCCAGGACCTCGTGGTCCTGGCCCTCTTGGCGGGGGCGGCAGTGACCGATGTCTTGGACGGATGGGTGGCCCGGTCCACGGGCAAGGTGTCCCGGCTCGGGATCGTGCTCGATCCGATCGCGGACAAGATGGTAATCGGCGCCGCCTTGCTTGGCAGCGCCCTCATCGGCAGGTTGCCTGCCTGGCTGGTCTGGGTGTATCTGCTCAAGGAACTGGCCGTGGTCTCCGGAGCGGCGGTATTCTTTGTCCGCCTGGGCGCGCCCATCAAGAGCAACCGTTATGGGAAGACGTCCACCGCCGTGACCTTCGCGGGACTGTTTCTATTGTGGCGGGGCGTCCGCGCGGGGTGGTGGGTCGTTTTGGCGGGCCTCGTGATTGGAATCGCGGCCGCCCTTTCCTATCTGCGTATCGGTCTGCACGAGGAACGCGCCAAAGGAGCATAATACCTACTACACATCACTGTTGCGCGATTTGGAAAGGGTGGGATTGTGTACCCTCTCTGGCAGGTTGCCTTGGTTTCCATTCTTCCCGGCCTCCTTTGGCTCTGGTTCTTCTACCGCCAGGATGCTTTCGAGCCTGAACCGAAATGGCTCCTACTATCATTATTCGGCCTCGGCATGCTGTCCGTTCTGCCCGCTTTATGGGTGGAATCGCCTTGGCGCGGCGACCTGATCGCCGGTCTACGCGAACACAATCTGGCACGCTTGACCTTGTTATCGTATATCTTGGTAGGCGGAGTAGAAGAGGCTGCTAAATTGGCCGTTCTTTTCTTCACCGTGCACCGCTTGGCGGAGTTTGACGAGCCGTTGGACGGCGTCGTCTATGGCGTTACCGTCGGCCTTGGTTTCGCCGCCCTCGAAAACCTGCTCTACGCCGCCGGACACGGCCCCGCGGTCGGTCTCTTTCGCGCCGCGGTCACCTCCTTGGCGCACGCCTCTTTTACGGGTTGGCTCGGTTATTTTCTGACCGTGTCCAGGTTCAGCGGCAGACAGGCGCTCATTCTCTACGGCTATCTCATCGCGGTCGCGCTCCATGGCACGTACGATCTCATCCTCTTCTGGGCCGTCGGTCTCTCCGCGTTGTTCTCCTTCCTGCTCGTGGGGATGACCATGCTCCTGCTCCTCCGCAAGATGCGCGAACTCGAACTCGTCTCTCCCTTCCGCCCCCCCGGCGGCTGATCGACGCCGGACGCGAGGCAAAAGGATTACCCCCATGGGATGACGAATGCTTTTGTACGGCCCTTCGGCATATTGGCAACCGCTATGCATCATATCATCAGATCGGGAGGGGTCAGGATGTCGGGACACTCCAAATGGGCCAATATCAAGCATCGTAAAGAGAAATCCGACTCGCAGAGGGCGCAGGCATTCACGAAAGTGACGCGGGAAATCATCGTCGCCGCGCGGCAGGGAGGCGGCGATCCAGAAAACAACTTCCGCCTGCGTTTGGCCGTGCAAAAGGCGCGCGAGGTAAACATGCCCAACGATAATATCCAGCGCGCCATCAAGCGTGGAATCGGCGGGGGCGAGGGAGCCAACTTCGAGGAGATTACGTATGAGGGATACGGACCCGGCGGTGCGGCGCTCCTGGTCACCGTCCTGACCGACAACCGCAATCGCAGCGCCAGCGAGATGCGGTATTGCTTCTCGAAACACGGAGGCAGCCTTGGGGAGTCGGGGTGCGTCTCGTGGATGTTTGAAGCCAAGGGTATTCTGACCGTCGATCCCGAGGAAAACAAACGCAGCGAGGAGGAGCTTCTTTCCCTGGCCATGGAGGCGGGCGCCGAGGACTTGCGCCGCGACGGTGAAGCCTTTGTCGTAATTACGGCGCCGAATGAGTTTGAGCCCGTCCGCAACCACCTGGAGATGCATAAAGTCCCGCTGGTGGAGGCGGAAATCGCGATGGTGCCTAAGAACACGGTCGACGTCGGCGGGCGCGAGGCGGAACAATTGGTCCGGCTCTGTGAGGCCTTGGATGAGAACGAGGACGTACAAAACGTATACGGCAACTATAACCTGGTTGATTAGAAGGGTTGTGAAAAAAGTAACGGCCTAAAGCGCGCGGGGCGTGAGGAAATGCTGAACATAAGTTCTTCCCAACCCGGGGAAGATATGGCCAATACCGGGAGGGAAGCCAATGAGTGTTCGCCTTCGCTTAACCCTCGCGTTGTCGGGCTTTGCCATCGCTTTACTGGTGGCCGGTATAATAATCGCGCTTCGGTATACCGCGCCGCGGCGACCCCAGCGCGCCACCGTCGTGACCAATATCTACACCGTCTGCGGGCACAAGCGACTCGGCGCCAACCCTAATCCTTCGATGCTGGACCGGCTGGCCGGCGACATTACCGGAGCAAGGTTCGGGGACTGGCGCATCGTGAGCGCCGATCGACGTGAGCTACATTTGGCGTACGAAATCCGGGAGCTGTGTCCCTCATGCAAGCGCTCTCGGTTCCTGGGGATCAGCGATGGATTTGTGGCGGTTTTCTCGGGCACCCCGGCCCATCGCGGCGAACCGGTCGAGATTACGGGTATCCCCGCGGAAGCGCTGCCCCAACGGGAAATGGCCGACCTAAAGCGGGGCATTGCCTTTAGCGGCGACAAAGAACGCCTGCAACTCCTGGAAGGCCTGGCGGCATTGACCGATGCATAACGTGGGGAAGGTGGCGAGCTTCGCGCCGGCCGCGTTCGCGACCTTTGCCCGACCGGAAAGCTTCCGGGGCGCTCTCCGATCTTGACCCGGCCCGATCGAAACGGACCTTCGCGCCGGCACGGAGGCGGTACTGGAATAGACCCAAGTCCGTAGCCGTGCCTTTGCCCGACCGCATCCACCCGTCTCCGCCCCACGCGGCGGGGCGGCGGCGATCTTCGTCCGCCCGCACCTTCTCCCGGTCTAATATTACCCTTTACGGGCAGATTAATCTCTCTCGGCCGAGGGTTTGTCTTGGGTTTTTCACATCGTTTTGCGCGCCCGCTCTTGGAAGGCCACGATTATTTCGCGCCATCGGCAGGAGAATCGAGCGGTCAATAGAATAGGAATGCATTGTGCCTTTTTCGCTGTCATACCAAGTCCGAGGAGGAAACATCTTTGAAGAAATATGCTGTGGACAGACTGCGTAACATCGCCCTGGTCGGCCATGGCGGCTGCGGGAAGACATCCCTCGCCGAGGCGATGCTCTTTGCGACCAAGACCGTGGACCGGCTGGGTCGTGTCGAGGACGGCACCACCGTGATGGACTACGACCCGGAGGAAGTCAAACGGAAGATATCGGTAAGCGCGGCCCTGGCCGCGGTCGAATTCAAGGATCACAAGATCAATCTCTTGGATACTCCGGGATTCTTTGATTTTGTCGGTGAAGTCAAGGGCGCGTTGCGCGTGGCGGACGGCGCGCTGATGGTCGTCTGCGCCGTGTCAGGGCTTGAAGTCGGCGTGGAAAAGGCCTGGGAATACGCGGATGAAAGAGCGCTGCCGCGCGCATTCTTCGTTAACAAGATGGACCGGGAGAACGCCAATTTTGAAAAGGTCCTTTCCTTGCTGCGCTCACGTTTCGGCAATCGCGTGGTGCCGCTCCAGCTTCCCATCGGCAGCGCCGAGAAGTTCGCGGGCGTTGTCGATGTGGTGCGCAACAAGGCCTATTCAGTCACCGGCGGCAAGGAAGCGGCCGGTTCAGTGCCGTCCGAGTTAGCCGCCCTGGCGGGCCAATACCGGGAGATGGTTACCGAGGCCGCGGCCGAGACCGATGACGAGCTGACCGCAAAGTACCTTGAAGGCACGGCGCTGACCGAGGAAGAGATCCTGCGGGGTATTCATCTTGCGACCGCGACGGGCAAGCTCATTCCCGTATTCTGTGGTTCCGCCGTCAAGATGATCGGCATCGAGCCGTTGCTGGCGGGCGTGATCGACTGTTTCCCCTCGCCCGCGGAGGTTGGATCGGTGACGGGACGGACTCCAGCCGGCGAGGAAGCGGCGCGCAAGATCCAGGAGAGCGAGCCCTTTGCCGCTTTCGTCTGGAAAACCATGGCCGACCCCTTCGTCGGCAAGCTGACCCTCTTCCGCGTCTATGCCGGCGCTCTCAAGAGCGACAGTTCGGTATTCAACGCCAGTAAGGGCAAGACGGAACGCGTCGGACAGGTCTTTCTCATCAGAGGCAAAAACCAGGAAGCCGTCCAAGAGATACCCGCCGGCGATCTGGGCGCCGTGGCAAAACTGGCCGAGACCGGGACCGGCGATACCCTGTGCGACAAAGACAAACCGATCGTCCTGCCCGGCATCGATTTTCCGAAGCCCAACCTGACCTTGGCCGTCGAACCGAAGGCCAAAGGAGACGAGGATAAGATCGGCGGCGGTTTGACCAGGCTCATGGAGGAAGACCCGACTTTCACAACTTCCAGGGATACGACCACCAAGGAAATCCTTGTCTCGGGCGTGGGCGATCTTCATCTCGAGGTCATCATGAGCAAGCTGCACAAGAAGTTCGGGGTCGAGGTCAACCTGAAGACACCGAAGATCCCGTACAAGGAAACAATCAGGGGTTCCGCCAAAGCTGAGGGAAAACACAAGAAACAAAGCGGCGGCAGGGGCCAGTACGGCCATGTCTGGCTCGAACTCGAGGCATTACCCGGCGGCGAGTTCGAGTTCGTGGACAAGATCTTCGGCGGCGCGGTGCCCCGGCAGTATATACCCGCGGTCGAAAAGGGCCTTCGGGAGAGCATGGAGGAGGGGCCGCTCGCGGGTTATCCGGTGGTCGACATCAGGGCTACCCTGTACGATGGTTCGTACCACAGCGTGGATTCCTCGGAGATGGCCTTCAAGATCGCCGCTTCACTCGGTTTCAAGAAGGCTTTCATGGACGCGCGCCCCGTATTGCTCGAACCCGTGGTCAACATGGAGATCGTTGTGCCCGATCAGTACATGGGCGACGTCATCGGGGACATCACCAAGAAACGCGGCCGGGTTCTGGGTATGGAGCCGACCGGCAACGGCCTGCAGATGGTCAAGGCCCAGGCGCCGCAGGCGGAAGTGTTCCGCTATGCGATCGACCTTAGATCGATGACCCAGGGCAGAGGCTCCTTCCGCATGACCTTTGACCATTACGAGGAAGTTCCGGCCAACCTCGCGGAGGCCATCATCGCGGAGAACAAGAAGAACGCCGAGGATTGAGCAACGCCTCGTATTTGCTGCGAGAGCAGGTGGCGCATGCCGCCTGCTTTGTTTAGCGCTTCAAAAGGCGAAAGGTGATAGTATTGGACGGAGCCAGGGAAGCTCTTGCCGCCCTGCTGGCGGCGGGGGAAACACGCTGGTGTTTAGCTGACGGCCACGGCGGACCAGGGTCCGCATTGCCGCACGGGACGGACGTCGAGGCACTTGAGGCCCTTCTCGAACTGCTCAAGCGGGATCCATGCCTCGTGCTGCGCGGTGAATGCCCGGGACGGGTGACCGAGGTGCGTTGGGCCGCTGGCGAACTACTGATCCATGCCCGCAGCGTGGATGGGCACGGTGATACATACCGGCGGGAGCCGTTCCCCAAAAGTGTGGACCGGCGCAGCCTGGCAAAGATCCTCGCCGCCGGGCGCGCGCCAGGAGCGGTGCGCGAGCATGCGCAGCGGTCTCTGTACGCGGCTAAGTTCGTCGCACGGCTATTGGATCTCATCGGTCCGGGCACGCCCCTCAAGATCCTGGAAATGGGCGCTGGCAGAGCGCCTCTTGGTCTCGCGCTCCTTACATCCCTGGCCCGGGCGGGACGTTCCGCGCGCCTGGAGGTGGTCGATACGTCTTCAGAAGCCATCGCGGCCGCGCGCGCACTGGCGGAATCCCTCGGTCTGCCGCTCGCCGGTCGTGTCTCCGCCATCCGAGATTTCATGCCGGCTTACAGCCCCGACCTGCTCCTGGCGGTGCACGTCTGCGGCGAGGCCAGCCTGGACACGCTGGCGGTGGCTTTGGCTTGCGGGGCGAGGAGCGTGGCGCTCGTGCCGTGCTGCGCGCCTCTGGGTATGGCCGCGCGGATATGGGCGGTCCCGCCCGAGATCGAACCCTTACCGGACGTCGCACGACGCCTTGACGCCCTGGCGCTCGTCGCCAGTTGCGCGCGAAAGCTCACCGAGGCCGGTTACGGCGTTGCCGCCTTCGAGACCTATCTGCCTCCCTGGCGCGCGCACGATCTTGCGGTGGCAGCATATCTATGGCCTTCCGGAGGAAAGACTATGGGTCGGAGGTGATACCGTGGCTGAGATCAAATGCAGCGTGGATTCCTGTTCCTACTGGGGGAGGGGCAATGTCTGCGAGGCGGATGAGATCATGGTGAGGAACAACAAGCCTCAAGATTACGACATGGAGATAGGCACCATGGGGGAGGTGGAGGCCGAAACCTCCGCCCAGACAATGTGTGAGACCTTTAAACCCAGAGCCGGATACGGCAAGAAGAGCTGAGCCCCACAAGGGCTCTTTTCTTGTCCGGTCCCAGGATGGAGGAATTTGTCCCCTTGCGGCGAATGTATTAACTGGTATATACCAGTAGCGTCGTGAGGAGGGAATCAAGATTTCAGATCCACGATCGGACCAGGGTAATCCCTTGCGCCAACTCATTGAGACCGCGCCCGAGATTCAGAACGCGCTCGGCACCCGGTTTACACCGGCGGAGATCTGGCAGCAACCTGAGCTTTGGGCGGACACAACCATGCGGGCAAGCACTTTCCTAGGGGCGGAGCAGGCGCGACTGGACGAACTGGTGGCGGATGAACGCCTGCGCATCATCTTGACCGGCGCGGGCTCCTCGCACTTCATCGGCGATTGCCTGGCGGCGGCCATCGGAAAGTCCACCGGCCGCGCCACGCTTTCGCTGGAAAGCACGGAGATCGTCTGCCAGCCCGAACTGCTCCGTTCCGCCGGACCTCTGCTCATCGTCTCCTTCGCGCGCTCGGGAGACAGCCCCGAGAGCATGGGGGTCTATCGCCTCGCGGAGCGCGTCGCGCCGCAAGCATACCATATCGTCATTACCTGCAACGTGGAAGGCGCCTTGGCTCGTGCCGCGGCGGCCGACGGCCATGCTTGCCTGCTCTTGGACCCGAGGACCAACGATCGGGGCTTGGCCATGACGAGTTCTTTTACCAACATGCTCCTGGCCGGTCTCGGGCTTGCGTATCTTCAACGCCGCCAGGACTATTGCGCGCTGAGCGCGCTCCTCGTACGCGCCGGAGAGAAACTGCTCCGCGATGCGCCCAAGATCGCCAAGGACCTGGCCGCGCTCGATTTCGACCGCGCGGTGTTTCTGGGAAGCGGTGCCTTGCTTGGCGCGGCGCGCGAGACCAGCCTGAAAATGCTGGAGATGACAAATGGCGCCATTGCCAGTATTGCCCAGTCGTGCCTGAGTCTCCGCCACGGTCCGCTGTCGTTCGTAACGGATACCACCATCCTGATCGCGTTTAGGAGCGGGGATGCATATGTGCGCTTGTACGAACGCGATCTTCTTCGCCAATTGGCAGGCCGTGGTCTCTCGGGGCGCCTGTTGCTGGTCGAGCCGCAAGCGCCCGCCGGGGAGAGCGAAGGCCTCAGGCTGGCGTTGGCGGAAGAGGCTAACGCCATGCCTGACGCTTGGTTATCGGCGCTGGCGGTGATCGTGGGGCAAAACCTAGCTCTCTTTGCGTCTTTGCAGCGCGGCTGCAAACCTGACGAGCCCAGTCCCAGCGGGCTGATCCACCGCGTGGTTGAAGGAGTGACCATGCATGACGCGGAATGGCCTGCAAATCAGGCGTGATCTCCCGACACCCCTGGTCCGGCAGGTACGGGATGGCCTGCGCCAAAGGATCCAGGAAGGCGTCTGGCAGACGGGCCAGAGGATACCGTCCGAACGTGAACTCGCCGAATCGTTGGGGATCAGCCGTCTCACGGTGCGCCTGGCCATAAACGATCTGGTCGCGGAAGGTTTGCTGCACCGGCAGCAGGGTAAGGGGACTTTTGTGGCATGGCGCCGGATCGAGCAGACCCTTGGGCGATTCTACAGCTTTACGGAAGAAATGGCACGCAGAGGCATGCGGCCAAGCAGCGTCGTCCTGAGCTTTACGACCGGCATGCGGGCTCCGCCCGGGCTGGACGGAACCACTCACTGCCTGGTAAGACTGCGCTTGGCCGACGGTGAGCCGGTCATGCTGGAGACTACTTATATCTCGGCCAACCTATGTCCGGGTTTGACGCGCGAGTCCCTGGAGACTGCGCCACTCTATGAATTACTGCGGCAGCGATACGGGATCCGCTTCGGACAGGCCAGGGAAACCTTTGAACCGGTCATCGTCCCGGCGCCAGTAGCGCGCGACCTGGGCGTGGAACCCGGCAGCGCCACGCTCATGCTTGAACGTACCATCCTGGATGAACAGGGGCGATGGCTCGAGTTTACCCAATCCTTCGTGCGGGGCGATCGCTGCCGTTACGTCATGGAATGGACCCCGCAAGGCGAATGATGTGCCGGCCGACGACCGGTTAGGAGGGAACACATGGGAGACTTGCGGCTCTTGGACTATAAACCACGCTCGGAACTGCGCGTGCGGGAAACGGCGATCGCGCGCGCCAGCCTGCCGGTGATCGACGTCCACAATCACATGCAGCCCTGGACGGAGAGCGGCCGCTCTCTTGATGAACTCATCGCGTTGATGGATGACTTGAATATCCAGACCATCGTCAATCTGGCCGGACCTTTCGGCGATACCCCGGATGAAGCCTACGCCGGTTATGAGCGGCGTTGTCCGGAACGTTTCGTGACCTTCGGGTGGCTTGATCTGAGTCAATTGGATCGGCCCGACTTTGAGACCTGGACTCGTATGGAATTGAGCCGGCAAAAGGAACTCGGCCTGCGGGGCCTGAAGATCTGGAAGGCATTGGGGCTGCAATGGCGCGACAATCGAGGTTTGCTCATCCAGCCCGATGACGAACGGCTCATTCCCGTCTGGCGGACGGCCGCCGAACTGGGTTGGCCTGTCTTGCTCCATGTGGCCGATCCGGTCGCATTCTTTAAGCCGATCGACGAATATAACGAACGATACGACGAACTCGGCATCCACCCGGACTGGAGTTTTTACGGGCGGGATTATCCGCGCTTCGACGAACTCATGGAAGCGCTGGAGCGCCTTCTGGCCAGAGAATCCGGGACCACGTTCATCCTGGCCCATGTCGCAAGCTATTCTGAGAACCTGCAACATGTCGCGCACCTGTTGGACCGTTATCCCAACGCCAACGTGGATATCAGCGCCAGATTCGCCGAGTTGGGTCGCCAACCGTACACGGCGCGCGATTTTTTCCTCAAGTATGAAGATCGGATTCTTTACGGGCTCGACTCATACCCCGACAGGGAAAGCTACCGTCTGAGCTTCCGTTTCATGGAGACCATGGACGAGTATTTCCCATACTCGCCCGACGGCCCGCCGTCACAAGGGCGCTGGCACATCTATGGGATCGGCCTGCCCCAGGCCACCCTGGCCAAGGTTTACCGTGACAACGCCAGGCGCCTCATTCCAGGTCTAGCCCGTTAGCTGAGAAAAGAGGGCCCGAAGCGGCCCTCTTTTCATGGTGCGATAAGCCCTGCGCTAGTGAACGCTCCTCAGCCGCCGACGCCGTGTTGTTCTTCGGTGCGCGGCTTTCTGTTGACTGCGATGCACGGCCCGGCGCCATTTCCGGTCGGGGGCGGTGCGTTCGCTGTACAGATAAACGAGGCCGGGTCCCGTCAGAGCGAAGGCGCCCAATATGGGGCCATATGTAACGGCGGCCAGGAGATAGACCAGTATGAGTTCGAGCCAGAGCAACGTCTTGGCGGGGATCGGCAAGACAAAACCGTAAAGCACGGTTGCATCCCGGTGCATCATGCACCAGGCGACGGTCAAGCCCGCCAACGGCAGGCTCAACCCGGCGAGCACGACCGGCATGCCTAGCAGTCGCGCCCCCAGGAGCAAGGGGAGCGAGGAGAGGGGGATGATCGTGGCCAGTATGCACGCGTAGCGTCGGGAACCCCACCGGCGCTCGAGCGCCCCTCCCGCCACGTACAGCCAGAAACCGCCGAACACCACGGCGAATGGAGATAAATCCGCCAGCGGATAGGTGAGAAATCCCCACCATTTTCCCCCGGGCTCCGCAAACGTCAGCGAGATGGTTAAACCCGGTACGAAAAGCCGGCTCAAGAACGAGAGACCGATCGCGATCAGGGTGAACGTGGTTACCGGTGGACGCGCCCCCGCGTGATAGTTATCGCGCAGAATCCAAGCCACTTGACCGCCCCCCTTGCCTCTGCGGTTGCTTTCGCTTCTCATGTAAGAATATCCTTCTCGGAAAAGATCGATGCTGGCAAGCCACGCAAAATCCTTCCATGATTGACGTGATCTGTGCGTGGACAGATGGTAACGGATGATGTAACCTGGAAACATCCCGGGGTTCGAAAGTCTTGGCCCTTCGCCGTGGCTTCCCCGCGCCTCGACCGCAAGCCCGGGGACTCGCGCGGCACTTTCGAAACCACCGTAAACCCAGGAGGTAGTTTATGAAGCGACTGTTATCCATCATCCTCGCCGTCATGATCCTGATGATACCCCTGGCGCAATATGTCAAAGCGGACAATCCCGGTGCGCAGGGGACGATCGGCTACACGGTCAAGCTCGGCACCTACTACGTACAGGCCGGGGATACGCTTTGGCGCATTTCGGAACGTTACCGTACCACGATTGCGAGCCTGTCCGAGATCAACAACCTCAAGAATACCATGCTCTATGTCGGTCAATCCCTAACCGTTCCCACGCAGGTCGTGCTCTGGCGTGCCGGTACGCCCCGGCCCACGCCGACGCCGCCTGCCACGGGCACGACCTATGCCCAGGAAGTGGTACGCCTGACGAATCAGGAACGGGCCAAGGCCGGCCTGGGAGCGTTGGCTGATGACCAGGCCCTCGCGGCGGTCGCGCAAGAGAAAGCACGTGACATGCGGGATAACGGCTATTTCAGCCACACTTCCCCCACGTACGGTTCACCCTTTGATATGATGCGAAAGTTCGGCATTGGTTACAGCTATGCGGCCGAGAACATCGCCAAGGGATATCGCAGCCCGGCGGAGGTGGTGGCCGGCTGGATGTCGAGCGCGGGTCACCGCGCGAACATCCTCAACGCCAACCTGACCCACCTGGGAGTCGGGGTCGCGGGCGATGTCTGGGTGCAGATGTTCCGCCGTCCGTAATCGTTATTAGTGGGAACAAAAAGAAGGCCTCGCGTGCGGGGCCTTCGGCGTATCTACAACTCCGTGCTACTGGCTTTCTAAGATACCAAGTGGGATCCGGGGCGCGGCCGTTGTCTCGGGGGACGCTTCCGTCGTCGCGATGGGAGCGTCGGCGGCGGGCGCCTGCCAGACGGGATACGCTTGTGCGGCGCGCAAGATCGCTTCTTGGTGCGCGGGATCCACGCGACCAGATTTGTGCACTCTGCTCCCCAGGAAATGCAGGCAGAACTGCCCGTTAAAGCCGTTGTTGTGGATGGCCTCATTGCCGTGCGGGTACGGGTACATGGAGGCGGCCACAAGGCGGCCTTCTATCTCAACCAGCGCGGGTCTTCTCTTGGCCGTCCAGTGGCCCCCGCAGGCCGCGAGTAGGATGGCCGTATCCGTTCTGGTCAGCGGTTCCACGTCGGCATGGTAGGTGCCTTGCAGACGCCATACCTGGAAGCCCTTGCCGCTTTCCACATCCCAAACCCTGGCCGTCGTTCCACGGGGGAAAAGCCGATTCACCTCATCCCAGGGTAGGATGCCCACGGCGTCATTCCGGCGGCTGGTCAAGTTCGCGTTCTTACTCCGCACACGCTGAGTCAAGGCGGATAAGGTCTGAGGGCCGGCGTGACCGTCGGGTTTCAGCCCGTTTGCCTTCTGAAACGCCTTGACGGCCGCCGTGGTTTGCGCGCCATAATAGCCCGTCGGCAGGCACGACAGATAGCCTAGAAAAGCGAGGTCTTGCTGGAGCCGCCGGACCGCTTGCCCGGAGGAGCCCGGTGCCAGACCGCCCCCGAAGACGGTAGATGCCGTCACGAGCAGCAAAAAGAGCGCCGCTGGGAAGATGAGTCTTAGGCGTGGCATGACAAGAAGACACCCCCGTCGCCCGGATGTATCGTTATAATTACATTATACACTTCGTGGAAGGTTTCCCCATTCTGTCTCAGGGATTCACTTTCGCCGTGGTACACGCTGTTTCCTTCAAGCTTTTCCTGAATCCCGGCCTTCCGTAACGATATAAAGAAAAAGCAGCCACGGCAACTTGCCATGCTGCTGATTCGTTACGCGCCTATTTAACCCGGATCTCGCAAGGGACCACTCACCCCCCGTCCCTCTCCAAGCTTAACGAAATCCGGGTCTAATCCTTGAAGGGCTGTCCGCGCAAGGCGCAACACATCATCATCCCGCAGGCGTAAGTTTTGCCTGTGGGGGAGGACCGCCTTGTCTTTCCGCCATGATTACAGGTTTATAACTTCAGCGCCCTGCAAATCCGGCGGGACCGAGCGCGCGGTCACCGTAAAATGCCATTGTCGTTCTCTGGCAAGGCGCTGGAGTTGGTGGAGTTCGCCGAAGGGCAGATCAGGCATATCGATGAAGATTTCCCGTTCACCGTCGAGACGCTCCAGCTCTGGCCATAATGCTTCGGGGGCGCAGTAGAGATACCGGTGGTCGAAGAAGCCCATCTCATGCCGTAATTGCCGGACCGCTTCCTCGCTGTGATGGCCGTCCAGGAAAACCGCGTCTCCACTTGCCTGCAGGTATCTGTCGCGAATGGTTTTCGACTTGCCAGAACCGGGCTGTCCGACGATGATCGTGAGGCTCAAGGGACATCCCTCCAAATACGACTTGTTCATCTACTTTCTTCCAAACGAAGAAAGCATCGTCCAAGTTCCCAAAAGGTTCACGGCCTTGTTTTCATTTTCAGGCGCTCGCTTGCGCCGCGTGCTCTCTGCGATAGAGTTTCTCATAATACTCTTTCACCATACGCTCCGCGGTGAATGACCCGGCCATCTTTATACTCTCCCGCATCATCCGGAGCCAGCCCGCCCGATCCCCCTCGAATACCGGCAGCACTTCCTCGCGCAAGACTGCATAGAGCTTTGCCGCATCCTCCGCATCATCATGGGGAGCCGCATCACCGAACTGCCAGCCGCAGACGCCGTGGCGGCACCCTTCCGGCCACCAACCGTCAAGCACGCTCAGGTTCAAGACTCCGTTCAAAGCCGCCTTCATGCCTGAAGTACCGCTGGCTTCCATGGGACGCCGCGGGTTGTTGAGCCATAGATCGCAGCCCCTGGTAAGGGCTTGACCCAGGGTAAGGTCGTAGTCCTCCAGGAATGCTACGGCATTAGCATATTGCCGCGCGATCCGAACCATGCGCGCGACCATCTCACGCCCGTGACCGTCGTCCGGATGCGCTTTGCCCGCGTAGATCAGCTTGACCCTACCGGCCGCGAGCATCGGCTCGATGATCTCAGGCCTGGTAAAGAGGAGGTCACCACGCTTGTATGGAGCGGCGCGACGCGCAAAACCAATCAGGAGGCCTCCCCGCAATGACTGGCCGGTCCGCTGCTCGACCAGGGACAGGAGCGCCTCCTTGGCCGCCTGATGCGGGCCGAGGAGATCGCCGCCGCCGGCAAAAGCCTCCGCAAGCGCGGGATCCTGCCACGTCCCGGCATGAACGCCGTTGGTTACCGCGATGATCCGCGCCCCGTTCTCCACGCCGGCCCACATGGTTCTGGCCGTCTCGGCGTGGAGTTGCGACACGGCATTGGCAATCCGGGACAGTCGCAAGCCGGCGACGGTCATGTTGAAAGGATCGCCGCCGATGGCGGCCATCTCTTCATGGCTCAAACCATTAAAGGCCCCGACATAGCGCAGAGCGCCCAGATGATGGACCTCGTTACCCGCGGGCACCGGGGTGTGGGTGGTGAATACGACTTCTTCCCTCGTGGCATGCCATGCCTGGGCGAAACTGCGTCCCCGCGCCATCTTTTCGCGGATCAGCTCGATGCCGGCCAGAACGGCGTGGCCCTCGTTAAAGTGGAAGACATCGGCTTGGATACCCAGCGCGCGCAAAGCGCGGAGCCCGCCAACGCCGAGGATTATCTCCTGGGCGATCCGGTCGTCGCCGGAGCCGCCGTAGAGCCGGTCCGTCAACCACCGCTCTTCGTTCTCCGGAAGATTGACATCGAGCAAGAAAAGTGGCGCGTTGCCGTAACAATCGACCACGGATACCCGGCAGACGACTTGGCGCCCCTTGATCGTCACGGTTACTCTCACACCCGTGTCACGGACGCAGTCCGTCTCGAGCGCGGGGTAACTGTCATAGGGACGGCCGTCACCGTCTATCAACTGGCGTGTATAACCTTTCTGCCAGAGGATGCCGACTCCCACGACCGGCAGGCCGAGATCGTGCGCGGATTTGAGATAGTCGCCCGCCAGGACACCGAGTCCGCCGGCGTAGATGGGGAGATCTTTATGGAGTGCAAATTCCATGCAGAAATACGCCACCCGCGGACGATCGCTCATGGCTTTCTCGTTCACGTCAGGTCCTCCGTTTCTAAAAGAACGCAGACTACGTCCGCATCGCAGACTAGAAAGAGTATATCATAGCGTAACAGGCGTTTGTCATCAGTACTTTTTGCCAAGAAAGTGGAGAAGTGCATCAAGCGCAAGAAGCGTCCAACTATCTCAGACGCTTCAACGCCTGACTTGATTCGGGTTGATCCGGGTGCTGTCGCGTTATATAATCAACCTCGGGGGGACGGGTGTTGGAACTCATCACCGCGCACGAACTGGCAAGAGAACTCAAGCTTACCGTGGATACTGTCTGGCGCTACACCAGGAGCGGCCGGATTCCCAGCATCCGGCTGGGAGTGAGGGATTACCGTTACCGCCTCGCGGAGGTCATGGAAGCTTTGGCCCGGGGAACTGACGGCGCCGAAGCAACCGAAAGGCAGGTCTTGAAGCGCGTGGACCCGGCCAAGTTGCGCGCCTTGGCGGGCTGCCTGCGGCGGGAGCCAACCGCATGAATCAGGCGGGCTGGCCGGAAGTACGCGCGGGACGCCTGGGAGCGGGTGTGGTGCTGGAAGCGGCGGTGCTTTGGTCTTTCCTTGACGCGGGGGACAAGGGCCACGATCGGGTAACGCCGCGCCTGCTCGCCCTCGCGGAAGCAGGAACGCCGCTGGCGGTGACGTATCCAACCCTGGTCCAGGTGGCTGTGCAAGCGCACGGCGCGTACGGCGCGGACGCCGCCGCATGCGTCATCGCGCGGGTGAGGGAGAGCCTGAACGTCCTCGCGCCGGCCGCGGAGGACATGGAACGCGCCGAGGATGTTCTCGCCCAAGGCGTGGAGCGGTTGACCCTGGAGCAGGCGCTCGCCGGTGCCGTCGCGCGCCGGCTGGGATGCTCGGTCTATGGGTCGTCGCCGGCATATCACCTATTCCACGTGGCGGTGATCGTGGACTGAACCCAGGCTCGGACTCACCCGGACCCTCGCCGGCGCGGAGCGGAGGCCAATCGTCCATAACCTTGTTCGACTCCTGGTTGCCGTCTAGAGAGGCTGGGCTTTCGTCAATACTAAGGTTGACTTCAGACGCGCTTGCTGGTAAAATAAATGTGCAAAATGCGGGAATAGCTCAGTTGGTAGAGCGCTAGCCTTCCAAGCTGGATGTCGCGGGTTCGAGTCCCGTTTCCCGCTCCATGAACGATCGGTAACGGCGCGGATTTTCCCGCGTCGTTTTCGTCCTTGCCCAGGGCCGACCTGGCATTGGGTGCGGCCTTTTTTACTGATCTGTCTTGGACTTGATCGCCGCGCGTGTTATAATTGATCACGCAAACGATGCGCCTGTAGCTCAGGGGATAGAGCAGCTGCCTTCTAAGCAGCTGGCCGTAGGTTCGATTCCTACCAGGCGCGCCATTTTGCCAGCTTGACGCCGATGGGTGTTTGTGATAGAATACTTTTGCGCGGTGGGCGTAGTTCAGTTGGTTAGAGCGCCAGGTTGTGGCCCTGGAGGTCATGGGTTCAAATCCCATCGCTCACCCCAATACATGAAAAAGAGGGCGGCAACGCCCTTTTTTCGATGTCGGGAGACTTACGCGCGGGTGCCGTAGTCCGCGCATCATGGGAGGTATGGCCTTGGATTGGCGGGTTTTCTTCCTCTCCTTCGGGGCGCTCTTTGTCGCCGAGATGGGGGACAAGACGCAGTTGGCCGTCTTCAGTCTGGTGGCGGAGTCGCGCTCGCCGTTCTCCGTGTTTCTGGGGGCCAGCGCCGCGCTGGCGCTGGTGACCCTGATCGGCGTCCTCTTCGGGGGCATCGTCACGCGCCTGGTCCCACCATTATACTTGCGGCTCGGCGCGGGGATCCTCTTTGTCGGCATCGGCGCCTACACGCTCTGGGAAACCATCGTCAAGATGGCGAGTTGATACATACGAATTTCCAAGGGAGGATCCACGCATGACCCGCACCGATCGCATCGTGCTCGTCGCACTGGTGATGGCGGCCGCCGTCCTGGTGGTGATCCGCCCCCTGGCTCTTGGGCGCGCCGAGAAGGCGACGGTGCAGGTGGAACTGGCGGGGCGGGTGCTTCGCCGTTTTCCGCTCTACCCTCCGGAAGTCTCGCGGCGGGAAGTGGTTGAGCTTCCCCGCGGCAAAGCGGTGCTCTCCTTTGCGGAGGGAGGGGTCAGGATCCTGCCCATGCCCCGTGAGCTTTGTCCAAGGGCGATTTGTTCGCACGCCGGTCTCATCCGGCGCCCGGGCGAGAGTCTGGTTTGCGCCCCCAATCGGCTCGTGGTCAAGGTCGTAGGCGGCATGCAGGCAGTGGATGCGGTGGCGCGTTGAAAAATCGATGTTCACTTTCCGTGCCGTTGGCATATGATGTTCCGCATAAGGAGGAGGAGTGTCTTTGTTGACCAAATCTTCCGAGCTGAGGGCGCGGGAAGTGGTTAATGTCCTTGACGGGCGCAGGCTCGGGCTGGCGAGTGATTTCGAGATTGACGCGGAGACAGGCATGATCAAGGCGATCGTGGTTCCCGGCCCCGGAAGGTTTCTCTGGCTTTTTGGCCGCAACGACGATATCGTCATTCCATGGGAGCGGATCAAGAAGATCGGCATTGACGTGATCCTGGTCGAAGCCCCCGGCTTCGCGGAACCCGGCCGGGCGGTTCCCCGGGGGGCATAGGGCGCGCCGCGAAACACGGAATACACGAAACGAAAAACAAACGGAAACCGCTTTCGTGACAATTCGCGTGTTTCATGGTCTAAAGGGACCATGTTTTGAACCTCTCAAACGCTTCGCTGTTTACGGGGGATGGACATGCTGTTCGACTTTCATACCCATACCGTCTTGAGCGACGGCCATCTTTCGGCGTTGGAACTAATCCGCCGCGCCGCCGTAGCGGGATACGGCTGTATCGCCTTGACCGATCACGTGGCGGGCGGCGGCATGGCGCGCACGATCGCCGAACTCAAGATCGACTGCGCGCTGGCGGAGACCCACTGGGGTATTCGCGCTTTGCCGGGGGTGGAACTCACCCATGTGCCGCCGGCCGCCATCTCCGGACTGGCGGAGGAAGCGCGCGGCCTGGGGGCGGAGATCGTCGTCGTCCACGGCGAGACCCCCGTGGAACCGGTGGCGCCCGGGACGAACAGGGCGGCGGTCTCGTGCCCGCAGGTGGATGTCCTCGCGCACCCGGGACTCATTACCCCCGAGGAAGCGGCCTTGGCTGCGGCCAACGGGGTTTTTCTCGAGCTAACAGCGCGCGGCGGGCATAACGCCACGAACGGCCTCGTGGTCAGGCGCGGGCGGGCCGCCGGGGCCCGATTCCTGGTCAACTCCGACGCGCACGCGCCCGGGGATCTTCTGCGTCCGGACTGGGCACGGATGGTTGCGCTGGGCGCAGGGCTGGAGGAGCCAGAGATCCAAGATTGCCTGCGCCAATCGCCCCAGGCTCTTCTGGCAAGGGCGCGAGGACCTCGCGGCTGACATCGCCACGCCAGAGCTGGGGTTCGCCTATGTGGTCTGGATGGCTGCCGCCAAGGGTGCGTGTCGTCGGCGCCGATCTTGACTGGCGCGGCTGCATCGGATATAATCAGGCTAACTCAATCCGCAAAGAGCGATGACAGGGCCGAGTAGCCGCGTCGATACCCAAAGCGAGCCGGGACGGGTGCGAGCCCGGTGGTTTAGGGCGGTGAAGATCCCCCTCGAGCGCCATCCGAAATCATAGTAGGCATGGCCGGCCGCCACCGTTAAAGGGCGCTGAAGCGAGCACAGAGGCAGCTTCCTAGGTCTTGTTCAGTCTTCCCATGGCGGCTCTCTGTGCTAAGATGGGTGGTACCGCGGCAAAGACCGTCCCTAACGTGGGGCGGTTTTCTTTTTGTTTTATGGGAGGAGAATATGCGCTATGGGCAAATTTCGCGAGGTCGACACCAAAGCATCGGTCAAGAAGCGTGAGGAAGAAATCCTCGCGGCCTGGCTCGCGGACGGGATTCCCGCGCGGAGCGTGGCCGTCAGGGAGGGCAGTCCACGGTTCATCTTCTATGAGGGACCGCCTACGGCCAACGGCAAACCTGGAATCCACCATGTCCTCGCGCGGACGCTCAAGGATACCATCTGCCGGTACAAAACGATGCAGGGTTTCCAGGTGCATCGCAAGGCTGGCTGGGATACCCACGGCCTGCCGGTCGAGATCGAGGTGGAAAAACAATTAGGCATCTCCTCCAAGGGGGAGATCGAGGCCTATGGCATTGAGGCGTTCAACAAGAAGTGCCGGGAGTCGGTCTTTACCTACGAACGCGAATGGCGGCGCATGACCGAACGGATCGGCTATTGGCTGGACATGGACCATCCTTATATCACATTGGACAATGATTACATCGAGTCGATCTGGTGGATTCTCAAACGCTACTTTGACGCGGGCTTGATCTACGAAGGGCACAAGATCATGCCGTATTGCGCGCGCTGTGGTACCCCGCTGGCTTCGCACGAGGTTTCCCAAGGCTACAAGGACGAGACGATTGACTCGATCTATGTGCGGATGAAAGTGCGCGGGCAAGAAGGGGAGTATTTCCTGGTCTGGACCACGACGCCTTGGACGCTGCCCTCCAACGTGGCTTTGGCGGTCCACCCGGAATCGACGTACGCCCGCGCCCGCCGGCGCGACGATGAAGCGGTATATATCCTCGTGCGCGACCGTGTCCAGGCGGTGCTGGGCAAAGACGCGGAAATCCTCGGGGAGATGCGGGGGGCCGACCTGGTCGGCATGGCTTACGAACAGCTCATGCCGTTTATTTCGGCGGGCGCCAACGCTTTCAAGGTGTATGGCGCGGGATTCGTATCGACCGAAGAAGGCACGGGCATTGTGCACATCGCGCCGGCTTTCGGCGAAGACGATTACCAGCTCGGACGGGAGCACAACCTGCCTTTCCTACAGCCGGTAGACAAGGAAGGCAAGTTTACCGCGGAGGTCGCCCCCTGGGCGGGACGCTTCGTACGGGAGGCAGATCTGGAGATCACGCGGTATCTAAAAGCGGAAGGGAAGCTCCTGCAGAAAGAGCGCCTAACGCACTCGTATCCGTTTTGCTGGCGATGCGACACACCGCTCTTGTACTATGCCCGCAAATCTTGGTATATCGCGACCACGAAATACAAGGAAAGGCTGATCGCCAACAACCAGCGGATCAACTGGTTCCCCGAACACGTCGGCACGGGCCGTTTCGGCAATTGGCTGGAGAATCTGATCGACTGGTCCCTTTCCCGGGATCGCTACTGGGGGACCCCCCTCAATATCTGGCGGTGCGAGTCCTGCGGGCGGCTGGAATCCGTGGGATCAAGGCAGGAATTGGCCGCGCGCGCCCTGGAAAGAATCGACGCCGACTCGATCGAGCTTCACCGGCCGTATATCGACGCAGTCCACCTGGGCTGCGCATGCGGCGGCCGCATGACCAGAACGCCCGAGGTAATCGACTGCTGGTTTGACTCAGGGGCCATGCCTTATGCCCAGTGGCATTATCCCTTCGAGCACGAGGCCGATTTCGACCGGCTCTTCCCGGCCGACTTCATCTGCGAGGGCATCGACCAGACCCGAGGCTGGTTTTACTCTCTGTTGGCGATCTCCACGTTCCTCTTCGATCAGCCCGCTTACAGGAACGTGATGGTCAACGATCTGGTGCTCGACAAGAACGGGCAGAAAATGTCAAAATCGCGGGGAAACACCGTGGATCCCTTCGGCTTGATCGAACGGTACGGCGCCGATGCCACGCGCTGGTACCTGTTGGCGGTTTCTCCGCCGTGGACGCCGACCAGGTTTGACGAGGACGGCGTCAAAGAGGTCTATGGCAAGTTCTTCGGCACCTTACAAAACGTGCATGCCTTCTTTTCCCTCTACGCCAACATCGACGGCGCGGACCCCGAGGCGTATGAAGTCCCGCTGGCATCGCGGGCGGAGATCGACCGCTGGATCGTCTCGCGCCTCAACTCCTTGATCGCCCAAGTCCGCGCGGATATGGAATCTTTTGACCTGACGCGCGTGGTGCGCTCGATCCAGGCTTTTCTCATCGACGAGGTGTCCAACTGGTATGTCCGGCGCACACGGGAACGCTTCTGGGGTCCGGAGATGAACGCGGATAAGAAAGCCGTCTATCGCACGCTTTGGGAGGTTTTATTAGCGGTCGCCAAGTTGATGGCCCCGTTTGCTCCGTTTCTAGCCGAAGAGATCTATCAAAACCTGAAACAAGGCGCCGACAAACAGGCCTCCGTGCACTTTGAGTTATATCCCGAAGCCGACCGCGGTTCGATCGATACCGAACTCGAGGAGCACATGGGGCTTGTGATCGATTTGGTCTCCCTGGGCCGCGCGGCCCGCAACCGGGTCCAGCTCAAAGTACGGCAACCCTTGCCCGCGCTCCTGGTCGATCGCCGTCACCAACCCGTCCTCGGCTCCATGGAAACGCTGGTGCGCGAGGAACTCAATGTCAAGTCCTTGCTCTACGTGGATGCGCCCGATGCCTATGTCACCTATACCGTCAAACCCAGGCTTTCAGTGCTCGGGCCCAAATACGGGCGGCTCTTGAAGGGTATCGAGTTGGAGTTGGCCCGCGGGGACGCGGCCTCGTTGGTCAAGACCTTGCGCGGCTCGGGATCCCTTTCCCTTAACGTACAGGGCACGGAAATCACGCTGACCGAGGAAGATCTCGACGTGCGCGTGGAAGAAAAGCCGGGCTATGCCGTGGAGATGGGCCAGGGAATCTACGTCGTTCTGGATACCCGCCTTACCACGGCGCTCATCCAAGAGGGTCTCGCCCGCGAGATCGTATCCAAGGTGCAGAATATGAGGAAGAACGCCGGGTTCGTTCTGACAGATCGCATTCGGTTGACGCTCGTGACCGATGGTGAAATGACCGAGGCGGTCCAAGCCTTCGCGGATTATATCAAGGGCGAGACCCTGGCGGTCGCATTGGCTTTTCGCGCTGCGCCCGGCGAAGGTTTTGAGTCCTGGGAAATAAACGGGCACCCCGCTTGGTTGAGCGTGGAAAAGGTATGATGTGAAAAGCTTTCCGCATGGCGCAATCTCTCTGCAGGACTGAAAGGTGGAACCATCGGGGACGATAGAGGCGAGATGGGACGCTTACGCAAGTTTGCGCGGACGCGGCCACGGGGAAGACCGGGCATGAAGTTTGATAAACTCAGCCTGGCCATGGCCCGCGCGAATCTCGAGGCAATGGCCGAACTCTGGCTGCGGCCGCGCCGCCTGATCTGGCTAAATTTCCTCGCGGGATTGGCGCGGGGTTTCGGCATCGCCATCGGATTGACCTTGGTGGCCGCGGCTTTCTTGTCGATCCTCGGCCGCTTGGCGGCGCTCAATCTGCCTGTCATCGGGCGCTATGTCGCCGAAATCGTGCGGTTGGTCAATGCGCAGTTGCGTTCGCTCCCACGATAGAACGCCAGGAGGGTATGGCGATGGATCAGTCGCAACTGGAACGCTTCAAAGAGAGACTAACGCGCGAAGAGACCGAGCTTGACGAGCAAATCAATGATTACGAACGCGAGCGCGCCGAGAGTCTGAAGGATTCCGTGCATGAACTCTCAAGTTATGACAACCACCCGGCCGATCTGGGCAACGAGACCTTTGAGCGCAGCAAGGACTTGGCGCTTCTGGACAACGCGCGTGAAATGCGGCGTCAGGTAAGATCCGCCCTCGCGCGCATGGCGCAAGGAACTTACGGTCAGTGCGTCAAATGCGGACAGGATATAGATCCCGCGCGGCTGGAGGCGATTCCGCACGTGGAACTATGCCTGGATTGCCGCAAAGCTGACGAGGCAGTGGATCCGCCCCGCTGGCGGCCGATTGAGGAAGAGGTCCTCACGCCGCCTTTCGGCCGGAGCTCTAGAGATCGCGGCAAGACGGCGGGTACCGACGGAGAAGATATCTGGCAGGACGTCGCCCGCTACGGTACTTCCAATACGCCTTCGGATGTGGGCGGTGCGGACTCTTACGAGGATGTCTATGTCGACCATGGCGAACGGCACGGTCTGGTGGAAGAGGTCGACGGCATCATCGACGTCGGTCCGGATGAGATACCGCCGGATCCCCGCGCGGTGAACGATAACACAGTCCTGCGGCCATAGTAAGGCGCGGCAGGATTCCCGGTCCCAACGCGCGAATTATGGCGGTAACTCAAGCCGGAGAAAGCAACCACTGCATGCGCGAAACACGCGAAAAGGTCAGTGTGTCAAGAATCCATACATCTCACGGAGCCACAAGGGTACGGAGACTCGAAAAACAGCTGGCCTTTAACGATGAACCATGAACTCTTTGTGGCTTTGTGAGTTTTCTAGGACGATAGTTAATCTGCGTATTAAAAATAGGTTTATAAAACCTGGAACGGATGATAATCTTGCGACAGATCTTATTCAGTCTCTTCGGCCTGCCTATTTACGCCTATGGCACCGCCTTGGCCCTGGGTTTCCTGATCGCGATCGTGCTTGCCACCAGAGAGGCGGCCAAGAAGGGCGTATCTCCGGAAACCATCGTCGACATCGCCCTCTGCTTGTGTCTCGGCGGATTGGTCGGCGCCCGGATAACTTACGTCTTGCTGGAGTTCGGCTATTATGCCCAGCATCCTTTGGAGATCCTGAATATCAAAGCCGGCGGTCTTTCCTTCTACGGGGGAGCGGTGGTCGCTTTCGCCACCGCCTGGTGGTACGCAAAGAAGAAGCGGCTAGAACCATGGCCGATCGCGGATATCGTTACGCCATACGTCCCCTTGGGTTACGCGATCGTGCGTCTCGGCTGCTTTCTGAACGGTTGCTGTTACGGCCTGCCCAGCCATGTACCCTGGGCTCTAGCCTGCAAAGACGGCGATCCTTACACCCTCCGCCATCCGACGCAGCTTTACGCCGCCGCCGCCAGTTTCCTGCTCTTTTTGCTGCTCTACCGCCTTCGCAATCATAGACGTTTTCCTGGCTTTCTTTTCTTTCTCTACATGGGGCTTTACGCGATCGTGCGCGGGATAATCGAGGCCTTTCGCGAAGATCAGATCTTGTTCGCCGAGGTCCGCACGACCCAGGTGGTATGCTTGATCGCGGCGGCTTATGCGGCGGCCGTCATCTGGCGGCGGGAAAAGCGCCGCCTGCAGACACTGAGACTGGAGGTGGACGGTGGAGAAGAGGTGGGTCGTGGGGCCTGAACAGGCACGGCAGCGCCTGGACCTGTTTCTGGTCTCCGCCGGCGCCGGGCTCTCGCGCACGGCCATCCAAAAAGCCATCGCCGCCCAGGGCGTCCTGGTCAACGGCCGGCGCGGACGTGCGGGCGAACAGGTCGCGGCGGGTGATGAGATCTCTCTCGTGGTCCCGGAGGCAATGCCCACGGCCGTCGTGCCGGAAAACATACCCTTGTCGATCGTCTACGAGGATGAAGATCTGCTGGTGGTGGACAAACCGCGGGGACTCGTCGTGCATCCCGCCGCGGGCAATCGCACCGGCACGCTGGTCAACGCCTTGCTGGCGCACTGTCACGACCTCTCGGGCATTAACGGCGCGATCAGGCCGGGCATAGTGCATCGGCTCGATAAGGACACCACCGGACTCCTGGTCGTGGCCAAGAACGATCTGGCGCACCTGGCCTTGTCGGCGCAGTTGAAAGATCGCACCATGTCCCGGACTTACCTGGCTTTGATCCACGGGACTTTGGCTTCAGCGAGCGGCCGCCTCGACATGCCCGTGGGCCGGCATCCGGTGGATCGCAAACGTATGGCCGTCATTCCCAACGGCAGACCCGCCGTGACGGACTATCGCGTGCTGGAAGATCTCCGTGACTATAGTCTCTTGCGGCTGCAACTCCTCACCGGCCGCACGCATCAGATCAGGGTGCATCTGGCGGCCGCCGGCCACCCGGTGGTGGGAGATCGGACCTACGGGCGAAAGGTTGAAACCCCCGGGTTGGCGGGTCAGGCGTTGCACGCGGCAAGACTGGCTTTGATCCATCCCCGCCGGGGTGAGACGATGGTCTTCCAGGCGCCGCTGCCGGAGGATTTTCGGGCCGCGCTTGCACAGGCCAGGGCGAGCGCAGGCCGCGACCCGGAAGCACCGATCGTTTTCTAGAAACTTATCTTGCGCGTCCAGGATGGTTCAGGCTGCGGCCTTGTGCTATAATAAAGTCTTGGCCGGACTTTGGAGGGGGGCGCCGATGCCGTTGCTTACGTCGGAGACGTTCTACCAGTTCTTATTGGCTCTGCCGATCGTTCTCTTCTCCCTCGCGGCGCATGAGTTCATGCACGCCTATGTCTCCCATCGGTTGGGCGACCCCACGGCCAAGGACGCCGGACGTTTGACCCTGAGCCCGCTCGCGCACCTGGACCCGATCGGCACCTTGATGCTGGTCGCCAGCAGCCTGTCGGGTTTCGGGTTCGGCTGGGCCAAGCCGGTTCCCATCAACCCGGCATATTACCGTAACCCGGTCAAGGGCACCTTTCAAGTTTCGCTGGCCGGTCCACTCACCAATCTGGCGCTGGCGATCCCGTTCGGATTACTGATCCGGTTCTGGATTCCTCCATACGTCAGTTGGGCGATTCGTCTGGAACAACTACTCTGGCTCGGGATGAGCATCAATCTCGGCCTGTTTCTTTTCAACTTGATCCCGCTGCCGCCGCTGGACGGCTCCGAGATCCTCGCTTATTTTCTCCGGAGGGGCGCCCGTGAGCGGTATATGCAACTGCAACAGTATGGTCCGCTCATTCTCATAATGCTCGTATTGACCCGCTTGATCAACTTCATTATCATGAAACCCTTCTCGATCTTGGTGTGGCTGTTGACTGGCCGGGCATAACAGGGGTGTTTAGCGTGGGCAAGTTTTCGCGGCGCCTCAGCCGCCGCCACTTACGTGCGTGGGAAAAGGACTTCATCAGGCTTCATCTTGATGAGCGGGGCCAGTTCCTGTTCTTTCAAATGGATCCGTCCGACCAAAAGCACTCCCTGGCGGTGGCCAAGACAATCTTGGCCAAACGCGGTTTTCAGACGGGGGTATCCATTGAACCGCTCGTCCAGGCCGCTTTGTTACACGACATCGGCAAGGTGCAGGGGGATCTAACCCCTCTGAGCAGGCTCTGCGTGGGTTTGCTCAAGAGGGTCGCGCCCAAGCTTCGCGCCAAATGGGCCAAGCGATCGGGCGGATGGTTCGAGCGCGCGTGTTACGTAGATCTGCATCATCCAGGACGCGGCGCCTATATGGCGCGTACTTTCGGCGTCTCGCCCGAGGTGGTCGCCGTCATCAAAGCGCACCATGAACCCCCGCGCCCGGGTGAACCCCGGCTCTTGACCTATCTGCGCGAGGCGGACGGCAGGAATTGAGGAGGGTATGATGGGCGGAGAAAGGATACTCAGCGGGATGCGGCCGACGGGCCGCCTGCATCTTGGCAACCTTCTGGGTGCGTTGGACAATTGGGTCCGGCTCCAGAACCAGTATGAGTGCTATTTTGTGGTCGTGGATTGGCATGCCCTGACGACCGGCTACAAAGAGACGGCGGAGATCGTGCCCAATACGCGCGCGATGGTCCTCGACTGGCTGGCAGCCGGGATCGACCCCGAACGGAGTGTAATCTTCGTCCAATCAGCCGTCAAGCAGCATGCCGAGCTCCACCTCCTCTTTTCCATGATCACTCCCCTCGGATGGCTGGAACGCTGCCCCACTTATAAAGAACAGTTGCATCAGCTCAAGGAACGGGAGATCGCCACTTACGGCTTTCTCGGTTATCCGGTCCTGCAGGCGGCGGACATTCTCGTCTACCGGGCGGACGCGGTGCCGGTCGGGGAGGATCAGCTGCCCCATCTGGAGCTGGCGCGCGAGATTGCCCGCCGCTTCAACTTCCTGTATGGCGAGTTCTTCCCGGAGCCCAAGGCTCTGTTGAACAAGGTCACGCTTCTGCCGGGGTTGGATGGCCGCAAGATGAGCAAGAGCTACGGCAATTGCATTCAGCTCGACAGTCCCATGGATGAGGTGCGCGCCGCCATCAGGAACATGGTGACCGATCCGCAGCGCGCCCGGCGCACGGATCCCGGAAACCCCGATGTCTGCCCGGCATACGTCTTTCATCGGGCCTTCAACGAAGCCAGGGCGCCGGCGTTGGACCCCCTTTGCCGCACGGCGGGCGTGGGGTGTGTGGACTGCAAGAAAGAATTGGCGGAAGCCGTCCTTGCTTACCTGGGTCCGTTTGCCGAGCGCCGACGCCGTTTGGCGGCGGACCCGGGCCTGGTCGACGAGGTGCTCGCGCGGGGCAACGCGCGGGCTTGCATGGTCGCTGAAGAAACGATGGCAAAGGTCCGCTCCCTCGTCAAGCTCGCATGACTTACCAGGTCCAGCTCGAAGTCTTCGAAGGTCCGCTGGACCTTCTGCTCCACATGATCGAACGGTCCGAACTCGATATCTACGACATTCCGATCGCGGTAATAACCGAGCAGTTCTTGTCATATCTCCATACAATGGAGCTCTTGAATCTTGAGACCGCGGGCGAGTTTTTGGTCATGGCCGCGACGCTGATGCAGATCAAGGCCAAGATGCTCCTGCCCAAACCGGTCAGTCTCGAACCAGCGGGTGAAGAGGAAGAGGATGACCCCCGCAAGGAACTCGTGGATCGGTTGCTCGAATATCGGCGGATCAAGGAAGCAGCCGGGCTGCTCAAGCAGATGGAAGCGGAGCGAGCGCAGCTTTTCTCCCGTGCGGCGGGCGAGTTCGCCGATCAACTCACCGCGGCGCCGGGCAATCCTTTGACCGGGGTCAGTATCTGGGATTTGATCGACGCTTTCCAGGCGATCCTGGCGGCCGCCACGCCGGAAGAGACCGCCGTGCTGGTGCCCGCGGAACAAGTCAGTGTCAAACAGATCATGGCGGATCTGCTTGCGTCTCTGCGTGCGGTCGAGGGCGGGCTGGAGTTTACGGCGGTGTTTTCCCGCGACAGGCCGAAGAGGGATCTAATCACCGCTTTTGTCGCCCTGTTGGAACTAATAAAGCTTGGTCGCGTTATGGCATATCAGGATGGAACCTTTGGTCGGATCGTATTACGCCTGCGGCCTGGCGAGGAGGTCAAGCCGTGAATTTGGCTCTGGCCAGGGCGGGCATCGAGGCGTTGATCTTTGCCTCGATGGAACCGGTTACGGTCAAGATTATGGCGGAAGCGCTCGGTCTTGCGGAGCATACTGTCCGGCAATTGCTCGCGGATCTCATGGATGAATACCAAAAAACCAAGCGCGGGATCCAGATCGTGGAGACGGCCGGCGGCTATATGTTCCTGACCCATCCCGAATGCGCGTCATTCGTCGAGAAACTACAGCGTACACCTAGAAACGTGCCTCTATCTCAGGCGGCCTTGGAAACATTGGCCGTGATCGCTTACCGGCAGCCCATCACGCGCGCGGAGATCGAGAACCTTCGCGGCGTCAGGGTGGATAGCGCCCTCGCCACCCTCATGGAAAAAGACCTCGTCGAAGAAGTCGGGCGCCGTGATGCCCCGGGACGCCCAATCCTTTTCGGCACGACGCGCAGTTTTCTCAAGTACTTTGGGTTGAGGGATCTAACGGACTTGCCGAGCCCGGAGGAGTGGACCTCGACCCCCAAAACGGAGGGGGAGACGCATGCGGATGAAGCGTCTGATCGTGTTGAGGCATGAAAAGGACTATTATTGGGGTCTCATCCTGCTCTTGCTGTCCTGCCTGTCGCTGGCTTGGGCACTCTGGCGTGATGCCTTCACACCGGAAGTATTCTTGGCTGGTTTGCTTCTTTTCTCTTGGGGTTATGCACTCCTTTGGCGGCATGACATCAACCAGACCCTGGCCACGCTCCGCCGCGAGGTCGATGAGCTTAGGGCCCAATTGACCGCGGCGGACGACGACACCACCACGATCGCCTGGGCGCAGGAATTGCACGAACAGGATGCGGCGGTACCCGCGCCGGAATATCCGGACCAAGATACGCTAATCGCCACTGATTTTTGAGCGAGACCCGCCGCGGGGCGGGTCTTTACTTATTCACCGCTACCGGCGCAGAGACGTGGAGCGCGGAGGAAACTTGCGGGAAAAAAAGCTTGGCTATGTTCTAGATAACGGTTGATCATGCAACTGTAGATGCTCGGGCCGACGGCGCCTTGAGAGGACGCCGCTACACCGGAGCAAGGCAAATCTTCAGAACTACCGATTTGTCAAAACGCGTTGAACCATCGCGTTTTGACAAATCGCCTGAATAGGGTGATTTGCCTTGCTCCCGGCAAGCCATCCTGGCTACGGGGAAAGATCGGGATCCGGATCCTAGGGCATTTATGCTCTTGCCAGATCTAGTGTAGCGGTAGGCTCTTGCTTCGACAGGCTCGACTCGACTGAGCTCGTCGAAGTCAGCACCCCGAGCTTGTCGAGGGGCAGCCTACCGTCGGCAGTAACGATGTTTCGAGACAATCATTG
>JBLNCE010000206.1:0-37816 GCA_050260415.1 Bacteroidota bacterium | reverse complement strand
GCCAGGACTTCTGGGCTACTACCTCCAACAAGCAGCTCAACTTCCTCCAGCACGTCAAGACGCTCCTGAAGATCAACGGCCGGGCGGCCATCGTGGTGCCGGACAACGTGCTCTTTGAAGGCGGCGCGGGTGAGACGGTGCGGCGCAGGCTCCTCGCCGAGTGCGACGTCCACACGCTGCTCCGGCTGCCGACCGGCGTCTTCTACGCCCAGGGTGTCAAGGCGAACGTGCTCTTCTTCGATCGCAAGCCGGCCCGGGAGCGCCCTTGGACCGAGCGGCTCTGGATCTACGACCTGCGGACCAACAAACATTTCACCCTCAAGACAAACCCGCTACGCTACGAAGATCTGCAGGACTTTATCAAGTGCTATCACCCGGAAAACCGGTATGACCGGGAAGAGACCGAGCGGTTTAGGGCCTTTGTCTACGAGGATCTCATGCAGCGCGACAAGCTTAGCCTGGATACTACCTGGCTCAAGGACGAGAGCCTGGAGGACACGGAGAACCTGCCGGATCCGGAGACGATCGCGGCGGAGATCGTGGAGAACCTGCAGGCGGCGTTGGAACAGTTTGCTGCTGTGTATGAAGAGCTTGAGGGTGGGAAATGAGTATGTGCATAAATTTTATAATTGTATAAAGAAATATGTACACAAAAATGACAACCAAAATATATGAGATTTAAGGCAACCATAGAAAGTGAGGGATTATATGCGAATTGCTCAGTTAAATATTAAAGGTTTTCGGGGAATTATGCAAGCCACTATAAATTTTGATGATCATACTGTGCTTATCGGATCTAACAATAGCGGTAAAAGCACCGTAATTGAGGCAATAGCTTTGTTATTTGGTCGAGATCGATTGGTACGGCACTTAACGGAACATGATTTTTTTGGTAGTAGTCCAACAAATAGTGATCGAATACTTCTAGTTGCAACAATAGTAGATTTCCCTGGTAATAAACCAGACCAAAACTCGGATTGGTTTCGTGATGGAAGAGCTGTACCAAAATGGTGGAATCCCATTTCAAAGACCATTCAAGTAGAAAAAACTCAGGACATAGAGCTACTCTGTGCACAAATTGCATTTGCAGCTCGATTTGACCAAGAAACACTGTCAGTAGAGTCGATTCGGTACTTTTATGACGACGAAACAATGGAAGATCCATTTGATTCAGAGGTAATTACTATGGTCCCCGGGAAACTTATAAATGATATTGGGATTTTTCTTATACCTATTTCTAGGATATGGGAAAGAACAATCTCATTTGGCTCTGAATTGTTCAGACGACTAGTAACTACTTTAGGTGGTGTTCCCTCCCAAGAACTCATTACCGAGCGAGATCGTTTACGAAATCCAAACAATCCTTTAGAATCAAGCGGTGAATTAGGCAGGATTGTGGAACGAATTAACTCAGAGCTATCACAGTTATTCCCTCACCGACTATCTCTTCAGTTTAGAATAACAGCTACTGATTCAGATGCGTTGCTTGGCGCCATTGTTCCACATTATCAGTATCATGGTAGCACCTCATTACCTGCTGGACGACATGGAACAGGACTATTATCCATTCAAACAATGCTTTTACTTATGGAATTTGGCAGATTTCGAAATCAACAAGGTAAGGGCTTTTTGTTAGCGATTGAAGAACCAGAACTTCATTTACCTCCAGGGCTTCAAAGGAGACTCTTATACCGGTTACACTCAGTTGCTTCTCAGACTATTACTACTAGTCATTCTCCAGGAGTAGCAGCATTTTATCCGGCAACTAAAGTAAGAGTGCTTGAAAACAATGGTGGAAATTTATCTGCTCGTCCTCTTTTAGAGCATGAACTCACAACTGATACACCAAATTGCATTCGTAAGCTTTTCCGAGATAATCGATATGACTTAGTAGCTGCACTCATGCAAGAATGCGTATTAATACCAGAAGGACGAATTGATTATGAATGGTTACGGCTACTTTGCGCAATTACTGAGACTAAAGAAGGTTGGCAGGTCGTAAATAGAGAAGATGAAATGGCTTTTGGGGCTGTTATAGGAGTAGTTCCAACACATGATGCATCAATAGGCCAGACATTTGAAGTCATTTCTCGCCTACGTAGTTCAGTTGCGGCCTTAGTCGACGGAGACGAAGCAGGGGACAGCTATATTGACACCCTTTTGGCTTGCAATACAAAACCATCTACAATCATTCAATGGCCGAGTGGCTGGGCCATAGAAGATGTAGTGGTTTGGGTTTTAAATGGCAATACAGATGCGCTATCGATGATTAATACTGCAATTGGACTAAAATTAACGACAACGGATGAATTGCGCACGATACTTAAAGCAAAAAGACCTGGTCTTAAAGGAGATTATCTTGTTTATGAAAATATTGCTGGTGTAATGTCGGAATTACCGCCATGCCTTGATCGAGCACGTCAAGTTTTAGACGCACTGCGCTCAGGTATAGTAAATCCAACTATACCACATCCAAACCTTACAGTAGATTCAAGAAGCGTTAAAGACTGTCCAATCTTGGAGTGGCATCCATGAATATCATTGCGTTTGAAGGTGCTGCAGGCACGGGGAAAACCACACAGCTTATGGCACAGCTTGAGGCACAACTTATAACAACCGAATTAAGAGATGGACAGCGTGTTCTCGGTCTCACATTTATGCATGGTGCTCGTCGTCGGTTAAATGCACGCATGAGTCATGTTCCTGGCCTTAAAGGTCGATTCGAATGCGTCACATTTGATAGTTTTGCTTGGAATTTGGTACAACGTTGGAGGTCCCTGGTCAAAGTTCTTAATTTATTAATAGATAATAATAACGAATATAATACAACCTGCAGCGTCGCAGCTCTTCTACTTGAGAAACCAGAAGTACGAAATTGGGTTGCACGGACGTTCCCCATAGTTGTAGTCGACGAAGTTCAGGATTGCAAACAAGGACGTTTAGGTATAATTCAAAGTCTTGCACAAGTTGTAATTCTTTTAGTTGCTGGTGATGAATTTCAAGATCTTAGTGATCTTGGCCCTAATCCTGCGCTTGAGTGGTTAAAGTCTACATGTAAAGTTATTCATCTAAATATTAACCATAGAACTAATAAATCCGAATTACTTAATGCTTCGATGGCGTTGCGTCAAGGTAATCCTCTTTATTCAGTTGGAGATTTTCAGATATTAGCAGCATATAGAGCACTAGACGCAGCTGGACATGTGGCCAGAAGCCTAAAGTGGAAACCTGGCGGTGATGTTGTATTGCTTTCACCAACGAAACCAGCTAATTCTGCTTTTGTTCTACAAACGCTTGAACGACTAGACCGAGAACCAATTAAGATTAAAGAGGGTCAGTATGCCGGGCCGTTCAAAATTAGGTGGGAACTAGATATCACTACGATGGAATTACAGTTATTTCAAGCCGTAGGCTTAATAGGAGAACCAGATCAAATAGTTGACTTAAATAATCTCAATTTTAATGTCGCCTGCCCTGGAGCTGCTGAACTGCGGGAGTGGTTACACCGCCGCTATTCTCTTGGATATGTGCAACCCCTTAAATTAGGTGACATTCAGTCACAAGCCAAGAGAATAGTTCAACGAATACGTGCTTACGGATCTGTGTCGCATGGACTAAGAGCCATGACCATTCAGCAAGCAAAGAATCAAGAATTTCGAGGTGTGATTGTGCTATGGCCTTACGAAGTAGGTGGTTCGATTGAGTCCCAACGAAGGCGGCTCTATAACGCAGTAACTAGAGCCCGTGAATGGGTAACAGTAATAGTACAAGATCCTTATAAAAGGCGGATTACTCAGCCTCCTTTTTGTTGAATAATATTTCAAAAGTTACAGTATTGCTAATAATATTACTTGGAAACGCTCTCTTCCGTAGTCTTGTATGAGATCAAAAGCCATATAGCCATAAAAGCAAAACCTTGACACTATCCTGAAGCTTATCCGGGCCTTTGGGCCTTGGCGAAGATGAGCACCAGAGGTGGTTATAAACCACTGCCCGCGGCTTATCCCCCCTCCCCGTCCTTCTTCTCGAGATACCCAAGTTCCCGTAGATGATCCCGGCAGACCAGGTTGATAGTGGGGCTCAGCTTCCTGGCCTGGTCCCGGGCCAGCTTCTTCAAGGCCTTAATCTTTTCCTACAAAAAACGCAAAAACACGCAAAAAAGTGACCAAGAAATAGGAAAGTGTTGCATTTTAAGCATGTTTTATAGTAATGGGGATGATCTTTTCACGCCGCTCTTAAAAAAGCGAATCAAGATGATTTATCAGCCATATCGGGGATGAGATCGCGAAGGTCGACGCCCAAGGCCTTGGCTATCTTGTGCATATTGATGATGGCGATATTACGCTCGCCGCGTTCAACGGAGCTTATATAAGTCCGATGAAGTCCACTCTCGAACGCCAGCTCTTCCTGGGACATCCCCCGGGCTTGGCGGATTTCCCGGACCCGCTTGCCAAAAGCCGCTCTGATGTCCGCAGCCATCGATTCACATCCAAAGATTGTATTGTCTTGACAACAATAGGATCAATGGATTAGGATGTCTACAGACTATGAGTAACATTCAGCCTCGACGCTGCCTCTTATTCGGGATGCGTCAGATAAAAGCCGTCATTCATTTGGTGTTGCCCGGCTTCACCGAACCGTTTGAGGGAAAGGATGATCGCCGTGTGCTACCGGGTATCCCACACCCCGTCCAGTTCGTCCCCGACTGCCCGCGATGATCGTGAACCATATGATTTCGGCGAGAATCTGCAAAAATTCATCTGCCGGCGCTTGAATAGAGTCAATCCGTACGAAGAATCCAAGGAATACTGCCTAGAGCAGGAAAAAGCCTCCCGCCTCCACGCGCGGCTCCTGGAGATGCTCCCCGAAGAGGGCCGGGCGGCGCTCATGGAATACGGCGAGGCCGTGGCCGATGCGCACTATCTGGAGGTAATGATCCTGGCCGAGCGGGCGTTCCTGGAGGGTGTGAGGCTGGTGGTGAGGGCGGTGGTGGAGGCGTGAGGCAAAAAGCCACGGGTGTGGTCCTTCGGCCCGACGTGACATCCGCCGAGCCTTCGCCGCAGGTGGGGTCTCGAGACCGCTCCTAAGCCCGGCCCTAGCCAATACGAGATCAATGATTTCTGCGTTCGCGTTTCGGATGAAGAAACCGTGAGTTCATTGCAGGAATCCTCGGTAATCGCCAACATACCGTCTCGGAGGATCATCCATGCAGTTTAAATCGCACGCAATTATTCTAGCCGTAGTGGAGGCTCTGCACCAGCGCCACAGTTGGACCGGAAAGACCCATGTACAAAAGACCATTTCCTTGTTGAACGACAAGAGTAAAATGGATGTACCCTTTCGCTTCGTTCTTTACCGGCACGGCCCGTATTCTTTTGATCTCGAAGCAGAGTTGGAAGAGATGAAAAGCTACGGAGCCTTGGATATCGACCTGAATACACAGGGATATGGTGTTATTTTGCATCCAGGCTCCAATGCAGGATTTGTACGCGAAAAAGGGAAACTTTCTTCAGAGGAAATGAATGCCATCGATGATGTTTGTGAATTCGTCAAGGATAACAATATACGGATACTCGAACGCTTGGCCACAGCTTCTTGGATACGGGTCCAAGAAGGAACAACAGAGAGGGAGTCTGTCGCTAGGCGCCTCAACTCACTCAAGCCGCACATCTCCATCGAAGAGGCCAAGGAGGCGGACGCCCAAGTCGAAGCATGGTTGGCTCAATAACCATTTTAACACTTCCAGCCGTCCGACCCTTCGAAGATGTCGCACCCTCAGCCGGGGGGCGGAGATACTGCGGATCGATCTAGCCATGATGCGCTCCTGGGCCGCGTCCTGGTCCGGGGCCTGATGGATAAGGTCCGTCTTGAAGAAGCCCTCATCATAGACGCTGGAGCCTTGATTGTGTTTCCCACAGCATCTTAAGCAATCATCCAAGCAACCCTCGGCGCAGACATGGAGGTCGAGCCTCGCGGCATAGGCCTTGGCTCGCTTTGTGCCATCCATGGCAGTCGCGGCCCTAAGGCCATCGTGGCTCCTGGGATGCGGCCTGCCGTCGGCTTCGAAGCCTGTCGGAGTACTGAGGCGCGATGGATGCGCCGAACGGTCCTTCACAGGAACCGTGGATGGTGACGTGTCTTAACCCCATCATCAGGAGGTCCAGGAACTTGGGTTCCTGGTCGCGGGATTCCTTGCGCAATGCCATTGCTCCGATCCCAGTTCCAGGTGAAAGAGCGATGGTTCACCGCTCTTTCACCTGGAAGACAAATCAAGGAAATGGCATTGTCGCATGGGTGTGCGACCACACCCTTTGGTCCTGGAGGGTGCGGGAGGACGGATAGTGCCTCCCTCGACCCAACCGAGGATGTCCGTGAACTGCAACCTGACAAAACTTACTCCCAATTCCCCGGCGCGGGCCAGGATCCCCTCCTCGGTGGGGATCTGCTTCTCCGCCGTCATGCCGCATCGCCCTTTCCCGGCCTCTTTCCTGGGGCGCGCCGCGCCAGCGGTCTATCGGGCACCTTGTCCGCATAGACATAACCTAGGCGGTTTCCTGGGAGCGCCCTGACGGGGGCGAGGCTTTCGGGCGCCGGACTTGCAAGAGAAAGGAGGGTCCAAGGTGGCGGACGAGGAACTTCGCGAGGAGCCATGCTGCAAAGAGACCGAGCCCTGCGCGGGGGACAAGGAGGAGGGCGACGCGGCGGTCCCTGAAGACGCGGCGGAGCCGGCGCCGTGCGAAGCAGAGGTATGCCAGGGGGAAGGTTCGGGGGAATGACCGGACAGAAGAGCGTGGCTGGTGCCACGCTCCGGTTTTGTGGGCAGGAGTCGGGCGCGCCGGCGTAGAACCATTGGTGAATGGACCGCCGCGGCCGCCAGGCGCGGGGGCCAAACGGGCGGGGAGGCGTGGAGTTGAACCTGCGCAAAGCCAGGATGTCCGACGTGGAGTCCATTCACCGTTTGATTAACGAGTACGCGGGGCAGGGGCTGATGTTGGGCCGCTCCCGCAATATGCTCTACGAGAATCTGCGCGAATTCACGGTCGTGGAGGAGGAGGGCCGGTTCCTAGGTACCGGCGCCCTGCACATCATCTGGGAGGACCTGGCCGAAATCCGCGCCCTGGCCCTCGAGCCGGACTGCCAAAGGCGGGGGATCGGCCGCCGGCTGGTGGAGGCCCTAATCGAAGAGGCGCGTTCTCTGGAGATCGGCACGGTCTTCGCCCTGACCTACCAGACGGAGTTCTTCGCCAAGTGCGGTTTTCGCACGGTCGCCAAGGAAGACATGCCGCAGAAGGTCTGGAAGGAGTGCATCAACTGCCCGAAATTTCCGCACTGTGACGAGGTGGCGATGGTGGTGACAGTGTAATGTCCGGATCTCTTCTTTTTGGGGAGCCGCCCTGCAAGACACGTGATCGTGCAGGCCGGCTGTTTCTCCGCGCTATCTTTTGTCCGCACTTGACAGTGCTTTTTTTACATTGTATCATTATGTCAGCGCATATAACGTTTTAGGTTAAAAGGACAGACTTTCTGCCTCTGATTGGTATCCGGGGCAATGAGGGCTGATCCCGGGAGAGGGGATCGCGATTTTCCAGATGGCAAGAACAACCCGCGTGAATCTTTCTCTGGCATCTGATTTCGTCCAAATGCTCGGATTTCCATTAAACGTTTTATGCAGCAATGATCCATCCAGGTAGATAATGTTAGGCGGACGGGTGATACGTTTCTCCCGCCGGGTGAAAGGGTCTTTTTGCCGGGGAAGAACCATAACCTACGCAGTGTGCGCCTGGAAGCGGAAAGCGCGTGAAAGATGGCGCTCGCCGACGGATGGCGGCCCGTTCACCCGGGCCGGGACCACCGGCGGACCCATCCCGGTCAGACAAACGAATCCGCGAGGGGACATGAATGATACCGACGATTAGGGACGTGGCCCGCAAGGCCGGCGTCTCCGTGGCTAGCGTCTCAAAGGTGATCAACAACCGCCCGCAGGTGAGCGTGGAGACCAGGTCCAGGGTCTTGGCGGCCATCGAGGAACTGGGCTACGCCCCCAATCAGAACGCCCGCGAACTGGTGGAAGGCCAAACGAGGACGGTGGGTCTGCTCCTGCCCACTCTGGAAAACCCGATCTTTGCCCAGGCCGCCAAGGGCGTCGAGACGGCGGCCGCCCGCCACGGGTACCAGGTAATCCTCGGCGATTTCGACGAGGACCTGACCAAGGAAGCGTGCCTTCTCGAGATGCTGCGGTCGCGGCGGGTCGAGGGCACGATCTCGGTCGGTTTCCGGCGCGGCAATGAACGCCACGACGTCGGTTACCACGCCCTGGTGGCGGCCGGAACGCCGGTGGTCTTCCTCATGGGCCAAGTCGAAGAGAAGGACTTTTACTCCATCTTCGTCGATGAGGAAGAGGCCGGTTATCTGGCCGCCTGCTATCTGTTGGGCCTGGGCCACCGCAGGCTGGTCTATCTGGCCGGTCCCGCCACCGCCATCCAGACCAGGCAGAAGATCAAGGGCATCGCCCGCGCCCATCAGGAACGGCACCTCGAGTTGAAACCGGAGGCCATCGTCCATAGCGACTACCATCTCCCCGGCGGAGCCAAGGCCGCCCGGGCCATCTATGCCCGGGCCGACCGGCCGACGGCGGTCTTCGCCTTTAACGACCTGATGGCCATCGGCGCCATCAAATCCGCCCGCGAAATGGGTCTGCGCGTACCCGACGACATAAGCATCATGGGTTTCGACGGCATCGACTGGACCGCCTACTACGAGCCGGCTTTGACCACCCTAAGGCAGCCTGCGCGGCAGATGGGGCAGGCCGCCTTCGACCTTATTCTCAAGATCATCAAGGGGGAGCGTCCGACCAAGCGCCGGTATCCTTTCCATGCCGAGCTGGTGGAAGGCGGCTCGACGCGGCCCCTGACGGCCGGCGCCCCGGTCCAGGGGGAAGTGCCCAGTCCGGACGCGGCGCAGGCACCCACCCACCCCCCGTCCCCCTCAACCAAGCTCTGAGAGGGGTGCCCCCTGGGCGGGGGTTGGCGAGGCAGAAGCTGCCCTATTTTCGTCCCGGCGAAGCCGGTGTGGAAACTCTGGGGAGGAACCGATGTGCGCTGGCCAGAGGCAGATCCCGAGTGGACCCTCGTGCAACAGGGGTTTGATCCGCGTACCAACCGTCACTTTGAGAGCATCTTTGCCACCGGCAGCGGCTATATGACCGTCCGCGGCTCACTCGAGGAGGGCTTGAGAGACGACCCGCAGGACAGGGAGTTCAACCGTTCGCCCGACGATGTGACCCTGGAACAGCCGCAAGCGGGCAAGTCCAAATGGGGTACATACGTACCAGGCATAGCCGGACCCCACCCCTTACTCAACGAGGAGATCATCAATCTCCCCTGGTTCCTCGGCATCTCCCTGTCCTGCGCCGGCGAGCCCCTTGATCTAGAGCATAGCGACTGCCGAAACCACCTCCGCCTGTTGGACCTGCGGGATGGGGTACTCCACCGCCGCCTCACTTGGGTGACCGCGGCCGGCATCGAACTGGAACTGGCTTGGCATCGCTTCATCAGTATGGCCCGGCCCAATCTCAGCGTGCAGGAACTGGAGATCAGAGTGGCCAAGGGACGCGGACGTCTCAGGATCGCCGGCGGCATCGACGGGAACGTGCGGACAAGCGGTTTCAATCACTTCCTGGACTGCGCGTGTTCGCTCACTGCCGCCGGCCACCTGGCCTGCGAGGTGCGGACCAATGGCGGCAATCGCATCGTCATCGGCAGCGTTTTTGCCCCCGCGGTTTTGGACTGGCGGCCCGAGGTCGGCGTACACAGGGCCTCCCTCTGGACGGACTGCGATCTCGCACCCGGGGCACGTTTTTGCCTCATCAAGTACTCGGCGGTGGCCACCGATCGGGACCTCGCGGCGGGCGAGCCGGCGGACAGAGTGGCGGCCGTGCTGCAGGAGGCCATGGCCGCAGGCCTGCCGGCGCTCCACGAAGAACAGGCCGCGGCCTGGGCGGCGCGGTGGGAGGCGGCCGACGTGGTCATTGAGGGCGATTTAGAAGCCCAGCGCGCCATCAGGTTTTCCCTCTACCATCTGCTCCGCGCCCGCCCGGCCGGCGATTCCCGGGTCTCCATCTGCCCCAAGGGCTATACGGGCGATGCCTACTTCGGCCGGTTCTTTTGGGATACAGAGATCTATCTTCTGCCCTTCTACGTTTACACGGATCCCGCGGCCGCCAGGAACCTGGTCCTCTTTCGCCACCACACGCTCCCCGGGGCCAGACGGAACGCGGCGGTTCTGAACTACGCCGGCGCCAAGTATGCCTGGGAGTCGGGCCTGGACGGCACCGAGCAGTGCCCGAACTGGCAATACGCCGACCTGGAAGTGCACGTTACCGCGGATGTGGTCTACGGCCTCTGCCACTACGCCGCGGCCACGGGTGACCGCGAGTTCTTATACCGGTACGGGGTCGAGGTCATGGTGGAGACGGCCCGTTATTGGGTGGAACGGGTGGATCCCGGGCAGGTTCCGGGGCAGTACAATCTCCTCGGGGTCATGGGGCCCGACGAGTATACCCTCTTTTCCCGCAACAATGCCTTCACGGTGCATCTGGTCAAGTTCGCCCTGTCCCGGACGGTGGCCCTGCTCAAGGAGATGCAGGCGGCCAGGCCGCTGGAGTATGCCGCCCTGGCGGAACGTCTCGGCCTCACCCCGGGCGAAATCGGGCGTTTTGCTGCGGTTGGGGAGGGGCTTGCCATCCCGCGCCAGCAAGATCTGATCCTTCAGGCCGAGGACTTCCCCTCCTTGGCCGACCTGAACCTGGCCGAGTCCTGGCCGGACAGGACCCGGCCCCTGGGTCACTTCATCTCCAGGGAACGCCGTTACCGGTCAAAATGTTTGAAACAGGCGGACGTCCTGGCCCTTGTCTTTCTCTTCCCGCAGGACTTTACCGAGGCTGAGATGGGCATAGCATACGACTACTACGAGCCCTTGACCTCGCATGACTCGTCCCTTTCTCCCACCATTCACGCCGCCGTGGCCGCCTGGCTCGGACGCCGCCAGGAGGCCATGGCTTTCTTCCGCCGCTCCGCTCTGGTTGATCTGGACCCGGGCCGGGAGGGGGCGGCCGAGGGCATTCACATGGCCAATGCCGGCGGCAACTGGCTGGCGGTAATCCAGGGTTTTGCCGGGGTACGCAATGCCATCCAGAGCGCGGTGCTCATGGTCTCCCCCCACCTGCCCTCCGCCTGGTCGAGCCTGAGTTTCACCCTCATCTGGCAGGGTTGCCCTCTCCGGTTCAGGATAACCCAGACCGAGATCGCGGTGCGCAATCTGGGAAACCGCGTCCTTCCGGCCATCCTGGCGGGCCGCGAAGTCGAATTGATTCCCGATAGCGAAAACACTGTGGCCTACGAACCCCAGGGAGCGAATCCGCCGGTTCCGGCCGTTCCTCGGGCCGGTCAGCGGCGGCCGCCCGAAGAATAGAACGGCGCCAGGCCGTTCCTGGATGGAGGCCCGCGGCGCGGGCGCGGGCTGTCGGGAAGGGGAGTCGCAGATGCAAAGACTGGCAGCCGGCGGCGGTCTGGCCGAGCCGGTGCAACTGGGGGGCAGATGGCTTTTTAATGAGACGCCCGCCTCCTCTTGGGACGAAGTCGCTCTGCCGCCCCCGGTCGATTCTCCAGGCTGGCGCCCCATGATCGTCCCGGGCGCTTGGGAAGTCCAGGGTATTCCCGTCACGGCCGAGGGTCCCTTCTGGTACCGCCGGGACTTCGACTGCCGGCACTTCCCGGGTGAGCGGCTCTTTCTCCGCTTTCGGGGAGTCAGCACCCGCTGCCGGATCCTCCTCAACGGCCGGCTCCTGGGCGAACACGAGGGCATCTGGGACGGATTCGAGACCGAGATAACCGCCCAAGCTGTTCCGGGCCGCAACGAACTGGCCATGCTGGTCCAGAAAGCGGGCGAGTCCTTGCCCCTGCGCGAAGCGGTGGCCGGATTCCTGCCAGACGTCTGCGTCCTTTTCGGCGGCCCCTGGCAGCCGGTGGAACTCTGTCGCAAACGGGGCGCGGCCATCGAAGAGGTTCATCTCCAAACCGCAGTGGAGGCGGGGCGGCTCAATGTCCGTGTCAAGGGCGGCATCTTGGCCGGCTCCGGGCCGGTGCGCCTGCTCCTGGCGGTGAGCGACCCCACGGGACGGGAGGTCGCTGCGGCCGCGGTCGAGCCGCCGGCCGATCCGGCGGTCTTTGCTCAGGACATCAGCCTGGCCGTACCGGATGTGGCGAGGTGGAACCCGGACGAGCCCAATCTCTACACCCTGGTGGTGGAGGCGGAAGAGGCGGGCGCGCTCTCCGACCGCGCCGTCAAACGCTTTGGCTGGCGCACCGTGCGGGCGGAGGGCTGTCGGATCATGCTCAACGATAGACCCCTCATGCTCCGCGGCCTCCTACACTGGGGCTGGTACCCCGAGACCGTGGCTCCCGTGCCGACGCGGGATCAGATCCGCCGGGAACTCCTGGCGGCAAAGGAAGCCGGGTTCAACGCCATCAAACACTGCCTCTACGTGCCGGTCGAGGAGTACTTCGCGCTCGCCGACGAACTCGGGGTCTTGCTCTGGCAGGAACTGCCCCTGTGGCTGCCACGGGTCACCCCCGCACTCAAGGAGAAGGTATATCGGCAGTATTCGGCCATCATGGAGCGGCTGCACAACCATCCTTCCCTCATCCTCTGGTCGCTGGGCTGTGAGCTCGATGCGACCGCCGACGGGGAGTTCCTGGCCCGGCTCTACGCCGTGGCCAAGGAATCGGCCGGCGAGGCCCTGGTGAGGGACAACAGCGGCTCGGGCGAGTGTTACGGCGGCCTTCTCCGCGAGCACGCGGACTACTATGATTATCACTTCTATACCGATCCTCATTTCTACCGGCCGCTCATGGATCGTTTCGCCGCTGACTGGCGCGAACGGAAACCCTGGCTCTACGGGGAGTTCTGCGACCAGGACGTGGTACGGGACATCCGGCAGCTGCGCGAAGCCCACGGCGGCAAGGATCCTTGGTGGCTTTTGCCGCCGGCCGTGGCCGACCTGAAACGCGAACGCCGCGGATATGCCCAGGAGTCCGAGCGCCTCGAGGAAGCCGGGCTTCTCGGGACCTACGAGGACCTTCTGGCCGCTTCCCGCCAAAAAGATCTGGTCTACCGCCGCACGGTCGTGGAAGCGGTACGGCAATACGAGCCTCTGGCCGGTTATGTCCTGACCAGCCTCCGCGATACGCCGCTCACCACCAGTGCTTTTTTCGACGATTTTGGCCGGACCAAGCATCCGCCTTCGGCGTGGCGCCGATTCAATGCGGACACGGTTCTCACGCTGGCCTGGGACAACCGGCGCAACTGGGTGCATGGAGGCGATCGCCTCCGCCACTGGGATCACTACAACTATCTTTGCGGGCAGACGGTCCGGGCCCATGTGGTGCTTTCCCACTTCGGCAGGGAAGAGGCGTACTGTGCCCGCTTGGCTTGGCGTCTCACCGCAGGCACCGAAACCTTGGCCCATGGCGCGCAGCCCTTGGCGCACACGGTCGCGCCGGGGACCGTGGCCCAATTGGCGGTGGTGGAATTCGTCATCCCCGACGCGGAAGGGGTGACCCCTTGCCTCCTGCACGTGGAGGTCGACGCCTGGGCGGGGAATACCCAGCTTGACCTGGTGAATTCCTGGCCGCTCTGGTTCTATCCGCCAGAGGCCGCGGTACCGCCGCCGGGAACCGTGCTCCACGACCCGTATGACCGTCTGCCCGGCAGCGGTCTGCCGCCCTGGTTCGCGTGGGGAACCGGGGACGAAGTGCTCGTCAGCACCGCTTGGGACGAATCGACCAGGGCGTTCCTCGCTGTCGGAGGGCGGGTGCTCTACGTGCAGCCGGATGGCGGGCCGCTTCCTAGCCGGCCAATGCCTTTCTGGCGCGAGGCCCTTCAAGTTTTCGCCGATCCCACGGTGTTTGCCGGCTTCACCGGCGACGGATACTGCGGCCTGCAATGGTACTCGCTGGCCACAGACCGATCCTTCTACCTGCCCGAACTCCAAGCCTGCCTCGGCCCCCAGGCCAGACTCCGCCCCTTGCTGCGGAGGCTTGACGTTCGCGAGTATCTTGTCACGGAATATGCGCTGGAGGCCGTCCTGGGGGCCGGGCGCGCCATCCTGACCACCCTGCGGCTGGCCGGGGGCCTGGGCGATCAGGCTACGGACCTCAGCTGTACCGTCGCCGGCCGGGTCCTCCTGGCCCGGCTCGCGGGTGCACTCGCGGGGGAGCCCCGCCACAACCCGGCCAGGAATAGAGAACACCACTGGGAGGTGCGGAGGAATGCGACTGGATAGGGCGATGCGCCGTCTGAACCTCGAGCCCACGGACCGGATCCCCACTGGGAGCACTTTCCCAATCCCGGTTTCGAGGGCGCGGTGACGGGGATCGACCCCTGGGCGCAGCGCGGGGGATCCCCGCCTCGATCTGGCACGATGGCTGAAGCTGATCGCGGCGGAGGGGCTCAAGTCTTCCGTCCGTCCCGGGCCTTACATCTACGCGGAGACCGAGAACGAGGGTCTTCCCGGCTGGGTTCTCGACGACCACCCGGAGATCCGGAAGGTTTATTGGACGGGAGGCGCTTATAGCGATGCTGGCTGCGAGACGGTAGTCTCCTACCTGCATCCCGGTTTTCTCGCCTTGGTGAGAGACCGGTTCGCCGCGGCGGCCGAAGTCATCAGGCCCTTCCTGGCGAAGAACGGGGGGCGGAAAAGCTGCGCAGGATGGTGTTCCGTTTGACGGACGGCGGGATCAGGGCGGTCTTTCTCAATTACCACGGCGAGGAGATGAGCGAAGGCGAGACCATCCTGGGTAGGCCGCTGGCGTTAAGCATGATGGCACGGAGTGTCGCCGTGGTCGATCCGGCCGGCGGCGGTTCTATTGTCCAACCCTAGAAATCGTTCCGTCCCTGATCCCGTGATGCATCATCAAGCCTTGAGTCATTGCGGAGGACGCGCCATGCGCATCGCGGTTGTGAGCACCAAGGATGCCCCTTGCCGGGGAACCAAGAGCCTGTGGGGAGACATGTTCGCCTTCTCCCCGCGCTCCATCGGCGTCCTGGCCCTGACCCTTCTCTACGATCCGGCTTTCCTGGGGGCCTGCCCCTCCCCGGTGGCCGTGGAGGAGTTGTCTTGTGCCGACGCCGCGGATGCGGCCGCCTCCCTCGATCTGCTGGTCGTGGCCCATCCGCTCGGCCGGATCCTTCCCGCGGCCTTGACGGACGCCATCGACCGCGGCCTGCCCACCTTGCTGGCGGCCCCGGAGCCCGAGACCCTCGCGGGGCTCGGGGTGTCTTCCCGTCTGGCAAGCCTCGGCCGCCTGCTCTCCATGGACGAGGAATGGCGGCTGGACGGAAGGGTCTTTGACTATCCCCAGGCCCTGTACTTCGAACGCTGGCGGCCGCCGGCCGGGGCCGAGGTGCTCTCCACGATCGGCGAGTGGCCCGATGCGGTGGTCCTGGGCCCGATGGCGCTCATGGCCACCGACAGCTTCCACGCGGCCGACCTCTTTCGGCCCATCCCCTCCCAGCATTGGCCCGGCGGTTTCCAGGACCTCTTCCCCCGGCACCTGGCCCGGGTGCTGGCGGCCGTGCTCGGCCTGCCGGAAGAAAGGCCGCGCCCGGGCGGGGTGCAGGAGGAATACGACCTTCGCCGCGATTTCCATGCTTTTGGTTATGCCCGGCTCATGGCCGCCCGGCTGCTGGCCATCCTCGGCCGGGCGGACGCGCTGAGCCCCGCCGACCAAGCCGCCTGGTCCGCGGCCCGTTCCTGGCGGGGCGGGCTGCCGGCGGCGCGGGTGCAGGAGGAATTGGCCGAGGCCTTTGCCGCCCTGACCGAGCCGGTAATGCGGGCCGCCCCGCTCCCCCGCTATCTCCTGGATTCGCTTCATGGCGGGATCATCCTCGGCGGCCACGGCTTTGCCGAATACGACAGTCCCCGTTATGTCCGGGACTGGTTCGAGCTTTACGCGCATTGGACACAGACACGGGGCTACCGCTTCAGCGTGGAGATCGGTGCCGGGACCCTGGCCGCCATGGCGGCTCGTTACCCGGCCCATGCGGCCAAGATGGCCGCCCTGTGGCGGAACGGTGCCGTGGAGGTGGTCAACGGCACCCGCGCCCAACCCTACCCGTGGCTCCTCCCCCTGGCCAGCAACGCCATGCAGTTCGCCCTGGGGCAGGAAGCCCTGCAAGAGACCTTTGGCCGGCGGGCAGAGTCATACGTCGCGCAGGAGTTCGGCCTCACGACCCGGCATCCCGGCCTGCTACGCCAGTTCGACTACTCCCTTGCTTGCCACCGGGTACAAAATTGGGGGAGGGTCCCGGCGGAGAAGAACCCCGCCTGTCTATGGCAGGGAGCCGACGGCGGATCCATCCTGGCGCTCGCGGGAGGATCGGATCGCTCCGAGCAACGCATCGGCACCATCTACCTGGAGTGGCCCGAGATTACGGCCGCGGCGGTGACCGAGCGGACGCCGTTTCTGGCCTTGACCAACCTGCTTGATTTCTTCTGGATGCCCGCTTTCCGCGAGGAAACGATCCGGGCCAACCATTATGCCCCCATCTTCGGCCGCTTCCTCACCTTTCACGATCTGCGCCGGATCTTGCCCGAGGTCGATCCGCCGGTCCGCCGCTATATGGAGGACGATTACGAACCGGAAGCGTTCTCGCGCTATCCCTGGGCCGGAGGCATCGCCGGCACCATGTTGCGGGCCCTCGAGGCGGAGAACTTCCTGCGCGAAGCCGATCTCCTAAATTGCCTGGCCCTGCTTTCCGGCGTTGGGGGCCGCTGCGACACTCGCCGGGCCTGGGAAGCCCTGCTGGATTTCGAGAATCATGACTGTTTCTGCGTGCCCCACGCCGAAGCCGGCGGCCACACCAGCCACTACACCTCCATCGTCGGCCCGCGCCGCAGCATCACCGTCCTCGAGGCGGCGACGGCCGCTCTGGAAACCGCCCTGTCCGACCTGGTTCCGGCCAGGGATCGGTTGCTGGACCGCCTGGGAACCTTGGTCTCCGGGCCGGGGGAATGGCTGGCCCTCAATAGTTGCCCATTCCCCGTGCGTCTCTGCCGGCCGCTGCCGGAGGGGCGCACGCTCCTCGCGGACCTTCCCGCGCTTGGGTTGGCGCGGGTTGATGCCGTCCCTGCGCCGGTGACGGTGGACGATCGTCCCTGCCTGGCAAACGGGCTCCTGCGGGTCGAGATTTCCCCGGTCACGGGTTCGCTCGCGGTCGCGGACCAGGCCGGTCCGCTCTGGCGGGAGGCGAATTCCCTGGTTTGGCGCGACAGGGAGCATTCGCGAACGGAGCTCGGGGAGATCGAGATAAGCCGTTCCCCTTACTGGCAGCGGGCCGAGATGCGGGGCCGCGTCATCGGCGGCGACGGTTGGCCGGTCGCCCTCTGGCGTATGCATCTCACCCTGGCCCGCGACAGCCGCCTGCTCGAACTCAGGACGGAGCTCTCTCCCGTCCGCCGGGAGCGCGAGCGGATTGCCAAGGAGGGGCCGCCGCCCCTGGACCAGTGGAAACATAGCCTCAAGGCCGAGTTCATCCCGGCGGCACGGCTGGCTGGAGTGGCCTGTCTCGGCCAGGAGGTGCCGGAGGAGACGGGTAAAAGTCGCATCATCAGCCCGGCCGGCCTCTGCCTGACCGCCGGGGCCTACCGCTCGCTCCTTCACACCAGGGCCCTGCCCCATTTCCTGCGGGACGGCGACCGGGTGGCCCTGGTACTCTGGCACGCCCGGGAGGAGCGAATGGTCTTTGAATACGCCCTGGAAGTCCTGGGGCCGGAGGATCCGATCGTCTCCCGCTCCCTGGCCTACCAGCGGCCGCCTCTCGTCCGGTGGCTGCCGGCGGCGGCCGGGGGGAGATACGGGCGGGGGCGGTCCGTCGGCCTTCTGGGCCTCGGGCATGACGACGGCCTCGATGTCTTCGCCTTTCGCGCCATGTCCGATCGCCTGGAGCTCTGGTGCGCCGAGATCGCCGGGAGGGAACGGGAGATGGCCATCCGACCGCCCGCGGGTTGGGAGCGGGCCGAACTCTGTTCCCTGGACGGCGAGGATCGGCGGCCGCTCACCCTCATTGCGGGCGCCCTCCACCTGAACCTCCGGCCGTGGAGGCTGTTCTGCTTGAGCCTGCGGCGATCCGAACGCGACGAGCAACCCATCTCGCCCCTGGAACGGAGTTGGGATCGCGCGGAAAAAGAAAGGAGGTAACCCGATGACAGGCAGAGAGCGGCTGCTAACCGCGCTGGCGGGCGGCGAACCCGACCGCGTGCCGGCCACGGTGCACCAATGGCAGGAATACCATCTTCAGCGCCATATGGGGGGGTGCGACGATCTCGAAGCTTTCCGCCGCGTGGGGCTGGATGCTTCCCTCCAGGTCATGCCCCTCCAGGGTGAGACCTCGGAGACATGGCGGATCAGCCGCCTGTCCATGGCGGTGCGCGACGGCATTATCTACACGGACTATGAGATCTCCACCCCCGACGGTTCCCTGACCTACCAGACGGGCGAAGACGTTTACACCCGGTGGATGACCGTTCCGCCCATCAAGCGCGAGGAAGATGTGCGCCTGCTCCGCTGGCGGCCCGTACCCGGATTGGATCGGTCCGCCCTGGCCGCCATCCGTGCCAAGGTCGGCGACGACGGCATCGTGCGCACCTCGCTCCCGGGTTACCAGGCCGGATGCTGGCAGGACGCCTGCGTGCTCCACGGTACCGAGGCCATGATCTACGCGGCAATGGACCGGCCGGCCTGGGTCCACGGGTTTCTGGAGATCCTGCTCGAGTGGAAACTGGCCTACATCGCCGCGAACCTGCCCGGGGCCGCCGTGGATCTGGTGGAGACGGGCGGCGGGGCGGGCTCCAACACGGTCATCTCCCCCGCGCTGCACCAGGAGTTTTGCCTGCCTTATGACCAGAAGCTCCATGCGGCGATCAAGGCCGCCGGCCACCGGGTGGTCTACCATACCTGCGGGGGAATGAGCCGCATTCTCGACCTCATCAAGGCAAACGGTTGTGATGCCTCCGAAACCCTGTCGCCGCCCGGCGTGGGCGGCGACATCACGGATCCGGCGGCGATCAAGCGGGCCCTATCGGGGCTGGTTCTCATCGGCGGCCTGGACCAGGAAAATGTCCTGACCGCGGGCAGTCCCGACGGGATCCGCGCCGAGGTGGAGAGGCTCTTTGCGGCCTATGGCGAGGGGGGCGGGTACATCATGAGCGTCTGCGACCATTTCTTCCAGGCGCCCATCGCCAATCTCCGCGCCTATGCCGAGGCCGCGCGGGAATGCCGTTACTGATCGCGGCTAGGGCGAGGCACGTCTTTCCCGGCGGATGGTTGAGGGATGGGGTACATCCTGCGGGGGCGCCCGGCTACGCGCCTCACCGGTGAAGCATGCTCCTCCCCCGCGGCGATCCAGGCATATGCATCCACCCGCGCCTTTCATGCCGGGTATGGGAGGCCCCGCTCGTATGCCGAATCGACGGCGGTTGGTTTTTTTGCCACCGCCTGCGGGAGATCCGTGGGCTTAGGGCGAATCATTGCCAGCCAGACGGTATTGAAAGGGGATGCAATATGCGCACTTCTCCCTCCCTGGTGTGGCGGGCCATGCTGGCGGTGGGCCTGACGGCCGGGTTTTACCTCCTGGCCCTGGGCATCGCCGGAGGCCTCCTCTATATCCCTTACGCGGAATGGGTCTACACCCACCGGCTGCACGGTCGCCTCGCCCTGTCGTGCCTGATCGGCGCGGGTGTCATCCTCTGGTCCATCGTCCCGCGGCCCGACAGGTTCATCCCGCCCGGACCGCGAATCACGCCGGGTGAACAACCGCGGCTCTATGCCGAGCTTCGCAAGGTGGCGGAAGCCTTGGGCCAGCCAATGCCGGACGAGGTCTACCTGACGCCCGAGGCCAACGCCTGGGTCGCCCGGCGGGGCGGATTCATGGGCTTCGGGAGCCGTCGGGTGATGGGTTTGGGTCTGCTATATATGCAAATATTGACGGTCCTCCAGTTTCGGGCGGTGGTAGCCCATGAGTTCGGCCATTACGTGGGGGGGGACGTAACACTCGGGCCGTGGATTTACCGGACCCGTGAGGCCATCGAGCGCACCGTGGGTGCACTGGCCGAAAACAACTCGATCTTGCACAAACCTTTCCTTTGGTACGGCCGGCTATTTCTGCGCATCACGCATGCGATCGCGCGCCGCCAGGAACTGGCCGCGGACGTTCTGGCGGCCAGGGTGGCCGGCGCGAACGCGGCAATCAGCCTATGGGACCCGGTGCGCCGCGCGGCGACCGCAATCGAGCACTACTGGCGAGAGGAGGTGGCCCCCGCATTGCAAGCCGGCTTCCGCCCGCCGTACGCCGCCGGTTTCGCCGCTTATCTGGACGCGCCGCGGATGGTGGAGAACATCGCCCAATCCCTGGCGAAAGAGACGGATGAGACCACTCCGTACGACACCCACCCGCCGTTAAGGGAACGTATCGCCGCGGTGCAGTATCTGTCGCCGGGTCCCGCCGTCACGCACGATCCGCCGGCCGTAACGCTCCTGGCCGATCTTCCCGGCTTGGAGGGAAGGCTTTTCGCAGCGATGGGGGAATGGGGCAGGAATCTGACCCCCATCGGCTGGGAGGAGACGGCCGCCCAGGTTTACCTGCCCCAGTGGCGGGAGCTGGTGCGCGAGCACGCCATGGCGCTCTCGGGGTTGACGCCGGAGGAACTCCCCGCGGTCGCCAAGGATCTGGCGGGTCTTGGCCGCCGGATGAGGGGGGATATCCCGGAGGAAAGGGCAAAGGTCCACGCCATCCGCGTCCTGGGGGCCGCCTTGACCCTGGCGTTGCTCAATAGGGGAGCGACCTTGCATACCGGGCCGGGTGAACCAATAACCTTGCGCCTGGGAGGACGGGAGGACGATCCAATCCGGATGGTTGACCGCCTGGCGGAGGGCGGGATCACGGCCGAGGAATGGCGGCGGCGTTGCGCCGAGGAGGGGATTGAAGGGATTGACCTGGGGAAGGTGGCCGGGGGGCAGATATAAGCGGTATCTCCGCTCAGGAAGGTATTCCTGGGCTTGGTTTGGGTGGGGTATGACGGCAATGTCGGTATCTTCGATCGGGGTGAACGAGCCGGCCAAGGAGGAACAGCATGCGCCGGGATCTTTGCTGATCACGTCCGGGATCACGGTCGCTTGCGTCATATATGGCTTGCGCCGAGACTGATGACTTTGTAGTTCAAATCACAAGATCTCCCACCTCTTTCTCTCCGCCTCTTTTCTGAGCCACCGGTCGGGGCGCTCCGGGATGAGCCTCGTGTTTTCAAGGGTTCTATCCCTTGATCGCTCCCATGGTCGCGCCGTCGGTGATGTATTTATTGAGGAAACCGTAGACGATCAGGATGGGCAGGGCCACCAGGGCCATGCACGCGAACTGGGTGGCGTAGTCGGCCGTGTAATACCCGATGAATTTGATGACCGAGAAGGGCAGGGTCCGGTACCTGTCCGAGGCCAGATAGGTGTTGGCCATGATGAACTCGTTCCAACCGCTGATGAAGGTCATGACCCCCACCGTGACAAAGGCCGGTTTGGTGATGGGCGCCACGATCCTGAACATGGTCCCCCAGATGCCGCACCCGTCGATCATCGCTGATTCCTCGAGGGCGCGGGGGATCGTCTTGAGGAACCCGGTGAAGACCAGCGCGTTGAAGGGCAGGTTAAAGGCCGCGTATGGGATGATCAGGCTCCAATAGGTGTCGAGCATCTGCAATCTGCTGAACAGTTGAAAGTTGGGAAGGAGGGTCGCGTGGATGGGAATCATCATCCCCAGCATGACCAGACCGTATATTGTGGAACTCAGCCTCCACTGCATGCGCGTGCAGGCGAAAGCCAGCATGAACGCGCTGAGCACCGAGAGGACGACCGTCGACCCCACGATAATCACGCTGTTCAGGAAATAAGGCAGGATCATCCCGTCGACCCAGGCCTTGGCGTAGTTGGTCCATTGGGGCGGATCGGGCAGCTTGAGAAAGTAGGCGCCGAAGAGGTCGCCGCTTTTGAGCAGGGAATAATCGAGGAGCCAGAACAACGGCAAGAGCTGCCCGGCGGCGATCAGAAGCAACGCGCCGAAGAGCAGGATGCGCTTGGCCCGAGTCGCCGCCGGCCTGCGTTTCGCGGGCGGATTCTCGCAGTATCTCAAGGTCAGGCCCGTTTGAGGGGACATACCGCTCATCCTCCCGACTGCTTGTCTGCCGTCAGAACTCGCCCACGTCCCTGCGGGTGGCCGCGTTCAAGAGCAGAGTCCCCGCCACACAGATCAGGACGAAGATGACGGACAGGGCGCAGCCGTAACCGTATTGGCCGTACACGAAAGCCTTCATATAGAGGTAGTTGGCCAAAAACTGCGTGGTGTCGCCGGGGCCGCCGTTGGTCGAGAGGTAGACCGTCTCCATCTGCTTGAGGCAGGAGATCAAGGCGATGATGACGGTGGCCCTGATGATCGGCATCATCAGCGGCAGGATCACCCTGGTGTAGAGCCGGAAGCCGCTGGCGCCATCGATGCGCGCCGCCTCCTGCAGTTCCTTGGGTATGCCGACCAGGCCGGAGTAGTAAAAGAGAAGCGCCCAGCCGAAACCCTGCCAGATGACGATGAGGATGACCGACCACAGGGCGGTATGGAGGTTGCTCAGCCAGTCGATCGCCAGCCCGCGCAGCCCGAGCAGGGACAGGGTCTTGTTCAGCAGCCCGTAGGTCGGGTTGAAGACGTGCACCCAGAGCCTGGTGGTGACCACCACGGAGATGATGGCGGGAATGAAATAGATCGTCCGAAAGGCCCGTTCGCCCCGCTTGCAGTGGATCAACATGATGCAGACGATCAGGGCCGCCGGGTTTTGGATGAAGATGGTCACCCCCGCGAGCTTGAGGGCATTGAGCAGCGATCGCCAAAAAGTCGAGTCCAAAAACAGGATCTCCCTGAAGTTGGCCAGGCCGACCCCGTTCATGTCCCCCATGCCCGACCAGTCGGTCATGCCGTAACGCACGCTCAGGACGACCGGAGCGAACATGGCGAAGAGAATCAGGGCCGTTCCCGGCAGGATCATCAGGGCAATGGCTTTGCCATCCGAGAAAGGCTTGTACATGCCGATCCACCCGCACCTTTCGTCAGCGGTGCGGGACGGGGATTCAGGCCCCGTCCCGCACAGGGTGCCTCACTTGCCGGCGGCTTTGGCGGCGGCTTCGTCGATCGCCTTCACGTACTGCTCGGGCGTCTTGATGCCGGCCACCAGCTCCTGCGTGTACTTCTGGTGCAATTCCTTGAACTCGGGCGTGGAGCGGTCGATGCACGGCGTGCCGCTGGCCTGCTTGGCGGAGCCGACGATGGCCAGGAGATCCTTGGAAAGCTGGCTGTCGTCGGGATTGGCCGCGATCTTCTGGGCCGGAATGTTCGCCTTGTGTTTCCAGATGAGCTTCGGGTAGAGCGAGAAATACAGCTTGAGATAGTCAATGCACAGGCTCTTGTACTTGGTCCTGGCGCTGACGGCGTAGTTCCCGCCGAACCAGGCCACGAGGTCGTCGTGCTGGCCCTTGCCGTCGGCGAGCACCGGGAACCTGAAGACCGACACATTCTTGCGGAAACGTTCGGAGAAGGCGGTATCGGTGCCGAGCCCCATCTCCCACGAACCCATCAGATACATGGCGGCCTTCTCCTGGCCGAAGAGGTTCCGCGACGCGCCGTAGTCGGCGGTGAGCAGGTCGGTCTGGAACACCTTGGCGTCGACCATTTCCTTGAACTTCTTGGCCGCGGTAAGAAAGACCGGGTCGGTGAACTTCATCTTGCGGTCCAGGGCTTTCTGGATCACGCTGAAATCGCCGTTGACGCGGCCGACCAGGTTGTCAAATGTAATGCAAAGCGGCCAGGCGTCCTTGCCATCGGTCGTCACCGGGATGATGCCGTTGGCCTGGAAGATCTTGGCGGCGGCCAGGAGGTCATCCATGGTGGCCGGAACCTTGACCTTGTACTGCTCGAAGAGGGCCTTGTTGTAGTAAACCACCCAGAAATCCGTGGTGACGGGGAGGCCGTAGAGCTTGCCGTTATACATGTTGGATTCGAGCGAGCCGGGGATCCAATCCATCCGGCTGAAGTCCGCAGGATTCAGGGCCATAACCTTCCTGGCCTTGACCATCTCGCCGAGCAGCGTGGAAAAGCTCCAGTACTTGAAGACGTCGGGCAGGTTGTTGGAAGCCGCGTAGATCTTCATCTTCTGCTGGTACGGTTGATCCGGCAGGCTCTCGGTGACGATCTTGACGTTCGGATGCAGCTTCATAAAGGTGGCATTGATTTCCTCGATCACTTGGCCCCAGGGGGAGTTGCGATCCGGGATGTTGTCGGTGATCCGGAGGGTGATCGTGGAAGCCGCGCCGGCCGGCACCATGAGCAGGCCGACGACCAAGGCCAGGACCAGGAGCATGGACAGGCGTTTCATCGGTAAACCTCTCCTTTCAAAGTGTCGATCGATCTCCATCATCCGCGAGCGATCTTCGGCAGACTGCGAAAAACCCCCTTCCTCGTGGTTTTGCTGGATCTCAGTCCCGGTGTAATCGATTTCACATAAATGGCCACCCCGGCATTCCGCGGGGACACGAAAGGATGAAACAAGGTGATATCCCCCATTTGCCACTCGCCCCCGCCCTGCGGGCAACCTCCTAACTGCAATTGCAGCCGCAAGACTGCCTGACCACCAACTCCGTCTTGAGGACGACCCGCTCATAGGCGATATGCTTGTCGGTGAGCGCCTGCAGCAGCTTCTTCGCGGCCATGGCCCCCAACTGGTATTTCGGCATATCCGCCGTGGTCAGGCCCGGCGTGACATGCCGCGCCAGTCTGATATTGTCGAAACCCACCAGCGCCAGATCATCAGGGATGCATAACCCGAGTTGCCTGGCTTTTTCCATGGCGCCGATGGCCATCTCATCGTTGGCCGCGAACACGGCGGAAAACTTCGCCTTGTGGAGGAGCCGCTGCATTGCCTGGGCACCTCCCTCTTCGGTGAAATGCCCTCTCTCCACCAGCTGCGGATCGAACGGTAGACCGTGATCGGCCAGTGCCTGGCGGTATGCGCTGAACCTCTCCTCGTCGTCCGGATGGAACATGCCGCGGATATAGGCGATTCGCCGGTGGCCGTGCCCGATCAAGTGCTCCACGGCCTGGCGCGCCCCGGAACGGTTGTCGACCATGATCGAGGACGCGTGTCCTCCCCGTAAAACGCGGCCGACCAAGACAAGCGGGAAACCCTGGTGAAGCAAGGCTTCCACCTGCGCATCCGACATGAGCGTATTGATGACGATGAAGCCGTCCAGGCGACGCTCGGAGAGCATCCTCATGTATTCGATTTCACGATCCGCGCTATTCTGCGAGTCGCAGATGATCAAGTTGTAGTTGGATTCGATGGCGGTATTCTCCACGCCTTTCAGGAGCTCAAGGTAGTAAATGGACGACACGTCGGGGATGACAACACCGATCAGGTTGGTGCGCCGCGAACGGAGAGCCTTGGCCGAGGCGTCGGGCGCGTACCGCAGTTGCTCGATGGCCTGCAACACACGTTGACGCGTATCGGATCTGACCTTGTCGCTCTGGTTCAGCACCCGGGAGACGGTCGCCACGGAAACGCCGGCGGTTTTTGCCACATCACTGATGGTCGCCACAGCTTATCCTTTCTGCCGATGGTATCGATTACATCAATCCATTCGTTGTTTCTTGGCCTAATCCTGCTCGCGGGATCTCTTTTTTTCAAGCCCTAGCATTCCCCCGTATCGATGCCCAGGATCTCCCACCCCTTCCGCTCCGCCTCCTTCCTGAGCCACCGGTCGGGACGCACCGCCACCGGGTGCCCGACCAGCTTGAGGAGCGACAGGTCGTGGGCCCCGTCGGCATAGGCGTATGCCGAGGCCAGATCGTGATGGCGGCCTTCCCTCTCTTCCGCCGCCAAAAAAACCCGGAGCGCCGCGATCTTGCCGGGGCCCACCAAGTGCGGGCCCATGCCCGCGCAGCGGCCGTCCGCCGTCACCAGCGCGGTGCCCAACCAGGCATCGACGCCCAGTTCGCGGGCGACGGCCTCCAGGAAGGGCGCATAAGCGCCGGAGAGGATGACGACCCGGTCGCCGGCGGCGAGGTGCGCCCGGAGCCGGGCCAGGACGGCGGGGCTGAGGCCCGGTCGCGCCGCCTCCAGGCAGCGCTGGAAGTATTCCTCCAGCTCCGACTGATTTAGACCGACGAGGAGGCGCGTATGCCGCCGGGCGGCGAGGGTCATCAGGGGCAGGCGGAAGAGACCGAGCTTGTAGAGGAGATAGGCGGGAGCGTTGCGCAGGTAATACCTTTGGACTGCCCGGCGGCGGCGTGTATCCATCTTCGAGAGGACCCGGAGAAAGAGGCGCATCGTCTCCCCGCGGTAGAGGGTGCCGTCGAAATCGAAGATCGCCAGGCGCATCGACAACCTCCAGACAAGATCAGTCATGGGGACCACAGAAACCGGGGCAATGCAACGGTCTGTTCTCTGCGGCGATCGTTATTTCCTGCCGCGGGCGCGCCTTCCCGCTTTCCCAGGCCGGGGCGCGTCCGTCACTTTTCTCCTTGTACGTCATTTCCGGCCATGATATACTGGCATCGTTTTTGAGACGAGGCTTCCCAAACGGCCGGGCAGCGGGGAGGAAAAAGTGTTGCGCGATCTCCTGGGCGATCGTCATTTTTGCGGCAAGATGCTTCGGATCGCGATGCCCATCGCCGCGCAGAACCTGATCGCGTCCTCCCTGACCCTGGTGGACACGGTCTTCATCGCCGGGCTGGGGCCGACGGCCGTGGCCGCGGTGGGTCTGGCGAACCAGGTCTTCTTCCTCTTCAACCTGTTCCTCTTCGGCGTCTGCAGCGGGGCCTCCATCTTCACCGCCCAATTCTGGGGAGACCGGGATGTGCCCAACATCCGCCGGGTACTCGGCATCTGTCTGCTCTCCGGCACGGCGGCGGCCTTGTTCTTTTTCGTCCTGGCCCTCTTCTTCCCCGGGCCGGTGCTGCGGATCTATACCCGGGACGGGGCGGTGATCGCCGCGGGGAGCCGCTTTCTGCGGATCATCGCCTGGAGTTATGTCCTGACCGCGGTGACCTTTTCCTATTCCTTCGCCCTGCGCGCCGTGGGACGCCCGGTCTATCCGATGATCGTGAGCTTCCTGGCCTTCGGGCTCAACACGATCCTCAATTACCTGCTCATCTATGGCCGGGCCGGCCTCCCGCGCATGGGGGTGGCGGGTTCGGCCGCCGCCACGCTGACCGCCCGGACGGTCGAGGTCCTGGCCACGTTGGGACTGGTCTACGGCCGGCGTCTCGTGCCGGCGGCCAGGCTTGGCGAACTCCTCTCTTTCTCGCGAAGCTTCGTGCGTTGCTTCTATCGCACCACCCTACCGGTGATCTGCAACGAGTCCCTCTGGGCGCTGGGGGTCACCATGTTCGCCGTGGTATACGGCCGTATGGGCACGGAGGTTATCGCGGCCTTCAATATCTATTCCACCGTGGAGAAGCTGGCCATGGTGCTCTTCTTCGGCCTGGCCCAGGCCTGCGCGGTCATGGTCGGGGAACGGATCGGGGCGGGCGAAGAAGGGACGGCCTTTCGCTACGCCCGGCGCTTTGCCGTGCTCGGGCCGGTCCTAGGGGTCTTCATCGGCGCCGCTACGCTGGCCGCGGGGCCCGCCGCACTCGGGCTCTTCCGCGTCACCGGAGCGGTGACCGCTCTCGCCCGGCTCTTTATGACCGTCTTCGCCCTGACTATCCCCATCCGCATCTTCAACCTCATCAATATCGTGGGCATTATGCGGAGCGGCGGGGACACGCGGTTCAGCCTCTTCATCGATACGGCGGGGCTGTGGCTGGTGGCCGTGCCCCTTTCCTTCCTCGCCGGACTCGTCTGGCGGTTGGCGCCCATCTGGGTTTTCGCCCTGGCCGCGTTGGACGAGGTGATCAAGTTCGTCGTGGGGATTTGGCGTCTGGTTTCCGGCCGCTGGATCCATAATCTGGTTCGCCAGATGCGGGGCGGGGAAGGGACGGAAGCCGCCCGGGCGTCGGCGGGGGGATGAAGGAGCGGCGGAGTAAGCAATGATCTTGGCCGGCCCGGGGATGGAACCCGGTCGGACCGGCCAGAAAGTTTCCGAACAGCCGTTCCGGGAAATTGGCGGGGATGAGGTTTCGAGATCCAGTCAAAAGCGATATTCAAGACCTCCGCCGTAGCCAATGGCCTCGGTGGGTTCCCCGATGCCGGCGCTGATCAGACGGAAAACGCCGTACACGCATAGGTTGCCGGCGATTTGGAGCGTGCCCTTTGCCTGCAGGTATGATAGTTTGACACCAGAGTTATATTTATAGCGATAAATGGTGAGTACTCCCGTCGTTGGATCATAATCAAAATCGGTTGCGAGAGCGGTGCTGGAAATACCCGTTACATATATGCCCGATAGCATTAAGGGCTTGATGCTGAGACTGCCCTTCAAGCCGATAGCAATACTATCGTATTGCACACCGTATACCTTTCCGACACCATTCATGTTCTGCTCGTAATTATAGACTATATAGCTGCCAACTCCGGCAAGGCAGACATGCTCATTATCTATCATCCTGTATCCGCCGTATAGGCCCAAAATGCTGGCCGCCTCGCCAAACCCCGCTGGTGTTGCCGGTTCGAACCCAATGCTGTAGCCGTACCAAATACCGCCTTCCGCCGCTTCAAAGCTTTCTTCCAAAGAAAACGTCAGGTAGATAGTGTTGTATGTACTTCCCGCGAATTCCTCGCTAAGGATAGTGTAATCCCCCGAGGCGACGACCCCGTCGGCAAGCGCCGCCGCGTTGAAGCAGAGGATCCCCAGAGCCGCCGCCGCCAGAACAAGCAATTGTCGCAAGGCGATACCTCCCTGGACGAAGAGATGTCATACTCATGTTACCACATAATAACAAGAAGCACAATGTTATGTGCCCAATGGCATCCGGTCGGCAGCCTGTAGAAGGCGCCGGGCGCTCGGAGAGGCCGCCTGGCCTCGTTCCCCCGGGAGAGGGTCGGGGGCTCGTCGATCGCCGTGATTAGGCCGGCGTCTTGTCCTCGAGCCCGAAGAGCCTCCGGGGATTCTCGTAAAAGAGCGCCCGGGCCACGGCCAGCGCCTTTTCCCGGCTGAAGACCCCCTCTTCCACCTTGCGGGCCAGCACGCGGCTGACGTTCTCCCGCGCCAGGTGGAGGTGGCCGTAGACCCCGTCGACGAAGAGGTAGTCGCCGCCGAAGGCCGAGATCTTGTTGTAGGGCACGGCGTCGAGGAAATCGTCCAGGGCCCGCCGGCTCGCGGACGGGGAGATGATGTGCGCCCAGCACATGTCGATATGGACGTTGGGAAAGACCTTGGCGAGGGCGCAGACCACTCCTTGATAGGGGTAGCCGATATGGAAGAGGTCGAACCGGACACCGGGATGAGTGAGGAAGAGATTGGTCAAGAGCGAGGGATCGCTGTTCGGCAAATGGTTCCCGTTGCCCTCCTGGAGCCCGGTGTGTATCTGGAGGACGAGGCGCTTTTCGCCGGCCACCCGGAGGATGTGGTGCATCATATAGTCCTGCAGCTCGGGGGGGAACGGGACGGGGGCGTCCGAGCGCCGGCCTTCCCGCTCCCAGGCCGCCATCACGCCGGCAAAGGCGGCCCGGGCCGCGGCATAGCCGACGTCCGCGAAATGGAGCGACCGATGATAGGCGAGGGAGCATTTCAAGGCGATTACGCCGTTCTGCAGCGCGTCGTCCAGTTCGCGCCGGAAGGCCTCGAGCCAATCGTCCAGCGTCCGGACCGTGATGCCATACCGCCGCTCCGCTTGGGCCGCCGCGTCTCCGAAGGACCCCGGAATGATGTATTTCAAAGGCTGCCAGACGCGGACAAAAAGGTCTTCATCCCGTTCGAACCGGCCGGTGAAACCGTCCAGGATGCTTAACCGAATACCGCAGAGATCCTTCAACACCCGGCGGAAATGCCCGGGGGCCAGGCTCCGCTGGAAAGCGGCATGCAACGCCTCGATGGTCGACCCCGTCACGCCGTCGATCCCGTAGATGGCGCGCACGGCCAGGTCCAAGGCGCGTCCGTAACCGGTATGGCGGCAGGCCTCCCAGTACGGCTCAACCAGGCGCCAGCGCTCGCGAAGGTCGCGTTCGGGGTCGGTCACCCGGTCCATCTCCGCCTGCCCCATCCCGGCGGAGATCAGGTCCGAGCGGAGGTAATGGAGGAGATATTCCCGCAGGACGTCGGTGCGGTGGTCCCGCGCCGCCTCGTCGTGGGGGAGATGCTCGTGGGTGTCGATGACCGGGAGCGCCGACACTTCGGCGAACAATTCCTGCCACGAGACGGTCACGGCGATCACTCCTCGTCCTGCGTCCCCGCCGGCGCGCCGGGGCCGGCGGCCGGGACATGGCGTGCGACCGCCCTCCGCAGCGCTTCCTGCACGGCGCGCATTTCGTCCTCATCGCGGTACGGGCGGCGAGGCCAGAAAAACCCCTTCAGTCCGTCGCCCCTGCGCCGGGGCACTACATGCACGTGAAGGTGCGGCACGCTCTGGCTGACGCGGTTATTGACCGCCACGAACGACCCCTGGGCGCCCAACGCTTCCTCGACCGCCCGGGCCAGGGCCTGGGCCGCCCCGAAGAGGGGCGCGAGCAACTCCGGCGGTAGTTCGAGGAGGTTTGGGTGGTGTTGGCGCGGTACCACCAGGCAATGGCCGGGAAAGAGCGGCCTGGCGTCCAGAAAAGCCAGGATCGCTCCGTCCTCGTGGACGACACACGCCGGTGCCTCGCCGCGGATGATGCGGCAGAAGGCGCAGTCGGCGGAGCCCGTCATCCCTATTTCACTTCCACCAACTCGTATTGCCTGCTGCCCAAGCCGTGACGTTCCAGGGCCGCCACCTGCACGAACGGATCCTTGGCATGCACCCGTTCCAGGAGATGCCTGCCCTCGCGCAGTTCCCGATCCTTTGGCAGGCTGCCGGGGATGTAGTGCTCTTCTTTGATCAGGTCCAGGCACGCCTGTTCGAGGGCGACGATGTCCGTGGAGGCGGCGATGCCGATGTCCGGCACCAGCGCCGGCGTGGAGAATCCCCAACAGTCGCAGAACATGGTGATGCCGGTCAGCACGTTGATGTGGAGGATCTTATCCGGGTCGAAGGTGTCCAGGACGGTCTTGGTGCAAAGCGCCATACCCTCCTGGAAATGGACGTAGCTTTCCGCCGAAAGGGTGATGGCCTTCTGCGGGCAGGCGTTGGCGCAATGCTGGCAATAGACGCAATGATGGTAGAAGATCTCGTACTTGTTTTCGTCATTGAACCGGTTGGCACCGTACCGGCAGGCGTCAAGGCACATCCGGCAATGGACGCATTTGTCGGCTTCCCAGTGCAGGCCGCCCTCGAGGGCGTGAAGGTTGCTGCGGGTCTCGGCGGTGACGCAGCCCATGGCCAGGTTCTTGCAGGCCCCCCCGTACGCGCAGGCGCCGTGCCCCTTGACGTGGGAGAAATTGATCAGGACCTCGGCGTCCTGGATGTACCCGGCCACCTGGATCTCGCGGAGGGTCCGGTATGCCACGGGATGGGCGTAATGATAGCGGTCGCGCAGACCGGTAGCGCCGACGAGGGGGGCGCCGACCGTTTCCTCCGTATAGCCGCGCGCTTTGGCCCCGGGGATGTCCCAGTTCAGGTCGGTGATGAACGGCTTGCCGCCGGCATCCTTGATCCGCTGCACCAGGAGGCGCACGAAGAGGGGATGGATGGTCGTGTAGCCGAGATTCCCGCCGAGATGCATCTTTACGGCTACGGTGCGGTCGCGCACCATCGCTTCCAGGGAGTACCGGTCCAGCAGGCGCAGGAACTTGGCGGGCAACGTGGCGTCGGCTTCGGGACGTTCCACGCCGATGCTTGCTAGATGTACGATGGACGGCATGTGGCTCTCCTCCTCGGCGATTGGGTCTTGCTGTCTTGGGCGGAAGGTTTTGCGCGTTCAGGCGCCAGGTCCGGCCTTGACAAAGGTCCAGAAATTCCCGCCCAGCAACCCGGCGACGTCCCGCCGGATCTCATCCGGCGTGGGGCACCAGCCGGCGCGCCAGAGATCCGCGTATTTCTCCGCCAGCACGACGCCGATGACCTCCCGCGAATGCTTCCACTTGTATACCAGCTGATCCAGAACGCGGGCATCGGAGTGCTGCGGCACGAAGCCCGGTCCGAGCAGTTCCAGACGCATACGGGTGGTCTCCTCGACGAGCGAGGGATTGTTCATGAACCACCAGCAGCCGAAGACGAGCAGGTTGCCGAACTTGCGCCCCGCCACGCAGCATTCGTGCTGGTTCTCCCGGGACAGCATGGTCAGGAGGAAACGGTTGTCCGGGTAGGCGGCGCAGAGCCGTTCCACCGAGGCGGTATCCGCCTTGCCCTCGGAATCCCCGGCCAAGCGCAGGCCCCGGTTGACCAGTTTCCGGACGCCGATCATCATCGCCAGGGGCAGGCCGTGGGCCGCGGCCACCGGCAGCAGGCATTGCTCCAGCAGGCGGGACCGGACTGAACCATCCGGCCAGGCAAAATCGGGCGGCAGGGAAGCGGCGAGGTATACGGGCCGCATCCGCGCGATCCAGTCCTCCAGGAACCGGCGAACCTCGGCGGCGGTCTCGGCCGGGAAGGCGGGATCCGCGGGATAGCCCATCTCGCGCAGGGAGCGGCAGGCCCCGTCCCAGTCGTTCAGGAGCGGGTCGATACGCAGAGCGGCATGGAAACGGGGGTCGGGCGCGAAGCCATCGAGCCAGACGCGGCGCTCGGCCGGAACGAAGGGGTCGTTGGTCATGACGAGCGAGGACACGTTGGCCAGGGCGAGCACCTTGTCAAGGTATTCCCGGGCCGTCAGGCCGGCAAAGTAGGCGCGGTAGGCCCCCAGGTCGCGGGCGGCCGGATCGAGCCCCAGCGCCTGCAACACGGTGAGAACCCCGCGGCAGGCCTCGCTGAGCGGGCTGCGCTCGATGAAGAGCGTACGCCAGATCAGGTCCGCCTGGGCGCTCTTCGGCATCCGCCAGAACTCCTCGTAGGGCAGGCGCAGATGGCGGAAGGTCTCGGCCACCAGGTAATGGTAGGTAAGGAGGTCATCGATTCCCCAGAGGAGCAGCGGACCGAAGGAAGGGGTGAAAAGATGCGTGTGGACGTCCGTGACGGGGGTTTCCGCCACGGTCTCTATTACCTGGGAGCGCAGATCATCGACGTCCGTAAACAACCGGCGCCGCCTCCTTGAAATGCTATGCGGCCGCCGCCCCACGGGCGCGGGATTCGGGCCCGGAGTCCGGGGCGGGGAGTCTTGCCTCGCTTGTTGTTCCGTTGGGCCCAGCATACATCCTCCATTCTAACCAAAACCTCCCGCGATGAAAAGGGGGTCGGCCCGGGGTGTTTCGCTGTGCATCCCAAGGCGGGGATCTGGTACAATGGATGGGACACGGGGGCGGCGACGACGGTCGCCGGAAACGGAGGGTCCGGAATGAAACTCGGTCTGGTCGGGTTGCCCGCCTCGGGCAAGACCACGATCTTCAACCTGCTCACGGGGGCCGACGAGGCCACGGATGTCTTCGGCGGGGGGAGGCCCGAGGCCAGGATCGGCATGGCCCTCGTACCCGACCGGCGCATCGACCGCCTCGCGGCTCTTTACCGGCCGCGGCGCACGGTCCACGCCCAGATCGAATGCCTCGATCTGCCGGGGCTGTCCACCGGGGCAAGCCGCGAAGGACGCAACCAGTTTCTTTCCGCCGCGCGCAACGTGGACGCCCTGGTCCAGGTGGTGCGGGCCTTCCGCAACGATCAGGTGCCGCACGTCCTGGGGGAGATCGATCCGGGACGGGACCTGGAGCTTCTCCAGACCGAGCTTTTCCTGGCGGACCTGGGCGTCGTGGAAAAAAGGATCGAGCGCCTCAGGACGGGCAAGAAGCCGAGCAAGGAGAACCAGCTCGAACTAGCGGCCCTGGAGAAGATCCTGCCGGTCCTCGAAGGCGAGGGCCGGGTGGCCGACGCGCCCCTGACCGCGGAAGAACGCGATCAGTTGCGGGGATTCGCCTTCCTGACCGAACGGCCGGTGCTCGTGGTGGTGAACCTGGACGAGGAGCAGTTCCGCGCCGGTCACCACCCCGGGGGGGACAGGGTGCGCGCCTATGCCGCGAGGAGCCGGATGCCCGTGCTACCGCTCAGCGCCCGCATCGAGCTGGAGATCGATCGTCTGGCGCCGGAGGATCGGGCCGAGTTCCTGTCCGATCTCGGGGCGGATCAGAGCGGGATCGACCGCCTGGCCCGGGCGGCTTACGACCTTCTCGGCCTGATCTCCTTCTTCACCGTGGGCGAGGACGAGGTCAAGGCGTGGACCATCGCGCGCGGCACCAATGCCAGGCATGCGGCGGGCAAGATCCATTCCGACATCGAACGGGGGTTCATCCGCGCCGAGGTCGTCAAGTATCGCGACCTCGAGGAACTGGGTTCCATGGCGAAGGTAAGGGAGAAAGGCCTTTTTCACCTGGAAGGAAAGGAATATATTGTCCAGGATGGGGACATCATCAATTTCAGATTCAATGTCTGACCGCTCCCGGTCATGAGGCGCGGGTGATCCGCCGCCTTCCGGCGGAGGTGCAGGCACCGGTGATGTCTCGGCGCGGCGCGGGAGGTTCGGCATGATCAAGTTCGGCACGGACGGCTGGCGGGATCTGATGTGCGACCGTTTCACCATCGGACCGGTGCGCCTGGTCGTCCAGGCCATCGCGGACCACGTGCGCCAACGCGGCGGGGAGGACCGCGGCGTGGTGGTGGGCTACGACGCGCGCTTCTTTTCCGACCGGTTCGCCGCCGAGGCCGTCGAGGTACTGGCCGCCAACGGCATCCGCGTCTTTGCCGCCTCCCGGGATCTGCCCACCCCGGTAACGGCCTACGCCGTGCGCCAGCAAGGGGCCTTTGGCGCGGTCATGTTCACGGCCAGCCACAATCCACCGGAATACAACGGGATCAAGTTCATCCCGGAATACGCCGGGCCGGCCTCCCCGGCGATCACGGCGGAGATCGAGGCCTTTCTCGCCCGCCGCCTGGCGGAACGGGGGGAGGAAGGGAAGCCGCCCGGACCGGCACGGGAGAGCCTGGTGCGGGAGATCGATCCCCTCCCGGCCTACTTCGCGCATCTGGCGGAATTGGTCGATCGAGAGGCCATTGCCTCGTCGGGTCTGACCCTCGTCGTGGACCCGATGTTCGCCTCGGGGCGCGGCCTGCTCCAGGCTTTTTTCGGCGAGGCGTGCCGTCTCGAGACGTTGCATGACCGGCGCGATCCGCTCTTCGGCGGCCGGATGCCCGATCCGCAGGAGGCCAACCTGGCCGAACTGCGGCAACGGGTTGCCGCCCTGCCGAACGCCCTGGGCTTGGCCACGGACGGGGATGCGGACCGTTTCGGGGTGGTCGACGGCGACGGCACTTTTCTCTCCCCGAACGAGGTTATCGCGCTCCTCCTTGCCCACCTGCTGCAGAGCAGGAACTGGCGGGGCACCGTGGCGCGCACCGTCGCCACGACGCACCTGGTGGATGCCATCGCCGCGGATTACGGCGCGGAGACGGCCGAGACGCCGGTGGGCTTTAAATACCTGGCCGAAATGATGCGCACCCGGCCGGTGATCCTGGCCGGGGAAGAAAGCGGCGGCCTCTCCATTCGCGGCCATATCCCGGAAAAGGACGGCCTTTTGGCCTGCGCGCTGGCCGCTGAGATGCGCGCCCTGACCGGCAGGCCGCTGGGGGAGACCCTGCGGGAACTGCGGGCTAGGTACGGCGGTTATTATAGCAAACGTCTCGACCTGCATCTTCCGGACGAAGAGCGCGACCGCCTGTTGCGCTCGTTCGCGGCCGAGCCGCCCCGGCGGGCGTTGGGGCGGGAGGTCACCGAGGTAAGGCGCCTGGACGGGGTGAAATGCCTGTTGGCGGACGGGGCGTGGTTCCTGCTCCGGCCTTCCGGCACCGAGGCGCTGGTCCGGGCCTACGTCGAGGCGCCGAGCGAGAGCGAGCGCGACGACCTGGCGGCCTGGGTCGGCGAAACGGTGACCGCAGCGCGCGATCGGGCGGTCTGCTGAAGGGCCTCATATCCTGCAGTCGGAAAGGTTGCACAAGGGGGAATACGGATGTCTTATCGCCGGCGCGGAAACGGTCTGGGTTTCTTCTTTTCCATGATGCTGGCCGCCGCGGTGGTGGGCGGACTGCTCGTGTTGTTGGGCCTGAGATACACGGATCTGGGAGCGGCCCTGGTGCCTCAGGCCGCTCCGCGCCAGGAAAACACGCCCGCGCAACTGGTCCGCACGACGCAGCCGCCCGTCCTCGACCCGAAGCAGGCATTGCCCGCAAAGGCGCTCGAGCAGGCGACCATAAACGTGGTGAAGAGCGTGGGTCCGGCGGTGGTGATGATCGCCACCCGCGAGCAGCAGACCGTGCTCGACATCTTCTTTCAGCCCCATGAGCTGACCCGGGAGGGTCTCGGCTCCGGGGTAATCTTTGACAAGAACGGCTACATCCTCACGAACAATCATGTCGTGGCCGGCTCGGAATCCGTCCGGGAAGGACAGGACGGCAAGGTGCAGATCGCGGTGATCCTCTCCGACGGCCGGCAGCTGCCGGCGGAGGTGGTGGGGACGGACGCCCTGACCGACCTGGCGGTCATCAAGGTCGACGGCCGCGACCTCACCGTGGCCCGGCTCGGCGACTCGGACCGCATCCAGGTGGGCCAGTTTGCCGTGGCCATCGGCAACCCGCTCGGCGAGAATCTGCGCAATACGGTGACCATGGGCGTCATCAGCGCGGTGGACCGTACGCTCCGCGTGGACGAAAACCGTGTCCTCCGGGGGATGATCCAGACCGACGCCTCGATCAATCCCGGGAACAGCGGCGGCCCCCTGCTGAACAGCGACGGGGAGGTGGTCGGGATCAACACCGCCATCGTCGCCCAGGCGCAGGGCATCGGCTTTGCCATCCCGATCAACACCGCCAAGGACGTGGCCAAACAGCTCATTGCCCGCGGGCGGGTGGAGCGCCCCGGCCTGGGGATCGTCTATTCGCTCTACGATGAGAACGGTCTTGCCCGGCTGGAGAACGCCACCGGCAGCAGGGTGCCGGTGGACTACGCCGCCTTGATCAGCGAGGTCCTGCCGGGAAGCGGGGCGGCCGCCGCCAAGCTGCGACAGTACGACCTTCTGGTGGAAGTCGGCGGGCACAAGATCACCCCTGACTTTGACCTGGTGGGGTTCGTCTCCAGCCGCCGGGTGGGGGAACGATTGCCCGTCGTCTACTACCGCCTGGTCCAAGGCGCCCTGGGCCGCGTCTGGCGTCGGCACACGGCGAATGTTCGCATCAGCATCGTGCGATAGGCGCGCCGTGTATGCGGTCTGCGCCGACCACCTGGAAACGGCCATCGACGACTTCCTCGAGGCTTACGGGGCGCCGCCCGACGTGCATCTTTTCCGCGCGACGCCGTTCACCGGCTGGACGCCCCCGCCACGCTGTCACTATTGCCGGGAAGAGCCGATCTACCTGGTGATATGAGTTCTTGGGACGGGACGGGCGGCCGCGCAGGCCGCCCGTCCCTTATGCTGAATCTCTCTCGGAGGCGTTTTTTTTATTTACCCCCCCGCCAAAAATTGGTATAAAAAAACCAACGCCCCCAGGGGGGCAACCCCGGGAGGTGCGAATTCCCGAGAGCGCAAAGGGC
>JBLNCE010000205.1:0-12547 GCA_050260415.1 Bacteroidota bacterium | reverse complement strand
GTTTGATGACCGCCAGCTCCTGCGGCGTGGTCAGATAACCGCGGTAGTTACCCTCGACCGTGTCGGGGACGCCGGCCGCTCCGACCTGCACGGGCTGGACAAACAGCATGATCCCCAAGGTCAGCGATAAAACCACGACGAACACAAGCTGTAGGCGCACTAGACCACCCTCTCCTTCGTTCCATTAATGAAGTGCGGGATGACCCATCCAAGGGGAATCGTCCAAGGCTCCCGGTCCAGTTCACGATCCGCCTCTTCTGCCATCACTCCCTTGCGCGAATTCCGAGTTCACAAAAGAGACCGGGCTACTTGGAAACCCACTCTGCCACCATCATCCTATAAGAAAGCCCAATTCTCTGTAAATCGATCTATTTTTCAACATATGCTGATGTTTACAAAACGGAAAACGTGCCCATTATAGGCAATCCGCTGGAAAAAACAAAGAAGAATTCACCAGATACGCCGGTGGGCGGTGAACGTGACGCCCCTCCATCCGTCCAGGACTGATGTTCCTAGTCCGTCAAGGCTTGCAGCGGCGCGGGAATCCGTCCGCCGTGCTGGATGAAGACAGCCAGGTCCATCTTGATACGCCGCCGCGCAGGAAGCGCCGCCTCGGCGTCGAACCTATTCCAACAGGATCCGTCCGGACCGGAGGCAAGCTGTAACCCGCCGTGCAGACGCCGCTTGACTGTGCAATCCGAAGGGGGAAAATATATGTGTGATACCGTCGTGGCCCTCGGCAACGTTACCGCCGATGGGGCGGTGGTCTTCGGCAAGAACTCCGACCGCGAACCGAACGAAGCCCACCATCTGGTCCGTATTCCCGCCGCGAACCATCCGCCGGGTAGCGAGGTCAAATGCACCTACCTGGAGATTCCGCAAGTCCAACGGACATACGAGGTGATCTTGGCCAAGCCGTTCTGGATCTGGGGCGCGGAGATGGGAGTCAACGAACATGGGGTGGCCATCGGCAACGAGGCTCTGTTCACCCGTGTTCCCCATGAGGAAGGTCCGAACCTCACCGGTATGGACCTCGTCCGCCTGGGGCTCGAGCGGGGCCGTACGGCCAAAGAAGCCTTGAACGTCATCACGTCGCTCATCGCCGCTCACGGTCAGGGCGGCAACTGTGGTTTTCTACTGCCTTCGTATTATCACAACAGCTTTATCCTGGCGGATCCCAACGAGGCCTGGGTCCTGGAGACCGCGGGACGTCAGTGGGCGGCGGAACAGGTCAAAGACATACGCACAATCTCCAATGGGATTACGATCGGCGCCAAATGGGACCTGGCCTCGGAGGACCTGGTCGCCTACGCCATCGACCGGCGCTGGTGCAAGCGGCGTGAGAAATTTCACTTCGAGCGCTGTTACTCCGAGCCTCTCCACACGCGGGCCAACCGTAGCGCGCGCCGCCAGGCCAGGACCACGAGCCTCCTGGCCGCCGCCAAGGGCAAGATCACGGTCCAGACGGTCATGAACGTGCTGCGCGATCACGGCACGGATCCGGGGGCGGGCTGGACCCCGGCGCGGCGGCTGGCGGACGCCACCGTATGTTGGCATGCCGGTTGCGGACCCATCGGTGCCTATCAGACCACGGGCTCGCTCGTTTCCCATCTGGCGCCGGGGGGAGGGACGCATTTCGCCACCGGTACATCCGCGCCTTGCACCAGCGTGTTCAAGCCGTTCTGGCTCGGCGGAGAAATGTCGCATTGGGGTCCGGTACCCTGCGGCATCCATGATGACGCAACCCTGTTCTGGCGGCATGAAGCCCTGCATCGGGCGATCTTGCGGAACTATAATACTGCGATGGGACGCTTGCGCCCGCAGCGCGACGAGTTGGAGCGGCGCTTTATCGAGGGGGCTTTCGCGGAGATGAGCGCCGAGGAACGTGCATCTTACTCGAAACGGTGTTTCGACGAGGCGGCCGCAGCCGAGGCCCGCTGGGCGGAGAACCTGAGCGCCGGGCGGCTCCCGCGAAGGCAGAGCTGGCTCTATGCCATGGCCTGGCGTGGTTTTAACCAGCAGGCAAGAATGCCGCGAAAATAGCCGCTTCTCATCGGGAAGAGCCCCCCACGCCCGTGGGGGGCTCTCATGCTTGACGGCCATCTATGAACCGTGGGCAAAGGCCTTGATCCGCGGCCGCGGCGAGGACGAGCATAAGGATACCGAGCGTGCGTCCCACGTTTCCTTCCTCTTTCTTTTTGTCTTCTATGGGCTTTCCGGCTCTGACTCTTGGACCCGGCGACGTACAAAGCTATCATTCATCTCCGCGCGCAACCGCTTTGCCACCCGGGCGGCGGGTATGCCTTCCTCCGCCAGCGCCATGAGCACCGCTCCGAGCAGCGGAGACCCGGCGGGCGCCTGGAGACGCAGATTGGGCTCATACCGCGCAAGGTGTACCCGCAGCCGATCCAGAAGCGCCTTCCCCGCGCGGAAGAGTCCGCCGCCGTAAGTCAGGGGCAGCTGAACCCCGCCCTCCAGGCGTTTAGCGACCGCGCGGGCCAGGAGGGCCAACTCCGCCGCCGCCTCGTCCAGGATCCCGGCGGCGATGGGGTCGCCTTCCCTCGCGGCCCTGAAGACCGCGGGCGCCAGAGCGGCCACCGACGCCGGCTTCAGCCTCGCCGGCTCATATGGGAATTGGGCAAAGCCTTCCGCACCGGACAAACCCAGGGATTCCGCCAGGCGCGCCGTCAGAACGGTTGCTTCATCGCGCCCGTCGAAGGCCCGGAAGGCTGCGCGCAGCCCCCGCAGACCGATCCAGTATCCACTTCCCTCGTCGCCGAGGAGCGGGCCAAAGCCGCCGGCGCGGACCCGGTGACCGTTATCGTCCACTCCGTATGCGATACTCCCGGTCCCGGCCATGACGATTATACCGGGGCGCAGCAGCAAGGCACCGGCCAAGGCGATGGCCGCGTCATGTGTCGCCGCGATCGGACAGGCCAAGCCGGCCGCCCGCGCCAGAACGGCCAGTTCCTTCCCCTTTTCCTCGGAACCTCCCCCGGCCCCGCCAATTACACAGCGCATCACGGCCGCCACGCCGCCGGGAAGCGCCCGCACCGCGCCGGACAGAGCTTCCCCGATCGCTGCCAGTACCTGCTCCCGTCCGAGGTTGGCCATATTGGCCGGACCGCCCGTACCCCGGCCGAGGATCCGTCCCTCACCGTCCGCCACGAGGCACGCCGCGTGGCTCCCCCCCAGGTCGAATCCGGCGACGATCGTCATTCCTCGATCGCTCCTTGAGACCAATGTTGCGGCTGCAACCGCGGGATGCGGGTGAAAATCTCGCGGTGACGGCCGCCGGCGATGCCGGCGGCGGCCTTGGGCAACCACGGCAGCATCGCCACGCCTAGTGCGGTGCGCCCAAAAGGGCTTGTCGCATCCTCACTCACAGCCATTAATCCGCTACCCGTACATGAGATAGCGCTCCCGTCTCTTCATGAACCGAGCAATCCCAGGTTCCCACCTGCCCAAGATCGCATCCGGGGTCGCGCCATCCTCAATCCAGGTTCTAAGATCCGTGCCTCCGGCCAGAAGATCGATGAAAAGACGCCGCCCTCCGGCCGCGCCCGCCTTGTCTCCTTGATCCCCCGCGCCGTGCCAGCCAAAGGCCTCCGGGTTCTGCTCTCTCACGGCCTGGAGCATCGAGAGCCCCAGACGGACCGGCTGGAGCGCTCTTGCCTCGGTCACGTACACTTCGACGCCGGCGCACTCCACCCCGCCATGCTTTGAAAACATCGGCCTGAAGCGCGCCGGTCTGAAGCGCGCGCCGCCAATATCCATGGCGTTCAGCCTGTCGGCGAGGCCGATCGCGTCCAACCAGGGCGCGCCGATGAGTCTGAACGGCTTGGCCGTTCCTCTTCCTTCGGAGAGCGTCGTGCCCTCGAAAAGGCAGGTCCCGGGATAGACAAGGGCGGTCTCAAACGTCGGCATGTTGGGTGTGCCGGTCCAGAAATGGCCGGTCTCGGGGAAAAGCATGTCTCGCCGCCAGTCCTCCATGGGAATCACCCTGAGATCCACATCGAGCCGGGCTTCACCGGCAAACATCGCCGCCAGTTCTCCCGGGGTCATGCCATGGCGGATCGGTATCCGGTCATAGCCGACGAACGAACGGTACGCGAGGTCGAGGAGACCGCCTTCGACCATCTTCCCGCCGAGCGGATTGGGCCTGTCCGTTACGATGATGGGCTTCCCCGCCTCCGCCGCGGCCTCGATGCATAGCGCCGCCGTCGCAAGACCGGTCCAGTAACGCGCGCCGATATCATTGCCGTCGCATATCAGGACATCGATATCATGAAGCATCTCCGGGGTCGGCCTTTGCGTCTCCCCATACAGGCTGATCGCTTCGACACCGGTGTGTGCGTCGACTGTATGCCCCAATCTCACCCCGGCCTGCTCGCAGCCCCACAAGCCATGCTCCGCGGTAAAGATCCGGGAAAGCTTGACGGATGGGCACGCGCCAAAGAGCCTCACGATCGGGGTCGCGTTCTCGTCCACCGCATTGTAGTTGGCGACGAGACCGACGCGCGCCCGCGCCTTGCCGAGATATTTCTCCGGCTCCGCAAGCAGTTTCGTCACGCCCAGTTTGACCCGGGGCGCAATCCCGCCGCGAACCGGAGTGCCGGCGCGATGAGCACTTGGAACCGCCATGCCCCCACCACAGCCCTTTCGTCTTTTCTTCAACCATTTATCTTGTACTACGTCAAGTTTGTAGGGTCGGACAAGCTTTCATCTGTTAACAATTCTGGGTCGCGGGAGGCACTATCCGTCCTCCTCTTCGACAGGATGTTGGCAAGCCCGCTCGCCAGGATGGCCACATTCCCATCCTGCTCAGAGCAGGCCGCACCCTCCCGGACCACGCGAAATCGACGTTACGCCAATGACCGTCGATAGAAGACAGCGATGGTTCACCGCTGTCTTCTATCGACGAATAAATCAAGGAAAACGTCGTTTTCGCAGGAGTGTGGTCGCACACCCATACGACAATGCCATTTTCCTTGATTATCCTCATGGTGAAAAAGCGATGGTTCTCCGCTTTTTCACCATGAGCTAGGTTCTGGAGAAATGGCATTGCGTAAGGAATCCCGCCCTTCGACAGGCTCAGGGGGCTGAGTTTATCGAAGCCCGACCGGAACCAGTCGCTCTCGGACTTCCGTGTCCTACGCGACCTCGGGCTTCCTGCCCAGGGGCTCCTGGACCTCCTTATGCTCAAGAGGGTGGGACGTCGCCGTCTCACCGCAGGATAGCGGAAAGCCTAGCGACTGCCATGGAAGCATCTGCATCGGCTTGCCTCACACGGTTTCTAGGCTCGGGGAACCGGTATCACGGAAAGCCGGAGAGGGAGGTAAAGGCGCGATCGAGGGGCCGGGCGGGCTTCGCGCCGAATGACGGGCGGACAAACTCGTTGGCGCCGTGGATCGCTAGAGCCCGGCCACGCGGTTCGCGCGGCCGGGCTTCATGGGCTGCATGCAACGGCGGTTGCGGGGCATGTCAATCAACGCGCCTGTCCAAGCATATCCCAGACGGCGCGGTGTCGGTAAGGCGTTTTTTACTTGTCCGAGCCGCGGACGGAACCGTTGCAAACGATGACCGGCACGCCGTCCAGAGTCCCATGCGGAATACTCAGGCCTCCGCCTCTCCGCCAATGGTGAGATCCCTGAACGAAAGCCAGTGCTCGCGGGCGAACTCAGCGAGCAGATCCTTGTATTCCTGGAAGTACTTCTTCTCCTTGGCTTTTTTATAAACGAGCGGCTGGTTGCGCCCCTTCACGGTGATGACGATCATCTCCGAAGGTACGAACCTGAACCAGCGGAACTCCTTGCATGCTTCGATTCTGATGCCGGCTATCTTTTCGTAGGTGAGATTGACGACCTTGAAGTCTTTCTTGCCCTCAACGAAGCATACCAGTTCCGTCTTATCGCGAAGGATATGTCTCTTGGCCATGGCGCGTCCCCCCATCTTTCATGATCCGCGCTATGCAACGCGGCGGCCCAAGCCGCATCAGGGTCGCGAACCGCGAATAACCGCCGGTGTTTTCACGGCCCGCCCGATCGTGACGCGCGTTACAGATCAACTATACAAAAAGAAACGGCGATCCGTAAATACCAAAATTGCCTCCGATGATAATTGCGTAACGCAAACGGTCACGCACAAGGCAAAGGTCTTGCAGGGTTTCCGGCCTTCGACTTATTCACTTTGGACTCGGCCGTCGGAACAGGGATGAAGCCCGCCTGCGTCGAAAAGACCTGCCGGAGACAGACGCCGAGGAGACTCCCGAAATGCGGAAACGGAACGAGACCGCCCTCTATGCCCCCGTCAAACTATTCCTCGAAGCCCAGGGCTATGAAGTCCGCGGGGAAGTCAAAAGCTGCGACCTGGTGGCGGTACGCGGCGATGAACTCGTCGTGGTCGAACTCAAACCGGCCGTGAATCTGACGCTCGTCCTGCAAGGCATCGAACGTTTGACGCTTACCGACGCGGTCTATCTGGCCGTGGAAGCGCCCAAAAGCGCGGCGCGCCGCCACTGGTACAAAGTGCAAGGTCTCTGCCGCCGCTTGGGTCTTGGGCTGATCGCGGTTCACTTTGCGGCGCAAAGCTCGCGGGTGGAGATCGTCTGCGATCCCGGGCCTTATGCACCGAGGCCGGCGCCGAAGAAACGCCGGTTCCTCTTGGGCGAGTTTCATCAGCGAACAGGCGATTACAATGTCGGCGGCGGCAATCGGCGTCCCGTGGTTACGGTCTATCGCGAAGAGGCATTGCGCGTCGCAAACGCCTTGCTGGCCAGGGGAACGGCAAAGGTCAAGGATCTGCGGCAAGCGACGGGATCGCAGAAAACCGGCGCTATTCTCCAGGACAACCATTATGGCTGGTTCGAGCGGGTGGAGAGGGGCGTATATAAGCTGACGGAACGGGGCGAACAGGCCATCGCCACCTATGCTGACGTAATCGGGGGCTTTGATTTGAAAGGATGTCATAGGACCCCGTAGGTCGCTTGTAGAGAAACGTATACGCTCATGCCTGCGTCCGCGCCTCCCCGAAGAGCAGCGGGATCCGCATGGCATGGACCGCCTCGACACTCCCTCCCTTCAAAAGAGAGGGGGGCCGGGGATGAGTTCCTACAATAGAAGACCACATCGGAGGCGGCATCCCATGACCGGCAAGGAACGCGTGCGCACAGCTCTAGCGGGCGGGATCCCCGACAAGATTCCCTTCGGCGAATTCGCGGTCGACTTCGACACGGTGCAGCGAATCCTGGGCCATGAGACTTATCTGCGCGCCAAGGCCAAGAGCCGGATCGCCTTTTGGGAAGGCCGCCGGGATGAAGTCGTTCAGAGCTGGGAAGAGGACCTGGTGGCCCTCCACCGCAAGCTGGATTGCCTGGACCTCGTCAATCTCTCGCCCTACCTCGTTCCGCCAAAGGATTACCGCCCCAAGCCGCCGCGGCGGGTCGACGACGGCACGTGGATCGACGATGCGGGCCGCGTCTATAAGTACTCGGCGGTCACGGCGAACATCACGATGGTCCATGACCCAACCGCATGGACGCGCACCTTCAGGGAAGAGGACTTCACCCAGGCGGAACCCCTCCCCCCGGACCCCTCCGTCTTCGAGGTATTGGACCACGTCATCGAAGACCTGGGGCCGGAGAAGTTCTTCCTGGGCCCTTCCGGGGGTGAGGTCGGCCTGATCCTCCTGGGCGGGATGGAGCGCGGCCTGACCGAGTACGCCCTCAATCCGTCACTGGTCGAGGCGGCCTACCGGCAGGCGCTCGCGGAGGCCAACGCCAAGGACGCATATTACCTTCGTCCCGGCATCGACGGCGTCATCTGGGGGCAGGACTTTGCGTACAACGCGGGGCCCATGATCTCGCCGGCGATGTTCAGACAATACTGCCTGCCCGCGATCGAGGCGCGCGTGGACAATGTGAAGCGTCACGGCAAGTTCGTCGTCAAGCACGCCTGCGGCAACAACTGGAAACTCCTGGACATGTTCGTCGAGGCAGGCTACGACTGCTACCAGTCCATCCAACCCTCGGCCGGGATGGACCTGTCCGCGGTCAAGGAGCGGTACGGGGACCGGCTCTGCTTATGGGGCGGCGTGGCGGTCGAGCACTTGGTCGGCGGGACAAAGGAAGACGTGGCCGGGGACGTGCGCCGCGCCGTTGAAGCCGGCGCGCCGGGCGGCCGGTACATCTTCGGCAGCAGCCATTCGATCGCCGTGGGGACGAAATACGATAACTTCATGACGATGCTGGAGGAGTTCGAGAAACGGAGAGGCGCTTATAACTAACCAGTAGAATGGGAGGCTTTGCCATGCTCTACCCACAAGAGAACGCCCGGCGCGAACTGCGCACCCTGGACGGATTCTGGGACTTTCAGATCGATCCCGACGAGGCTGGCGAGGCGCAAGGCTGGTTTCAGGCGTTGCCGGACCCTGAACCCATGGCCGTGCCGGCCAGTTTCAACGAACTCGTCGCCCGGCCGGACCTGCGGGACTATCTGGGCAGCGTCTGGTATCTGCGGCGGTTTTTCGTCCCCGCGTCTTGGTCCGGCCGGCGGATCTGGCTCCGGCTCGGTGCGGTCAACTACCGGGCGACGGTCTGGATCAACGGGCAAAAGCTAATGGAGCGCGATGGCGGGCATCTGCCGTGCGAGGCGGACACGGCCTCCCTGCTCAAACCGGGCGCGGAGAACATGGTGGCCGTCAGAGTAAACAATATTCTCGACTGGACCTGCATCCCGCCAGGCAGCCTGGAGACGCTGCCCGGGACGGACAAAAAATACCTGGAGCAGCACTTCGATTTCTTCAACTATGCCGGCCTCCATCGCTCGGTGCATCTATACACCACCGGTCAAACCTACCTGGCCGACGTGACGGTCCGCACTGCCATCGTGGAAGGCAAGGCGCGGGTGGCGTACGATTTAACGATTGACGGCGAAGCCGCCCGGCGCCGGGTGCGCATCCTCGACCGCCTGGGACGCGTGGCCGCGGAGCAGACGACCCACGCCGACCGCGGCGAATTCACGCTGGCGGCGTACGAAACGTGGAGCCCGGACCGCCCTTGCCTCTATAAGCTTCAGGTCGAATTGCTCGACGCACACGGCGAGGTGATCGACGCGTACACCGAGACATTCGGGATCCGCACGATCGAGATCCAGGGCGACCGGATCCTTTTAAACGGCGAACCAATCTATCTCAAGGGCTGTTGCCGCCACGACGATTTTCACCTCGTGGGGCGAGGCTTGCATCTGCCCCTCATCCAAAAAGACTTGAATCTGCTAAAATGGCTGGGGGCCAACTCGTTCCGCACTTCCCACTACCCCTACGCGGAGGAACTTATGCAGCTCGCCGACCGTCTGGGGCTGCTGGTGATCGACGAGTGTCCGGCGGTGGGGTTGCGGAGCGAACACGGCGCTTTCTCGCCGGCGCGCGTCAACGACAAGACCCTGGCCAACCACTGCCGCATGCTTGCGGAGCTCTACCAGCGGGATAAAAACCACCCCAGCGTCATCGCCTGGAGTGTGGCCAACGAACCGGAGTCGGGGGAGCCTGCCGCGTTACCATACTTCGAACGTGTCGCGGCGACCATCCGGCGCCTGGACGGCGACCGGCCGGTGACCATGGTGACCTGCGTCGGCGTAGACCAGGAACAATGCGGCCACCTGTTCGATTTTATCTGCGTGAACCGTTACTACGGCTGGTACAGTGAGTGCGGCCGCCTGGATGCGGTCAAGGAGCGGCTCGCGCACGACCTCCGCCGCTGGCACGCCAAGTACGGCAAACCAGTCGTCTTGACCGAGTTCGGCGCCGACACCATCGCGGGCATGCACGCCCTGCCTCCCCAGATGTTCTCCGAGGAGTATCAGGTGGAATTCCTGCGTATCTACGGGGAAACCCTTGATGAACTCAGTTTCGTGGCCGGGGAGCACGTTTGGAACCTGGCCGACTTTATGACCGGCCAGAGCGTGCGGCGGGTGCTCGGCAACCGCAAGGGCGTCTTCACGCGCGAGCGGCAGCCCAAGATGGCCGCGCATTTTCTGCGGGAGCGGTGGTCAAAAAAGCCTTCCTAAGAGCGGCGTGAGAAGCCCCGATCGTAACCCCGAAACACACAGAATACACGAAAAGGGAACGCGATCCGGTTTTATTTGAAACGGCCCCTCATTCTCTTCCTCCACGGTGCGGGTGAACGGGGCGACAATCTCGAACTTCTCAAGCGGCAGGGCGTCCCGTTGGTGGCCACAGGCAACTTCCTGCGGCTTTCCCGCGTACGAGCTATTGCGCCAAAGCCGCCACCAGTCAAGGTGCTTTCGAAATCCAAGATTAGGGACGTATGAGTGCGAGTTTGAGGCGGATCATGTGGATCTCCTGGTCCAGCGAAACCGGGTCATGGGAAAATGAATTACCGTAAGGCAGGGGCGCACAAGCCGTGCGCCCCTGGATTCAATCATCGACATTTGACAAAAGCCGCGGTGGACACCTACCTATTCCCTTTTGCCTTCCACCTTCGCTAGAGCTACGGTGGACAAGCTTGTCCTTTGCTTAATGCCTCTTACCTCTTGCCTTTTGCCCGCTCTTACCCCAGCGCCCCCGCTACCTGGCAGGCCAGAGCCACGGTCGCGCCCACGATGGGGTTGTTGCCCATGCCGATGAAGCCCATCATGTCCACGTGCGCCGGGACCGAACTGGAGCCCGCGAACTGCGCGTCGCCGTGCATGCGGCCCAGGGTGTCGGTAAAGCCGTAGCTGGCCGGCCCGGCGGCCATGTTGTCGGGATGGAGCGTGCGGCCGGTGCCGCCGCCCGAGGCCACGGAGAAGAAGCGCTTGCCGTTCTCAGCGCACCACTTCTTGTAGGTGCCGACCGTCGGGTGGGTAAAGCGGGTCGGGTTGGTGGAGTTGCCGGTGATGGAGACGTCCACCTGCTCGTGCCGCATGATGGCCACGCCCTCGTCCACCGAGGCGGCGCCGTAGACCTTGACCTTCTGCCGGTTCGGATCCTTGCCGTAGGTCTTGGTGTTGAGGATCTTGAGTTCACCCTTGGAAAAGTCGTAATCCGTCTCCACGTGCGTGAAGCCGGTCACCCGGGCGATGATCTGGCCCGCATCCTTGCCCAGCCCCACGAGGATGACGCGGAGCGGTTCCTTGCGCGCCTTGTCCGCGTATTTCGTGATGCCCGAGGCCCCCTCGGCGGCGGCAAACGACTCGTGCCCCGCGACCAGGGCGAAGACCTTCGTCTGCTCCTCCAGCAGCATGCCGCCGAGATTGCCATGGCCGATGCCGACCTGGCGCTGGTCCGCCACCGACCCCGGCACGCAGAAGACCTGCAGCCCCTCGCCGATGGCCCGCGCCGCGTCGGCCGCCACCTTGGTTCCCTTCTTTAGCGCAATGGCCGTGCCCAGCGTATAAGCCCAAACCGCGTTCTCGAACGCGATCGGCTGCACGCCCTTGACCGTCTCCTCCACGTTGATGCCTTTTGCCAGACAGAAGTCTCTGGCTGCTTCCAAATCCGCAAAGCCCAGCTCCTTGAGCTTGGCTTCGATCTTTGGCATTCTGCGTTCCATGCCTTCAAATTGAGCCATTTATGATACCTCCTTTAGCGTCGCAAGATCAATGCGCATGCATCGCTCGATCGCATCGATCATCTGGCCTGTGACAACATCTCGCCTCTCCATCCAACTCCTCCGTGCCCTTTACATGTTCACCCATTGGCTCCCTTCCCTTTAGGGAAGGGGACGGGGGTTAGGTTTCTCCCTCTATTCCGCCCTCGGATCGATGACCTTCGCCGCCTCGCCGAACCGGCCGTAGGTACCGACCGATTCCTCGTACGCCTTGTTGGGCTCGGCGCCGCCGCGGATCTTGGCCATCAGCTTGCCGAGATTCACGAATTGGTAGCCGATGATCTGGTTCTCCTCGTCCAGCGCCAGCTTGGTCACGTACCCTTCCGCGATCTCGAAGTAGCGGGGGCCGGTCTTGGTCGAACCGTAGATGGTGCCGATGATGGAGCGGAGCGTGTGCCCCAGTTCCTCATAGCCCGAGCCCACGGGCAGGCCGCCCTCGGAAAAAGCCGTCTGACTGCGCCCATAGGCGATCTGGAGAAACAGCTCGCGCATGGCCACGTTGATCGCGTCGCAGACCAGGTCGGTATTGAGCGCTTCGAGGATGGTCTTGCCCGGCAGGATCTCGCCGGCCATGGCCGCCGACTGCGTCATGCCCGTGCAGCCGATCGTCTCCACCAGCGCCTCCTGGATGATGCCGGACTTAACGTTCAGGGTCAGCTTACAGGCGCCCTGCTGCGGCGCGCACCAGCCCACGCCGTGGGTCAGGCCGGAGATATCCTCGATGCGCTTGGACTTGACCCATTTGCCTTCCTGGGGGATGGGCGCCGGCCCGTGATTGGCGCAGCTCCCCACGGGGTAACCGATGTTCATGCGGTGATTCCCTCCTCAGTTCGGATCCGTGTAATGTGCAAACTGGGATCTTGTTCGCTAGCGTGGGCGGAGATCCTGCTTAGTCAACCAAGACGGGGGGCTTGTTTTGAAGATGTATCATGCCGACGG
>JBLNCE010000204.1:0-15419 GCA_050260415.1 Bacteroidota bacterium | reverse complement strand
GAATGTGGTCGCGGCGCGTAACCTTTGGACGACCTACATCAAAATCAGGGAGGAAGAGTAATGGGAAATGTCCGCAGGTTGGTGTTGGCGTGTTTTGTCCTGACGTTACTGGCCAGTATCGTGATTCCCTCGGTGGCTGCCACCCAGATACAGGTTAATTTCTGGCATCACGAGGCGCCTTCGCACCGCGTGGCCGGGTTCCAGAAGGTGATCGACGCCTTCATGAAGCAGAACCCCGGCATCAAGGTGACCCAGCATGTGGTACCGTGGGGCGACGCGGTTACGAAGGCCCTGTCGGCGGTTTCGGCCGGCAATCCGCCCGACTTCATGTTCTCCCTGCCCGATCTGACCCTGACCATGAAACAGACGGGCGGCATCATCCCCGCCGATGAAGTCGTCAAGGCTATCGACGCCAAGTATGGTTTCATCAAATCGCAGCTCTCCCAGTACTACTACGACGGCCATTATTGGGGCGTGCCGGTCTTCACCATGTCCTACGGCTTGTCTTACCGCCCGAGCTATTTCAAACAGTACGTCGGGACCACAAGTCCGCCGAAGACATGGGACCAGTTCCTGGAATACGCCAAGAAATGCACGGTCGACGTGGATAACGATGGCAAGATCGACATCTACGGCATCGGTTTGGGCACCGCCAAGAACCTCCTCTGCCAGTCCGAATTCTACTCTCTCATGATCAACGTCGGCGCGACGCTCTACGACAAGGACGGCAGGGTCAATTTCAACAGCCCGGCCACGGTCAGAGCGTTGAAGTTCTTCAAGGAGCTTTCGCAGTACGCACCCCCGGGTTCGACCTCGTGGGACTGGGGCATTCAGGAAATGAGCTTTGCCTCCGGTAAAGTGGCGATGATGATGGGCAATGGCATTCCCTGCGCACGGCGCTTCTACGAGGCGAAGAATTTCGACCTGGAATGGGCGGAGCAGCCCTACCCGGCGGATGGCGTCAGGGGCAGCATCAATTTCTGCAACGACGTGACCATCTTTAAGCAGGTCAAGGACCGCGGGAACTATGAGGCGGTCAAGAAGTTCATCACCTTCATGCTCAGCCCCGAGATGAACACCATCATCGCCAATACCGAACCGATGGGGTTCCTACCGGTGACGACCTCGGGTTCCAACTACAAAGGTTGGTGGCAGAATCCCATGACGGCAAGGTTCCCGGATGCCGCCAAACGGATCATCGAGTCCGTTAAGTACGGCAAGCTCTATGGCTTTGAATACGGCAAGCCCAACCCCGCGATCGCTGGCGTGGCGGGCTCCAACATCCTGGCGGAGATCGCGCAGAAAGTTGTGGTTGGCGAGATGACCCCCGAACAGGCGGCAAAATGGGGCCACGAGCAGATCGAAAAACTGTCCGCGAACTAAGACGTGGGACCTGAGTCGGGGGGCGCCTGCCCCCCGACCTCCGTAGGAGTCAGAGACCTGGAGGTTAAAATGAAGCGTAAGCCGATCATCGGGTGGCTGTTGCTGGCGCCGGCCGTGCTCTGGATCGTCTTGATCGTGGCCTATCCTTTTGCCTCGGCCATCAAGTTGTCTTTCATGAAGACCGCTTTCGGTTTTGGTTTGATGAAGCCCGCCGGGCTGGAGAACTATCGCCAGGTTCTACGAGACCCGGCTTTTTGGAGCGCCGCCCGTACCTCCCTCTGGTGGACGTCCGGTAACCTGGTGCTCCAGTTGAGCCTGCCCATGTTCGTCGCGTTATTGCTTCGCCGCAGGTTTGCCGGGCGGAACGTGGTGCGCAGTCTTATCCTGACGCCTTGGATCATCCCCGCGGTCGTCACGGCGATCCTCTGGCGTTGGCTGCTCGAACCGACGGTGGGCATCGTCAATCCGATCCTGCGCTATCTGCACCTAACCCAAGAACCGGTCTCATTCTTAGGCAACCCGAGATTAGCGATGATCTCCATCATTCTCATCAATACGTGGCGTTTTGCCCCACTCGGTACGGTATTGATCCTGGCAGCCCTGCAAACCATCCCCGAGGTCCTTTATGAAGCGGCGCGGGTGGACGGGGCTTCTCCCAAGCAGGAATTCGCGCAGATCACCTTTCCGCTCGTGGGAAACGTGGTCTGGTTCGTGGGACTGCTGGGTTCGATCTGGACCTTCAATATCCTGGACCTGCTCTGGTTGCTCACGCAAGGCGGTCCGGGAACGTCAACCCAGACGATGCCGGTGTTGATCTACCAAACCGCCTTCAAAACCTATCGCATGGGCACGGCGTCGGCCATGGCCGTAGTAACGGCCGTATTTCTGATCGTTCTGGGCTTCGTATACTTCCGCGTGATGAAGCCCAAGGATCTGGGGGAGTGAAACGGATGTCGCATGGCAAATTCCTAAACCGCAATCGCAGCGCGACATATCTTGCCGCCGTCGTCGTGCTGGCCGTGGTACTCCTGCCGTTCATCTGGGTGCTCGCCTCTTCTTTCAAACCCGAGCAGGAGATCATGGGCGACCCGTCGCGTTTTCTCCCCAAGAGAGCCACCATCGAAAACTATCTGAGTTTGATCAGGGAACGCACGGCTGCCAAGAATTTCGTCCTCAACATCGTCAATAGCCTTGTCATCGCCCTCGGGACCACGTTCCTCACGGTGATCGTCGCCACCGCGGCCGGGTTCAGCCTCTCACGGTATCGCAACCGGATCTCGGAGATATTCGCCAAATTGATCATCTTCATCTATGTCTTTCCCACCGTGGTGATCATCGTGCCACTGTTCAAGGTGTTTTCGACATGGCATCTAACCGATTCACCGGTTGGATTGATGATCGTCGAGACGGCGTTCGCCGTACCGTTTTGCATCTGGCTGTTGCGTTCGTTCTTTGACACGATACCCCTGGATCTCGAGGAATCCGCCATGATCGACGGCGCCAACGATCAGCAGGCTTTTCTGTATATCACCCTGCCCTTGTCAGCCGCCGGTATTTCGGCGGCGGCTATCTACACGTTCATCACCTCCTGGGGCGAATACGTTTTTTCCTCGATCTTCCTTATTACCGACACGAGGAAGACCGTTCCCCTGGGGATCGTTACCTATATGGGCGATATGTATATCGAATGGGGCAAGCTTGTGGCCGGGAGCGTATTATTGCTCCTCCCGGTGCTGGTGCTCTTCTATCCCCTGGCCAAATACTTCATCCAAGGTTTTATGGCCGGGGCGCTCAAGGAATAATGGCCGCACGGATTCAGGCGGATGGGAGGTTTCTCCGATGTACATTCCCGCAACCAAATACGCGTATATTTTTTCCGCCGCGGCTGAACCGGTCGCGCGCGTGGCTCCCCCGGCATCGCTGACGTTTGAGACCTTGGATTGCAGCACCGATCGCGTCAAATCGGAGACCGATACCGGGCCGGAAAGCATCCCCATCACGGAGGTCAATCCGATCACCGGGCCTGTGTTCATCGAGGGCGCCGTTCCCGGGGACGCCTTGGCCGTGACGATCGAGCGGATCCGGTTGGGCTCCCAGGCGCATATCAGGTTGATCCCGGGGAACGGCGTCTGCCGGGATCGGGTCAGGTCGCCGCTGGTCAAGGTCTGCCGCATTGAAGGAGATCGGGTCGATTTCATCCCCGGTATCCACGTGCCGATCCGGCCCATGGTGGGGACGATCGGTACCGCGCCCGCCGGCACACCCGTGCATACCATCTATGGCGGCCCGCATGGCGGCAACCTCGACAACAACCTGGCGGCGCCGGGGGCCACGATGTATCTGCCCGTCTTCGTCCCGGGTGCGTTGTTGGGCCTGGGCGACCTGCATGCGCGCATGGGTGACGGCGAATTGGGCGGCATCGCGCTGGAGACCAACGGGGAAGTGGATCTGCGCGTGCGGCTGGTCAAGGGGGGCAATCTTGCGGCGCCGGTGGGGGAGAACGACCAAGTGATCTTTACTTGCGCGTTTTGCCGTACGCCGTGGCTGGCGATCGAGGAAGTGTCATCGCATTTGGCGGATCTCTTGACGCGCAGATTCGGGCTCACGTTGGAGGATGCGGTCATGCTCATCAGTGCCGCGGCCGATCTTCGCCTCTGTCAAAGCCAGCCTGGAAGCGACGAGATCGGCGTCTCGGCCCGGCTCGAACTCCCCAGGGAGATCGTTTCCATGAAGGCCGGGGAGACGCTATTTTAGAAGCGGAGTGAAAACCTCATCATCACGGATTCGAGGAAGGCCCCCTCTCCCCCTCGGTCCCCCGCTCCCGCGAGCGCGGGAGCGGGGGAAGGAAGGCAGGAGATTGCCTGGAAAATACGCTCTTCTTCCCCCTGCTCGGCGGGGGTGGGGAAATAAAGAGGAGAGGGTACAACTTCGAACTGCGATAAGAGCGTGCGTATTTTAGGATGAACGAACGATATATTTCTCAAGGAGGTCCATCACCAATGTCCAAGACGAGCAAGGCCTATCTCGAAACCATCATCGCGCTATTGACGGCCATTGAGGAAGAAGAGCGGGATTCGATCGACCACGCGGCGGCGATCCTGGCGCAGAAGGCCGCCGAAGACCGCCTGATCAACGTCATCGGGCCGGGCGGCCACTCCAACATGGCCGTGGAGGAGGTCTTCTGGCGTGCGGGGGGGTTGGCCAACGTCAATGCGATCCTGGACCCCGGGACGAATCTGATTCACGGCGCGAAACGTTCCATGTCCGTGGAAAGGACGCCTGGATACGCCCCCACCGTGCTCGAGGCCTATGGGGTCAACGCCGGCGACGTCCTGGTCATCGTCAATGCTTACGGAATCAACGCCATGACCATTGACTGCGCGCTGGAGGCCAAAAAAAAGGGGATCGCCACCATCGGCGTCACCTCGACCTCCTTTGCCCGGACGGTGCCGGCGGGCGCGCCGGCGCGCCATCCAAGCGGGCGGAACCTCTATGAACTCGTGGACGTTTTTATCGACAATCACCTGCCGCTTGGGGACGCCGTAATCGAGATCGAGGGCATGCGGCCTAAGATGGGCGCGACCTCCACCTACGTCAATTCTTTCGCCGTCAATCTGCTCATGATGCGGACGGCGGAAAAGCTTATCGCCATGGGAATACGGCCGCCCGTCTGGACGAGCGGGAATCTGCCCGAAGGGGACAAGCTGAATCAAGAATACTGGGATAGATTCGGCCCACGAGTCAAATTACTGCGGTAGCATGCAAAAACGTATGGAGCGAGGGAATTGTCCATGGCAGCCATGAGGGACTTTACCGTTGATCTGCTCTCGGTTAAGATCTACCGGACCAGGGCGGAACTGGGCGCGGCCGCGGCGGAAGCCGCGGCGGGGAAACTTCGCGAATTACTGGCGCAAAAAGAGCGCGTCGCGGTGATCTTCGCGGCCGCGCCTTCGCAGAATGAATTCCTGGATGCCTTCAGCGCAGCGCCGGGATTGGACTGGGGACGCGTAACCGCGTTTCAGATGGACGAATACCTGGGCTTACCGGAGGGCGCGCCCCAATCGTTCGGCTATTACCTCAGGGAACGGCTCTTTGAGAAGGTAAGACCGGGTTGCGTCCACTTGCTAAATGGCAATGCGGCATCACCCGCCGAAGAGTGTCGGCGGTACGCGCAACTCTTGCGGAATAACCCGCCGGATCTGGTCTGCCTCGGTATTGGGGAGAACGGCCATATCGCCTTTAACGACCCGCCCGTCGCGGACTTTGCCGATCCCGAAGCCGTCAAGGTCATAGAGCTTGAGGAGAGTTGCCGGAGGCAACAAGTCAACGACGGCTGTTTTCCCTCGCTGGCGCAGGTACCGGTCAAGGCTATGACGCTGACGGTCCCGACCCTGGTCGCAGCGCCATGGTTGTATTGCATGGTGCCCGGGGCGACAAAGCGGGAAGCGGTCGAGAGGACGCTGATGGGGAAGATCTCCAGGGACTGCCCGGCCTCGATTCTCCGGACGCATCAGGGCGCGGCGCTTTTTTTGGACGCGGCGTCGGCGGCGCTTCTCAAATAGATTATTCGTCATGGGGGCTCATACAATGATCGCAGACCAGCAGGGACAAGAATCCGGGTACGACCTAATCTTGATCAATGGCAAGGTCCTTACGCCCTTCAGGGTCATTCCCCATGGGGGCGTGGCGATTAAGGGAAAGGCGATCGAGCGGGTCTTTGCCATGGAAGAGCTTCCCGCCTGGGAGGCGACCAGAACCATTGACGTGGGCGGCCGGGTGATCGCCCCTGGTTTTATCGACTTGCACTTGCACGGGGGCGGCGGCGCGGATATCATGGACGACGACCGGGAAGCGGTCCTCAAGATCGCCGCGCTCCACGTCCGGGGCGGCGCGACGGCCATTGTCCCGTCGACCATGACGAGCGCATTACCGGATCTCTACCGAGCGCTCGATAACGTGAGATACGCCAAGGAAAAACAGGCGAAGCACGGGTATGCCGGAGCCAAGATACTCGGCGCGCATCTCGAGGGGCCGTATTTCTCCGCCGCGCAGAACGGCGCCCAGGACGCGCGCCATCTGAAGCATCCGGTGCGGGAGGAATACGAACGGATCCTGGATTATTCGCCGGATATAATCAGGGTCTCGGCCGCGCCGGAGTTGGAAGGTGCTTTGGCGCTTGGTAGAGAACTTAACCAGAGGGGAATTCTGGCTTCGATCGGGCACACGGATGCCACATATGACGAAGTGCTAAGGGCTCTGGAGGCGGGCTACCGGCATGTCACGCATCTATACTCGGGTACGTCGGGGGTCAGAAGGGTTAACGCGTACCGGGTCGCGGGCGTGATCGAAAGCGCGCTGCTCCTGGAGGCGCTCACGGTCGAGATCATCGCCGACGGCAGCCATCTGCCCGCCAGCCTGATAAAGCTCGTTTATAAATGCAAGGGCCCGGAAGGGATAGCCCTGATCACCGACGCGCTCAGGGCCGCCGGCATGCCGGAGGGTGAATACATCCTCGGCGGCGCGGCGGACGGTCAGCGCGTGATCGTGGAGGACGGCGTGGCAAAGCTCCCGGACCGGAGCGCATTTGCGGGCAGTGTCGCCACGATGAACGTTCTGGTCAGAAACGCGGTGGAACTCGGCGGGATCCCGCTCGAGGCGGCGGTCGGGATGGCGGCGTCCACGCCGGCGCGGATCATCGGCTGCGACCGGACCAAAGGAAGCCTGTCGGCCGGGAAGGATGCCGATATCGTGGTCTTTACGGAGCGGGAAATCGCCGTCAAGATGACCATCGTCGAGGGACAGGTCGTCCACGACGAGATGGATCGATCTTGAAGTTTACACAACGCTTGTTAACGGTGGGATACAGATGCGGGCATCGGTGATCGAAACTGCCGGCAATAGCCGTGGCATCAAGATTCATAATCGATTGCTGGTCCGGAACACCATTCGGGAACACGCGCCCATTGCCCGGCATGAGATCGCCAAGCTGACCGGTTTGACGGCGTCGGCGGTGACGGTCATCGTCAATGAACTCATGGGCCTCGGCATCCTGCGGGAAGTGGGGCACGGTAAATCCAGCGGCGGCAGGCGGCCGGTCATGTTGGAACTCAATGCGCGCGCGGGATACATTTTCGCCGTGCGCCTCCAGCGCGGCGAGTTCGCGGCGGCGTTGCTCGACTTGGCGGGCGGCGTTCTCGAGAAGCAATTCAAACGGCTCGATACGTCATCGCCGGAAACGGTGGCTGAAGCAGTCGAACAGGCCTTTCGGACGATCACGCGCAGTGTCGGTGTTTCCAGCGGCGACGTGCTCTGGTGCGGGGTAGCCTCACCGGGGCTGATCGATTCCTCCTGCGGTATGCTGGAGCGATCTTACAATCTGCAATGGGATCATGTCCCCTTGGGTATGATACTCTCCACGCGGCTCGACAATATCCCCGTGCACGTGGAGAATACCTCCAATGCGGCCGCCTTTGCGGAAAAGGAGTACGGGAGCGGACGCGGCAGCGCCAATCTCTTATATATCAGTCTGTCGGTGGGTATCGGCGGCGGCATCATTATCGGCGGCGAGATCTACGGCGGAGCGCGCGGTTATGCCGGGGAGATCGGGCATACCGCTCTGATCTCGGACGGCGGCCCCGCCTGCACCTGCGGTTCGAGTGGTTGCTTTGAGGCGCTTTGCAGCGTCAAGGCCGTGCTGAACCGGATTAAGGCGGAAGTACCCGAGGCAACTTTCAAACGATACGGTCTTTCCGCGGCAAAGATCACCATGGACAACTTCGTTCTCCCTCCCGTCGCCGAGATTCCGGAAGTGCAAAAGATCATCAGGGAAACCGGGCGTTACACCGGGATTATGATCGCCAACCTGGCCAACACCTTCAACCCCGACCTGGTGATCCTCGGCGGCGAGCTGGCGCGCGCCGGGGAGATTTTCATAAAGGCGGTCAAGAAGGAAGTCAAGGAGCGAACCCTGAACCAGATCGAAGAGGCTGTACAGGTGGTCAGATCCACCATGATGGAGGATCCGGCCTTGATGGGCGCCTATGCGTTGGCCCTGGGGAACATCTTCGCCATCGACGAGTGGCGAAAGGGGCGAAGGCAGAGTTCCTAGAGAACCTGGAGAAAAATGAGCGAGGGAGAAAAACATAAGCACCGCTGAATCTCGCGCCGGCCGTCGAATAACTATAGAATCCAACCGCATCGTGAAAGGATGATGGTCATGCGTCTACGCCGCGTTGTCTTGGTGGGGATCATGCTCTGTCTAGCGCTGGCGCTTTCTTGCCCGCCGGTCTTCGGCAAGGGCAAGGATAGCAACGGCGGCGGATCGAGCGTGAAGATCGAGATCAAGGTTTCCACCCAGTTCGCCAATTTTCCACTGCCTTTCGCCGCCCAGGTGGTGGGCAAGGATAAGCAGAAGGCCGCCAAGGAGTGGACGGAATACCGGGTAGTCGGTTTCTCCGCCGCCACCCTGACTACCTTCTACAAGAACAACATGCCCGGCCACGGCTGGAAGTTGAAGTCTAACAAGGGCAATACCTGGACCTGGGGCCGGGGCAATCGCACGGTCGTGGTCGTCTTTGTGCAGGTGACGCCGCTTCTGAGCTTTATCCAAGTGAGGGAATACAAGTAGCCGGGCGGGCTGTCTTGCCCCTATGCCGCGCCTGTGCTATAATAGGCGTGACGCCGGGATAGCTCAGCTGGTAGAGCAGCGCACTTGTAATGCGCAGGTCGTCGGTTCAAATCCGATTCCCGGCTCCATGGGAAATGAATTACGGCAGGGCTTTCGTGAACGAGAGCGCCTGCCGTTTCATTTGTTGCGCCAAAACGCATGAAGCGAAGCGATGTCCGTAGGAATTCATGGTTTGTCCCACATGAGGGGCAAAGTTGAGCAAGCAAGAGGTTCTTCTTTATACGGATGCATGCGCAAAGCGCAATAACTTGCGGAGTCAGAACGGATAAAGCCTGACCGCCTTTTTCAATTTGGGGTTTATTTGTGGAGAATTGGTCAACACTATCTTTGGAAAGAATGATATAATATCTAAGGGATCACCTCAAACTAAAAGAAAGGCGGTACAAGAATGCCAAGAGCTTTCCGGACGGACCAATCCAAATACGAGGGCGCCATTCGTGAGGCGAAAGTCAACTACTTTAAGGAGCTATTAGCTCCGTATACCAAAGACGGCTTTTTGGACACCAAAACCCTCAAAGCCAAGAATCCAAAGCTCTATGAGGAGTTTCGTTTCGGTTTCAAGGGTATTCGCGCGGGCTGCGCCGCTCTGAACATCCCCGCCTCGCAGGCAGCCATGCGGGCGAAGGTGGGCCCGGTGCGCAAGCAGATGAAGACATTGGCCGTGGCCTACATCGAGGAAGTCGGCGCGGAGCAGGCGGCGAACAAATTGGGGACCAGCGTCGAGCACGTGCAAGAACTCCTTTCCGAACTGAGGATGCCGCCAAAACCCCGTGTCTACAAGAGGAAACCCGGGAAGCCGGCCAGGAAGGCAAAGAAAGCCTGACGTGAAAGCCGGCGATGGACCGGCTTCGCCAGACATCAAATAAAACGGCGGGGTTCTCGCATAAGAGAACGCCTGCCGTTTTTTTGTATCGGGATGTAGCATTGTTTGTCAAGGAAGCACGAGACCCCCAGTCCATCCCCGGGCAGGAAACCGTTGCCCTTTCGGCGAATTTTACCAGCGGGTAATTCGCGTGAGGGGGCGGCGAAGATGAACCTCGTCCGTTTGGCAAGTATCCTGGCGAAGAAGATGTCACGCCGGGACATGCTCTGGAAAGTTTCGGCCGCTTTGGTGCTCCTGCTGGTCCTGATCCTTTCCGCCCACGGCTGGGCCGATAACGCCGTACGGCTCGTGCGCATGGACCCGAGCGGCGAGGTCAGCACCAGGACCAACTTCACCTTTTTCTTCTCCGCCGACGTGGTGCCCAAATCCCGCGTGGGCAAGTTGGGGACGACGGACAAGATCAAGTTCAACCCCCCGGTACCCGGTAAGATCCGTTGGGATACGACCAACCGACTGCGGTTCTTCCCCGAGGCGGCCCTGCGGCCGTCGACCCCCTATACGGTGGAGTTCGCCGCTGACCTGCCCGGTGAACTCAAGAAAACGCTTGCCGGCAACCGCCGGCTCCAGTTCACCACCGAACGCTTTCGCGTCACCGAAGCCAAGCTGAACTTCACCTACAACCCCCAACGCGCGCGCGGGGTTATCTTTCAGGCCCGTCTCAGCTTTAACTATCCGGTCGCGGCCGATTCCCTCCAACGCAGTTTGAAACTTTGTTTTACCGACAACCGGCAGCCGATCCGCTTTACGGTGCAGATGGCCAACGGCGGGCGCGATGCCGTCATCACCAGCGAACTCCTGCAGCGCGGACGGACGGCGCGCAAGATCGAACTCAGCCTGCCGGAGGGCTTTCTCTGCCTGGCCGCCAGTACCGGGCTGAAGGAACGGTACGCGGAGACCGCCGTCTTTCAGGAGCGGCGCACGCTGGCGATCGACGACATCTCCCCGCTGTCGGAGGGGGACAACGCCATCCGCATCCGCTGTTCGGAACCGGTCGATCCGGAGACGGCCGCGAGTTTCATCTCCCTCAAACCGGCGGCCAAGTATCAGGTCAGTGTGGTCGGCGAGACCATCACCCTGTCCGGAGAGGGTCTCGTGCCGGGTCAGACTTACGAGATCAAGGTGGCCAAGGGCCTGCCCTCCCTCAACGGCGATCCGCTGCCCAAGGACTTCATCGACCGCGTGACCTTTCCCGATCTGGAGCCGAGCGTGGGTTTCAACTCTCCCGGACGTTACCTCTCGAGCAAGGGCCAGCTCAATCTGGGCCTCGAAACGGTGAACATCTCCCAGGTCGAGTTGGAGATCGCGAAAGTTTACGCCAACAACATCGTCAGCTTCCTCGGCAACCTGAACGGCGAAGGCCGGTGTTATAGTTACTTCCTGGAGCGGGTCGGGCGGGTCGTCGAGCGGCAGACCATCGCCGTGAACAACGACGAGAACAAGGTCGTGACCACCCCGATCAACCTGGGCCGCTTCCTGGCGGACAAACGGAAAGGCATCTTTCAGGTGGTCGCCTGCGATCCCGAGAACCGCTGGCGGGACGCGGCCAAGGTTGTCATCGTCACCGATCTGGGCATCTTGGCCAAGTTCGGCCAGGACGAGCTGGTGGTCTGGGTCAACTCCCTGGATACCCTGGCACCGAAGCCCGGCACCAGGGTCAGTCTGGTGAGTTACAACAACCAGGAGATCGCGGCCGGGGTGACGGACGCGAACGGCGTCGTCAGATTCAGCGGCCTGCGCCAACAAATCAAGGATTACCGGTCCTATCTCATCCTCGCCGAACTGGAGGATGATCTGTCCTTCGTATGTCTTGACGACAGCCTGGTCGAGAAGACGGACTTTGCCGTGAACGGCCGCCCCCATCTGACCGAAGGCTATGAGGCTTATCTCTACGCCGATCGCGGCGTCTTCCGCCCCGGCGATACGGCCAACCTGGCCGCCATGGTCAGGGGAGCCAACGCCGCCGTACCGCCGGAGTTCCCGTTACGCCTGGAGATCGTGGGTCCCGACGGCATGGTCTTTCGGGAGTTCGCCGGGAGCACCCGGGATGCCGGGCTCTGCCAGTTCGAGCTCGAGATCCCGGATTACGCCCGGACGGGTAAGTACAACGCGCTCCTCTACGCGGCCAAGCAGCCGATCGGCGGCACCTCCTTCAGCGTCGAGGATTTCATGCCGGATCGCATCAAGGTGGAGACGGCCACGGACAAGGATCGGTACGCCAGGGGCGAGACCGCGACCATCAAGGTGCGCGGGGTCAATCTCTTCGGGCCACCCGCCGCCGGCCGCCGCGTGGATCTCAGCGTCCGGCTCGAGCCGGTGCCCTTCAGTCCGCCCGCCTATCGTTCCTACACCTTCGGCGATCCGGAGCAGAAATTCCGCGTGGCCGAGGAGACGCTCGGCCAGGGTGAACTGGATCGAAACGGCCAGGCGGGGTTTAGCTACGATTTTCCGGACAACCTCAATCCCCCCGGGATGATCCGCGCCGTTTTCCAGGCAACCGTGACGGAAGAAGGCGGCCGCGCGGTGAGCAATGTCAAGACGGTCGAGTACCACCCGCGCCGCGCCTATATCGGGATCAGGAGCGGGGCCGATTCTTATGCCAAGGTCGGGGAGGCCTACCCCATCAGTCTGGTCGAGGTGGATCAGGACGGCCAACTGGTAAAGGGCGCCGAACTCAGCGTGGAAATCTTCTCGGTGACCTGGAACTCGATCTACCGGCGCGATCGTGACGGCCGCTACACTTACCACAGCGAGCGCCAAGAGGCGCGAATCGGAAAGGATACCGTCAAACTGGCGGCCGGCGAGGGCGCCTACACCTACCGGCCGGGCAACTGGGGCTGCTACAAGATCGTCTTCGCCGATCAGCGCACCGGGGCCAGGGGGTCGTGCGAGTTTTACGCCACCGGCTGGGGATACGCCCCCTGGGCGATGGACCATCCGGATCGGATCCAACTTGACCTGGACAAGACGACCTATAAGCCAGGGGAAACGGCCAGTGTCCAAATCAAAGCCCCCTTCGCCGGACGGGCCCTGGTGACGGTGGAACGGGAGAAAGTCTACGACGTCAGCGTGGTCGAACTCAAGGAAAACACCGGCGTCATCGCGATCCCCGTCAAAGAGGAATACAAGCCCAATGTCTACGTCTCCATCCAGTTGATCCGGGCCGTCAAGCAGTTGGATAAGCGGGCACCGACCAGGGCATTCGGCACCATCCCCCTCGGCGTGGACTGCAGTGGCCACAAGTTTGCGGTCGAGATCAACGCCGCGGGCGAGATCCGGCCGAATCAGCGGCTCGAAGTGGAAGTGGCCGCCCAGGGCAAAAGCGATGCCTACCTGACCCTGGCGGCGGTGGACGAAGGCATCTGCCAGCTCACCGAGTTCCTCACGCCGGACCCGTGGGCGTTCTTTTACGGCAAACGTTCCTTGGGCGTCAACACTTACGACCTCTACGGCATGCTCCTGCCCGAGGTGGAAGGGGTCAAACTGGCGGACAGCCCCGCCGGCGACGAGGACATGGAAGGGGTGCGGCGGCGCAATCTCAACCCGGTCGCCGTCCGCCGGGTCAAGCCGGTCTCGCTCTGGTCCGGCCTGGTCAAGCTCGACTCAAGCGGGCGCGCCAAGATAAAACTCGATATCCCGCAATTCAACGGGACGCTGCGCCTGATGGCCGTGGCCGCCTCGGGGACCGATTTCGGCGCCGCCACCAAAAAGATCCTGGTCCGCGACCCGATCGTGATGACTTCCACCTACCCTCGGTTCGCGGCGCCGGGAGACCGCTTCGTCATCCCGGTCTCGGTCTTCAACGGAACCGGCCGCGACGGCGCCTTCAAGATCAAACTGGGCCTGGAGGGGCCGGCCGATATGGACGGCTATGACTGGAAGGACCTTACCCTGGCGGACAAACAGGAGAAGACGGTAAATTTCGCGGTCATCGCCAGGCAAGCCGCGGGTAAGCTGAAGTTCATCCTGACGGCGGAGGGTAACGGGGCGCGCGCCGCGGAGACGACGGAACTTGCCGTGCGGCCGGCGCAGCCGTTCACGCGCGCCGTCTATACCGGCGTCGCCAACGCCGGCAAGGCCGCCGAACTGAGCCTGCCGGGTGCCTGGCTGCCGGGCACCGCCGAGTACTCCCTCTCTTTGGCCCCCATCCCGGCGCTGAAGTTCACGGGGGGGCTACGGTACCTGCTCGGCTATCCGTACGGCTGCATCGAGCAGACCACCTCCAAGCTCTTCCCGCTCCTCTACCTCGAGGACCTGGCCCGGATCGCCCAACCCGACCTCTTCGTCGGCGGCAAAGCCGACCGCTATATCGCGCAGGGCATCGAGAAACTCGAATCCATGCAGTTGCGGGAGGGCGGTTTCAGCTACTGGCCCGGCGGGGACTGGTGCAGCGACTGGGGCAGTATCTACGCGGCCAACTTCCTGGTCGAGGCGCGCGAGGCCAAGTACACCGTGGCGGATCGGGTCTACGACCGGATGCTCGGGTATCTCGACCGGCTGGCCAAGAAAAGGATCGAAGGCTCCTGGAGCCTGCAACTGCGGGTCTACGCCCTCTATGTGCTGGCCCTGGCCGGAAAACCGGATCTGTCGAGCATGGCCTATATCAAGAGCCAGCGCCTTACGGAGCTTTACCTCGATTCCCGCGCGCAGCTGGCGGCGGCATATTACTACGCGGGTGACAAGAAGACCGCCCGCGAACTCATGCCGGCCACCTTCGCCGCGTCGACGCTGAAGCGGGAAAAAGGCGGCAACTTTAACTCCAACGTGCGCGCGGACGCGATCATCCTCGGCGTCCTGGCGGATGTGGACCCCGCGCACCCGGCGGTGCCCAAACTGATCGATCGCCTGAGCACGGCGGCCAAGGCAAGCCGCTGGGGCACCACCCAGGAAAACGCCTTCGCGTTCATGGCCCTTGGCAAGCTCCTACACCAAAAGCAGACCGCGGCCTACACGGGTGAGGTCCTGGTCGACGGGCAGCGCATCGCCACCTTTGACAGCAAGGCGCCCAGACGCCTCGTGGACGCCAGGCTCGGCAAAGGCAAGGTCACGGTCAAGATCGCGGGCGCCGGCGATTGTTACCTCTATGCCGAGGCGAACGGCGTCCCGCTCACCCCGGTGCGGACCGAGGACAACGGCCTCACCGTCCGGCGGGAATTCTTTGACCGGACCGGCCAGCGTGTGGACCTGAACCATCTCAAACAGGGCGATCTGCTCGTAGCCCGGATCTACGTCAAGACGGCGGAGTCCGATACCGACAACGTCGCCATTGTGGACCTGCTGCCGGCGGGCCTCGAGATCGAGAACCCGCGGCTGGCCTCCAGCGCCAAGATCGGCTGGCTGAGCGCCGATACTTTCACCCCGTCCTACATGGACATCCGCGACGACCGGCTCATGCTCTTCGCCAGTTTCGACCAGGCGGGCACCCGGTATTTCTACTACGCCGCGCGGGTCGTCTCGTGCGGGACCTAC
>JBLNCE010000203.1:0-10793 GCA_050260415.1 Bacteroidota bacterium | reverse complement strand
ACGGGCGCGACAGCGCCAGCAAGAGGCTCGGGGTCAAGCATTACGCGGGAGAGCGGGTCACGGCCGGCTCCATCCTCGTCCGCCAGCGCGGCACCAAGGTGCATCCCGGCGTCAACGTCGGTTTGGGCAAGGACGATACCCTCTTTGCCAAGATCGACGGTTACGTCGCTTTCGAGCGCGTGGGCAAGGCCGACCGGCGGGTCAGCGTCCACGAAAAGCGGGTGGCGTCCGCCTGAAAGAACTGTGAAAAAGGTGCCGGAACACGAACCGGGCCGCTCCACGGAGCGGCCTTTTTATCCCAGGTTTTGAAAGTAATGTGAACAAGAAACGATCAACCACAGATTACACCGTTTCCACAATGATTATACGAGCGCTTTCGAAATCGCGCTTCAGGCACGCGGAGCCGAGGCGCGCGGGCGATGCGCCTTGAACCACCAGATTACCCCTAAAAGAAACGCCGCGGCCAGGCTGACCGCCGTCCGAATCAGGCGGTGATAGGTTACCGGGTGCGCCGACGGATAACCTTTCTTTACGATCGTGAGTTCCGTAGCCTCGATGACAAGCTCACCACCCTGCCTTGTGTCGGCGCGGTGGAAGATCCCGCTCACCCGGACCTCATCTCCGCGTTTGTTATAACTGCCGGTCGATTCGATGCGGCGCAGCAGGGAGGTGGGCCCGTAGGCGCCGATGGTGGCCGTGCCGTCGTAGAGATTGACCCAGGCGACCGGACCCCGCGTCATCAGGTCGCCGACGGCCTCGCCCCGCAAGGTGACGCGTTGGTTGTCGTAAAAGACGGAACCCTCGATCAGGTCGGCGAGGTTGCGCGGATTGGCCGGCAGGTGAACGGCGCGGGGGGCGGAGGGCGGCACCACGGCCGACGACGCCTTGCTGCAGAACGCGGTCGGCATGATGAAAAAGATCGCGAAAAGAAAAGTCTTCGCGCCAAGCCTGCCGGCGGTTCCGGCAAGATCCGCGCACATTTTCATTTCTGCACCAACCTCTGCACGCCCCTGGCAAAATAACCGATCAGCACGAAGACGGCCATGAACTCGAGCCTGCCGACCCACATGGCCAGGATGTAGACCACCTTGAGCGCCCCCGGCATGGCGGCCGAAGTGACCCCAGCCGACAGGCCCACGTTGCCTACGGCCGAAGCGGCCTCGAACATGGCGCTGGTCAGATCGTACCCGCAGGCCGCGGTGACGGCGGCCGTCAGAAACCAGGCGAGCACGTACAGGAAAATCACGGTCAGGGCGCTCCGGACGTGCTTGTCCTCCAGGATGATGTCCCGCCCCATATGGAATCGCCCCACCACCACGGCCCGCTCCGGGGCCAGGAGACGCTTTATCTCCTGCGCCACCGCCTTGAAGGCGATGCCGATGCGCACGGCCTTGAATCCCCCGGCGGTGGAGGAGGCCGAGCCGCCAAAGAGCATGGCCACGGTGATGGCGATCAGGGCCAGGGGGCCCCATTCCAGGGCGAACTGCCGCGCGTAGGTGTTCATGAATCCGGTGGTGGTATGGGCGGAGATCAGACTGTAGTAACCCCGGCGGAACAGGGAGACCGCCCCGCCATACGCCCCGAGGCGGGCCAGTTCCCAGAGGGCCAGCATGGCTAGGGCGGTGGAGGTGGCGGCAAATGTGACCGTCTCCAGGTTCCTGTAGATTTCTTTCCGGTTGCCCGTCCACACGGCCCAGTGCAGGTTGAAATTGAAGGAGCCGATGATGAAGAAGACCACGGTGACGATCTCATACACAAGGCTGTGATAATAGAGGATGCTCTGGTTCTGGGGGGCGAAACCGCCCGTGGACCAGGTCGACATGAAGATCCAGAGACCGTGCAGGAAGGAGCGGACCGGCGCGAGCCCGATGGCGAGTCCGAGAAAGCCCAGGACGAGCGTGCCGGCGAGCAGGTAGAGGCCGCTCACGTACCAGATGGCCTTGGCCGTGCTGACCACGTTGGGCAGCAGGCGCTCGTCCTTGCCCTCGCCCACGTACATCTTGTACGCCCCGGGATGGCTGCGGATCAGAAAGCTCAATGCCAGGACCACGATACCCTGGCCGCCGAGCCACGTGAGGAAATGGCGCCACATGTTGATGGCATCCGGCGCGTGATCCAGGTCCTGGATTAGGGTCAGGCCAGTCGTGGTCAGGCCGCTCATCACGTCGAACATGGTATCCAGGTACGACAGCCAAAAGCCGCTGAAGTAATACGGCAGGGCGCCCAGCATCATGCAGGCGAGCCACGAGGCGGCCACGACCACCATACCCTGCGACCAGGCCAGGTCCCGTTCGCCGGACCGGCAGAGGAGGATCAAACCCAGGCCCGCCGTTACGGTGATGCCCCCGGCGGCCAGGAAGTCGAGGAGGATGGCAAATTCGCCCCTGAGCGCCGCCGTGGCCAGGGGAATGAGCATTGTACCAGCCAGGAGCAGCACGATCTTGCCCGTGTAATAACCGACGGGCGCAACCTTTCTCAGGCCGCGTACGAGTATCGCGTGGGTCATCCCGTTCACCGCCAGATAATGCTGTCTTAATGCCAGCGTGCGAGGAGAAAAGCCAGGGCGAAACCCGCGCCTGTGAGGACGAGCACGCCCAGGATCTCCACCGTCATGCCCAATAACGAATCCATGGCCCAATCCCGGAAACGGCCGCGCCGCTCCTTTTCGCCCACTATCGCCCGCCCCTTCCTTGCAGGGCCCGTCGCAGGGCGTCCTCTTCGCCCGAATGTACGAGGGCCATGATCGTATCGCCCGCGTTCAGCGCGGTGCCTCCGCGCGGCAGGATCACGTCTTCGCCGCGGAGGATGGAGACGAAGACGCAGCCCCGCGGCAGGCTCTCGGCCAGATCCCGGACGAGCCGTCCCGCCGCCGTCGAATCCGCGTGCACGGCCAGCTCGACCAGGGAGAAATGGTTGCCGCGCATCTTGAGCAAGGTCCTGATGTCGTGGTAGAGGATTTCCTCCTCGATGGCGTCGGCGATCAGGGCGGTCCCCGAGACGGCGATATCCACGCCCAGCCGGTGCAGGACCTCGCGGTTCTTGGGATTGCTCACCCGGGCCACGGCCTTTTTGACGCCCAGCCTGCTCTTGGCCAGTTGGCAGACGACGAGGTTGACCTCGTCCATGCCCGTGACTGCCGCCACGACATCGGCGGCATCGGCGCCGGCATCCACGAGGACGGCCAGGTCGGTGCCGTCGCCGTTGACGGCCAGGATGCCGGTCTCCTCCGCGATGAGCCGGCAGCGGTTCGCGTCCTTTTCCACGAGCGAGAGGCGATGGCCGCGATCCATCAGGGTCTTGACGAGGTAATACCCGACCTTGCCCGCTCCGACCAACACGATCCTCATCTTTGCTCCCCCAGTCGCTCCTGGCGCCTGCCCCTGGTGTGGACCTGGAGCCGCAGGCGGTAACGGTCCGCGTCGGATTCGCCGCTGATCAGTCCGCCAAAGGTCTCGAACGCGTCCAGCCTGGCGCTCACCACCAGCACATCCCCGGCCTGGCAGAGGAGATCCGGCTCGGCCATCTTGGCCGTACCGCCGACAATCACGGCGCAGATCCGGACCTTACCCGGCAATTCCAGTTCCTTGACTGTGCGGCCGCCCTTGTCATGGCCCACCGTGACTTCGGCGATCACGATCTCTCCCGCCCCCACCACGTGGCGCGTCTGCACGTGCCCGGAGAGGAGCATGCTCTTGACGGCCGTGACGCCGAGATCGGTCGGGCAAAAGGTGGCGATGCCCAGCTCGTGGAAGATCGGCTCGCGGCCGGGCTCGTTGATGCGGGCCACCACCTTGGTCACGCCGAAGATCTCCCTCGCCACCTGCGCCGCCATGATGTTCACGTTGTCGCTGCTCGTTACGGCGGCAAAGGCATCGGCTTTTTCGATCTCGGCCCGCTTGAGGACATCGTGATCGATGCCGGCGCCCGTGATGGTGATGCCGTTAAAGGTGCCGCCAAGCTTGTCGAACGCGCCCGGGTCTTTGTCCACGAGCACGACATCATGCCCCTCGTCGGCCAGGCTGATTGCCAGGCCGGCGCCCACGCGGCCGCAGCCCACGATGACCACGTGCATCCCGTTCACTCCATTCCAGCGCATCGCCGCCGGGTTTGATCCCTTATCGACGTGCCTCAGCTTGTTCCTCGGCCTGCCCCAGATCGATCTGTTTGCGGAAATCATACTGCCACTGGCTGACGCGGTCAAGATTGCGGACGGCAGGTTCGTAACTGGGATCAAGGGCCAGCGCCACGCGGTACATGCGGCGTGCGCCGTCCATATCACCCTGATGCTCGGCGGATGCACCCAGCAGGTTGAACGGTTCGGGCCTTTCCGGATTCAGGTTGATAGCCCGTCTCAGGTACTGGTTCGCGTCGCCGGGACTTCCCTTGGCAACCAGGTCCCGCGCCTCGGCCAGGCACCGGTCAAAATCCTCGCCCGTCTCCAGCTGGACCGCGGCTTTCCTGGTGAGGGTATGCTGCACGATGGCCCGGATCTCGTCGGGTGTGAAAGGCTTTTGCAGATAATCCGTGGCTCCTTGCTTCATGACCTCGACCGCGGTCTCGATGGTGCCGTGGGCGGTGATGATTACCACGAGCTGCCCGGGTTTGAAACAGCGCAGCTTTTTCAGGACCTGAAGCCCGTCCATGCCGGGGAGTTTCATATCCAGGAGGACGAGATCGAAATCCTCCTCCTCAACCTTCTTCATGGCGTGTTCGCCGTCGACGGCCGAAACGACGATGTATCCGGCCTCCTCCAGGCATTGGGTGAGCAACGCCCTGATGTTGTTCTCGTCATCCACCACGAGAATGCGGCTGCCGCTCATAAACCTTCACCTTCCTTTTTATCGCCTTCTCCCGCCGGGATCCGGCCGGGCAGAGTAAAACGGAACACGGTGCCTTTTTTTGGTTCACTCTCGATCCAGATCTTACCTCCGTGCGCCTCGACAATGGCCTTGCTGATCGGCAGGCCAAGGCCCATCTGTCCGCCTGGGCGATCCTCCAGTTGGAAAAAGCGGTCGAAGATCTTTTCCGCGGCGGATGAAGGAATGCCGGGACCCGTGTCGGAAACCGAGATCCGGCAGCCGTCGCCATGGCGATCGGCCCCGATCGCGACGCTGCCCCCCTTTGGCGTATAGCGCAGGGCGTTGGTAATGAGGTTGGAGACGACCGATTGCAGCTTGTCCTGGTCGGTAAGGATGTGGGGGAGACCGCGGTCGATCTCCGTGCGCAGCTCGATCCCCTTGCTTTCCGCCTGAGGCCGGAATGCCGCCGACGTCCGCTCGATCAGCAGGGAAAGGTCCGTCTCTTTCAGGTTGAGCCTGGTCTTGCCCGATTCGAGCCTCGAGAGGAGTAGAAGCTCCTCAACCAGGCTGGTGAGGCGTTCGGCCTCGGTGGAAACCATTGCCAAAAGATCCCTCTCCCTTGCCAGGGACGCGAGGGTTTTACTCTCGCGCAAAAGGCCGACGCCCATGGTGATCGAGGTCAGGGGCGTGCGGATCTCGTGTGAAACATCGGACAGGAAATCGGATTTCAATTTCTCGATGCGCTTGAAGTACGAGACGTCCTTGAGCAGCACGACCATGCCCAGGTTTCCTTCGTTTCGCCTGCTCTCGCGCTCCGCTTTGAGCGGCACCACTTCCGCGTCGTAGAATCGCCGTGATTCGCCGCTCTCGGTCACGATCGTGCGGTTATGTGATGCCTTGCCGTTCGCCAGGGCCTCATCGATCATCCTGCGGAGAATGGGTTGCTTGGTTACTTCGCAGATATCCCTGCCCATGGCCTCGGCGCTTGCGACTCCCAGAATGATTTCAGCCGCGGGATTCAACATCACCACGCGATGGTGCCAGTCCGTGAGCAGCACGCCGTCGTCGATCGCCTCGATGATGGTGAGGGCTTTTTGCTGCTCTGCCGCGACTTTGCCCGTCAAGGCCTCCTCGTATGCCCGCAGCCTCAGGACCATGCTGTTGAACTCTAGCGCGAGTTCCCCGATCTCGTCGGTGGAGGTGACCTCGAGCCCGCCTTGGAGGTTGCCGGCGCGGATGCGCCTTACCGCCTCGGTCAGACGGACGGTGGGTCGCACTACGGCGCCCGAGATCCCCAGGCCGAAAAGGATTGCCAGGACAATGGCGGCGCTGGCCACCACGACCGTCGAAACCGTCGCCCGCCAAGCCGATCGCTTGGAACGCTGATTGCCGTCCATCAGGGCCTGATGGTTCATGAGCAGGAGGTCCTGCAGATCGTGCCTGATGCCCCTAAAGAGCGGATCTATTTCCATGAGGTATAAGCGGCGGGCTTCGCCGGTCTTCCCGGCCAGGATCAGGCCGTGCAGGGTGGCGTAGCGGCTGTCGTAACGGCGGTAATCCCGCTCGATCCGCCGTACGAGGCTCCCTTCGTTGGGAAGCGTGATATTCCTTTTTTCTTTTAACAGCCAGTCCGCGAACTCCCTTTTACCGATCTGGTATATATCCACTCCTCCCCTTACCTCGCCCAGCAAGAGGAGGAGTTCGGCGCTGTCCTGGCGTTCGATCGCCGCCACCATATTCTCGGCCGCGAGCACACTGACATAGTTCTCCCTGGTCACATCCGTCAACACGCGGTTCAGGTGGGCGAAATTGATCGCGGCCCACATGCCCACGGAGGCGATGATGATCACGAGAATGAAGTATCCCAGGAGAATCCTGCCGCGCAGACTGCGCAAAACACTCTGCATGTTCGCCATCCACCATATTATATGCCCGCCGATCAAGGCAATCAAGAGGCCGCCCGGTTTGGCTGCGGGGAGCATCTTCAAGCCCAGAGGGATTAAACCTGAGATAAGGGGTGGCCCCGCCCCAGGCGGCCCCCACACGGGCTGAGCATCATTTGCATGCCATGCTGCAAACCGCTAGATTGGAAACCGTGGGCCGGGGTGCGGTTTGTTGACAACGCCACAGGCCAAGGCCTATAATAGGCTGTTGTGAGCTTAGCGGGGCGCCGCGGCAAGGGAGGTGTCGACCGTAGGCTGGTTCCGTTTCCCCTGGCTGGGCATGCGTCTGCGGCCGCCGCAGATCCTGATCGTGGGCTTCGCCACGATCATCCTCGCCGGCGCGCTCCTTTTGACCCTGCCTGTGGCGTCCAATTCAGGACGCGGCTTGCGCTTTCTGGACGCCCTCTTTACCTCGACCTCGGCCGTCTGCGTCACCGGGCTCGTGGTCGTTGATACGGCCACCCAATACACACGCTTCGGACAGATCGTCATCGCCTGCCTGATCCAGGTCGGCGGCCTTGGTTTTATGACGATGTCCACCTTGATCGCCCTCCTGATCGGCAAAAGGATCTCCTTACGGGAAAGGATGGTCATGCAGGAGGCCTTCAACCAATTTTCACCGGCCGGCCTCGTCCGCCTGGCGCGCAACGTGCTCCTCACCACCCTGGTAGTGGAAGGCATCGGCGCCGTCATCCTGGCGGCCAGATTCGCCTTTGACTACCCGTTCGGGCAGAGTATCTTCATGGGATTCTTTCACAGCGTTTCGGCCTTCTGCAACGCCGGTTTCGATGTCATGGGCCAGGTTACCGGTGAGTTCAGCAGTTTTACCGCTTATGTCGGCGACCCGGTCATTTCGCTGACCATCCCCGGGCTTTTTATCATCGGCGGACTTGGTTTCCCGGTGCTGCAGGAGTTCTATCGTCTCAGGCGACAAAAACAGCGTTTATCACTCCATACTAGGTTGGTGTTGAGAGTCACGGTGGCCTTGATTGTCATCGGCACCGCGTTGCTCCTCTTTTTTGAGGCCTCAAATCCTGCGACCATGCGCTCGCTCAATTGGGGCAGCCGGGTTTTATCGGCGTTTTTTCAATCCACCACCCCGCGCACGGCCGGCTTCAATACCCTGAATATCGGCGCCATGCGGAACGGGTCGCTCTTTCTCCTCGTGATGTTCATGTTCATCGGCGCTTCGCCCAGCTCAACGGGCGGCGGGATAAAGACGACCACTTTCGGCGTGCTCATGGCCACGATTATCGCCACGATCCGCGGCTACGACGAGGTGGGCCTGGCCAAAAGGCGGCTGCCGAAGGATCTCGTCTTCAAGGCCATGACCATCACCGCATTGGCGGCCGCGCTGATCATCCTGGATACGCTCATCCTGACTTTTACGGAAAAGGCCGCGTTCATACAGATCCTTTTCGAGGTGACCTCCGCCTTCGGCACGGTGGGGCTCTCCACGGGTATTACGCCCGCGCTCACCGATCTGGCGAGGGTCCTGATCGTTCTGACCATGTTCGTCGGGCGCCTGGGGCCGCTGACGGTGGCCGCCGCCCTGGCCCAGGGCAAGCAGCCCGCGCCCGTGGATCATATCGAGGATCGGGTCATGATTGGCTGATCGGAGGGAGTCTCATGCGGCGTCAATTCGCGGTGATCGGGCTCGGCCGTTTCGGGACCAGCGTGGCGCGAACCCTTTTCCAGTTGGGCCACGAAGTGCTGGCCATCGATATAAACGAGGAAAGGCTCAGGTATGTCAAGGACGAGGTCACGTCCACGGCCATTGCCGACACCACCGGCACCGACGCCCTCAAGGCGCTGGGGATCCGGAATTTCGACGTGGTCGTGGTGGCCATCGGCGGGGACGTGCAGGCCAACATCATGACGACGTTGTTATTGAAGGAACTCGGGGTACCCTATGTGGTGGCCAAGGCTCGCAATAAGATGCAGGGCAGGGTCCTGGAAAAAGTGGGCGCCGACAGGGTCGTTTATCCCGAGCGCGATATGGGCAAGCGCGTGGCCCACAACCTGGTCTGCTCAAATCTCCTGGACTACATCGAGATCGCCAGCGGGTACCGGGTCGAGGAAGTGGTGGCGCCCCGCTGGATGCAGGGGCACACCCTGGGCCAGCTGGATCTCAGGCAGAAATACGGCGTTACGGCGATTTTGATCAGGCGGACCGACGGGGGCGTGGAGTTTTCGCCCGGCGCCGAATCTACCATCGAGACCGGGGATGTCCTGGTGCTGGCCGGATCCACGAGCGACCTGGAACGCCTGGATCGCAAGGAATAGGCTTGAGGGCCCTCCCGGGCAGGAGTTCACGGCGGTTTGTCGAAATGGACCTGCTGTTTGGCTTGGTACGGCGTTGCATTTATCCCGGATTTCGAAAATACCTTTTGTACCTGCGGCTTTGGTTGCCATGCCGGCGCCTAAGGCACTCGAACCTTTGGCCGCCTGTTGTGCCAAAGACGTAGCAAGCTTCGGGTAAAGCTTTCGCTTTCGAAATTCCGCTTTACTGAAATCCGGGCTGGAGGTCATGGTGCCTATGCGGGAGATCATGGACGAGATCCGGGCTGCGGAAGCTGAAGCGGAGCACATCGTCGCCGCGGCCAGGGAGGAGGCGCAGGCCCGTCTCGCCGCTGCCGAGGCCGAGGCCAAGGCCATAATAGCCGCTGCCGAGGAAGAAGCCAGGCAAAAAGCCCGGCTCATGCGGGAAACGCGGCGGAAAGCCGCCGAGCGGGCCGCCGCGGAACGGGTGGAACGCGCGCGTGGGCAAGCCCAAGACTTCATCAAAGCCGCCGGAACCAGGAAGGACCGGGCCGTGGCCCTGATCCTGGAAAGGATGGCGCGCTGATGCCCGTCGCCAGGATGCTCCATTTCGACCTCTACGGCCTGCGCGGCGACTTGGATGCCGTAGTGAGATTATTGCAGCGCGCTGCCGCCGTGGAGATCATCGAACGCCAGGACGGGGCGGAGGAGCTGCGTGGTCTCGCGGCGGCCAAGGCACGTTTGGAGCGCGAGGCGGGCGATCTCGAACGCCTCCTGGCCTTTTTTGCCCGCGTGCAGCCCCGGCGCCCGAACCTGATCCAGCAGTTCGCCGGGATCAAGACCGTTCTGACCGAAGAGGAATTCAGGTCGTATGCAAAGGATGAGGGCCTGGGCCCGGCGCTCCTCGCCAGGGCGCAGGAGATCGAGGCCGAACAGGGCAGCCTGAGTTCCGCCCTGCGTGAGCGGGAGGCCGTGCTGGCGCAGCTACAACCCTGGTCGTCCCTGGACCTGACCGGAGAGGACCTGCAAAACGGCACGAAATCCGTGCGCGTGATCCTGGGCCTCGTCGAGGCGGAGGAAATACAGCTCTTCGCCGCCGGGCTGCGCGGGAGCGAGCCGCGGGCCGTCGTGCGGACGGTCTTTGCGGGTCGCGAAGGCGCGGGCGTGGCAGTCTTCTGGCCGCGCGAGGCTGATTTCGCCGCGGCAGTCCAGGGCCTTACCTTCAACCCGGTCGTGCTGCCCGCCTTCGACGGCACGATCGGGGAAGGATTGGCTTCCGCCGCTGCCGCCGCGCGTGGGATCGGGGAACGCCTCGCCGCTCTGGCCGCAGAGGCCGCGATCTTGGCCAAATCGCGCGTCCGGATCGAGGCGCGCCTGGATTACGTCAGAAGTGAGATCGCCAGGCTGAGCGGGGCTATGAACCTCACCGCGACCAGGCATACCTTTGCCCTCTCGGGTTGGGTGCCGGCCGACCGCGTGGACGGGCTCCGGGCCGAGCTGCAATCCTCTGGATTTGTTCACACCCTGGCCACAAGACCCCCCGAGGAAGGCGAGGACGTGCCCGTCGAACTGCGCAACAGGGGGCCCATCGTGCCTTTCGAGGCCCTCGTGCAGGGATTTAGTTATCCAAAGTACGGGGAGATCGATCCCACCCCGGTCACGGCGCCGTTTTTCTTCCTCTTCTTCGGTTTCTGCCTCAGCGATGCAGGATACGGCCTGGTTTTGCTCCTTTTCTGTCTCGCTCTGCTCAAATGGCTCAAGATGGGTCCGGCCGGCAAAAAACTGGCCC
>JBLNCE010000202.1:0-9078 GCA_050260415.1 Bacteroidota bacterium | reverse complement strand
TCGATGGTTCCTTCGGTTCATGCCGGATCCACCCTTGCGCGCCGAAGCTCAGGGCGCGGTCCTCTCCGGCAAGAAAAAGCACGGCCCGGCCCGCCAGCAAGTCCGCGGCGGCGGCTTGAAGATCCGTGTGCACGCGGGGCGCGGTACCGGGCAAGGGGGCGCCAATCTCTTCCGCCGCATGGTGCCCTTGCGCAAGGAGCCCGAGCAGGGGCTGGAGCAAATTCGCCTTGATATCGCGCTGGTTGGTCAGTCCGGCCAGGTAGGCGAGGCCGATGGCGCCGTCCCGCCCGTGCACCTCGGATTCCAGGTCGGCGGGCCGCCCGATCAACCCGGCCAGGGCTTCCAGATCGGTCCCAACCACGCCGCTTATATTTCGGGGAGCCGGTACTCCAGGCACAGGACAGCCTCCTCTTTGTAAGAGTTCCCATACAGGACCGGCCTATGCAAGACCGGTCCTGTTAACAGATTAGCACGCTTTCGCTGAACGGCGAATGGCCCGATCCGGCGCGCATAACGAGCGGATTGAAATAGCCGGTCCAATCTGGCATTAAATAGTAACTTGTTACTTATCAGGCATCGTGCTATGATAATTACGGGGGGTGGTGCTAGGGGCACACGGATGACACCAACGCCATGGATGGCGAGCCCCCCTCACTACTTTTTTTGAAATAAAAAGCATCGAGATCCGATCAGGCGAAGCTCCTCCATCAAGGCGGAGCTTTTATGTCGTATTGGACCGGCATGCCATAGGAGGATCTTGGCCCGCCTGTGTTGAATAATCAATGACGTGCTCGTGCACGGAAGAGCAATGATGGTAAGTTGCGTGGAGTGGATGCGTTATCAAAAGACCCGTCACCATTCGTGATATTGCCCGGGAACTTGGCGTCTCGCGCGGCACGGTGGATCGCGCGCTCCATAATCGGGGCGAGGTAGGTGAGGATACCCGGCGGAAGATTCTCCTCAAAGCGGCCGAACTGAACTACAAGCCCAACCATGCCGCGCGGGCACTGGTGAGGCGCAAGCCGCTACGCCTGGGCGCCCTATGCCCATCACAGCCCGATTACTTCTGGGACGATGTCATCAGAGGTTTAAGCGCCGCCGCGGATGAATTAGCGCCCTTCGGCGTGGAAGTGGCTTTCCACTCGACCGGTGCCCGCGATGCCGAGGGTGAAGCTGTGCTGGCCGAGCGAATGCTGGCCGAAGGGATTGACGGGCTTGCCCTTGCCCCATCCAACGGGGAGCGCCTCAAGGCCGCGTTAGCGCGGGGTATTGCCGCCGGCACGCCGGTCGTCATTCTGAATAATGATATCCCGGAGCTGAAGAGGCTCTGTTACGTGGGGGCGGACTCGTTGCGTGCCGGCAGGGTCGCGGGGGGCCTGCTCGGCTCATTGATGGCGTCGCGGGGCCGGGCCGTCATCGTCGCGGGATTTCGCGGACTTCACTCACAGCAGCAGCGGATCGAGGGTATCCAACGGGTGCTCGCGGAGCGTTATCCCGGGATCGAGCTCGTGGGTATCCTGGAGAATTTTGACGACGGCCAACGGGCTTATCAGGCGGTGCGCGATCTGCTCCTCGTCGAGGCGGACCTCGGCGGTCTGGCGGTAACGAATGTCTGCGTGGGCGGTGTCGGCCAAGCCGTGCGGGATTACGGCGGCGAGCGCCGCGTCAGGGTGGTCGGTTTCGATCTGGCGGCTGATACCGCCGACTTGATGCGGCAAGGCGTGGTCGACGCGACCGTTTGCCAGAGCCCGTACGAGCAGGGATATTCGGCCCTTCGTATCTTGGGCCGTTACTTGCTGTATGGCGAGAAACCTCCGGCGTCCGTACTCCAGACCAAGCTGGAGGTCATTGTGCGCGAGATGCTGGACGAGAGCGATAAGGTGCTTTCGAAATCCGGGTGATAAGCCAAAAATCGGGGGATGGTTCGATGGAGAGCGGCAACTTGGTGATTGGGATTGATTACGGCACCGATTCCGTGCGGGCGGTGGTGGTGGAGGCCGCGACCGGAGAAGAAGTAGCCAGCGAGGTCGCCTACTACGAACGTTGGGCGGCGGGCGCTTACTGCAATCCGGCCCGGAACCAGTTTCGCCAGCATCCCCTGGACTATATCGAGGGTCTCGAGGCATCGATCGTAGGTTCGCTGGCCAAACTACCGGCGGGCTCGGGCGAACGGGTGATCGGGATCGGGATCGACACGACCGGCTCCACTCCCTGTCCGGTCGACAGGGAGGGCACGCCGCTGGCCCTCAAGGACGGATTTAGAGACAATCCGAACGCGATGTTCATCCTCTGGAAGGACCATACCGCCGTCAAGGAAGCGGAAGAGATCAACCGAACCGCGCGGACTTGGGGCGGAACCGACTTTACCAAATATGAAGGCGGCGTCTACGCATCCGAGTGGTTCTGGGCCAAGATCCTCCACGTGCTGCGCGAGGACGGCGCCGTCAGGGAAGCCGCATATTCATGGGTCGAGCACTGTGACTGGATCCCCGCCCTTTTGACCGGGACGCAGGATCCCACTGTTTTGAAGCGGAGCCGCTGCGCCGCCGGGCATAAAGCCATGTGGCACGAGGAATGGGGCGGGCTTCCCCCCGAGGATTTCCTCGTCAGGGTGGACCCGCTGTTACGGGGGTTGAGAGCACGCCTTTATACGCGGACGGACACGTCGGACGTAAAGGCGGGGGAACTTACCGGTGAGTGGGCGGCCAAGCTGGGTCTGAGGCCTGGTATCGCCGTCGCGGTGGGAGCGTTCGACGCGCATATGGGCGCCGTCGGGGGGCAGATCGCGGGGGGGACCCTGGTCAAGATCATGGGTACCTCGACCTGCGACATGATGGTAGCCTCCAAGGACGCGATCGGCAAACGGCTCATCGGCGGTATCTGCGGCCAGGTGGACGGCTCGGTCGTCCCGGGGCTGATCGGGCTCGAGGCGGGTCAATCCGCGTTCGGCGACGTGTATGCCTGGTTCAGGAACGTATTGGCGTGGCCCGCCAGAACCATGCTCCGCGAGACGTCGCTCGTGGATAAAGAGACCGCGGCCCGGCTGGAAACGGAACTGGAAGACAAGATACTCATCCGGCTCTCGGAGGAGGCGGCCGCGATCGATCCAGCGGATACGGGCCTTTTGGCTCTGGACTGGCTTAACGGACGGCGCACGCCATATGCGGATCAGACGCTGAAGGGCGCCCTCATCGGGTTGACGCTCGGTACGACCGCGCCCAAGATCTTCCGGGCCCTGGTCGAGGCGACGGCTTTCGGCGCCAAAGCGATCGTGGACCGGTTCGCCGAGGAGGGCGTGGCGATCGAGCAGGTTATCGCCCTGGGCGGCATCGCGAAGAAGAACGATTTCGTCATGCAGATTACCTCCGACGTACTCGACATGCCGATCAAGGTCTCGGCTTCCGACCAGGCCTGCGCGCTTGGCGCAGCCATGTTCGGCGCGGTCGCGGCCGGATCCTACCGGTCCATCCCCGAGGCGGCGGCAAAGATGGGCGGCGGCTTTGCCAAGACCTATACACCCCGTCCGGAAAACGCGGCGGCCTACCGGCGGCTGTACCAGAAGTATCTGGAGTTGGGCAGGAGCCTCGAGGGCCAGTTGCGGGAGATATAAGGAGTGACCATCATGCTCGAAGACCTGCGGCGGGAAGTGCTCGCCGCCAATCTGGAACTGGCCGCAAAGAATCTCGTTGCCTACACTTTCGGCAATGCCAGCGGGATAGACCGACGGGCGGGTCTTTTCGCCATCAAACCCAGCGGGGTGCCGTATGAGGACCTGACGGCCGAGATGCTGGTGATCGTGGATCTGGACGGACGTGTCGTCGAAGGCAGGCTGAACCCCTCCTCCGATATGCCAACACACCTGGAGCTATACCGGAGTTTCGCCGCGATCGGCGGGGTGGTGCATACCCACTCCAAATGGGCGACAGCCTGGGCGCAAGCGCGCCTAAGCCTCCCGTGTTTCGGCACCACGCACGCCGATTATTTCTACGGCGAAGTGCCTTGCACCAGGCCGCTGACGGACGAAGAAATCAATGGCGCATACGAGGTCAATGCGGGCAGGGTCATCGTCGAACGCTTCCGTGATCTTGAATGCATGCAGGTCCCCGGCGTGCTTGTGGCCGGCCACGGCCCTTTCACTTGGGGTAAGGACGCCATGCAAGCCGCGCATCACAGTGTGATCCTGGAGGATCTCGCCCGCATGGGGGCGATCGCGCGACAGCTAAACCCGGCACTGGGCGCGATACCGCAGACGTTGCTGGACCGGCACTTTATGCGTAAGCACGGGCGGAATGCGTATTACGGGCAGAAGCCCGGGTAACCGGGCCGGTTTTTGAAGCGGGGCGTCGCGCAGCGCCGGGGTGAGTTTTCGAATCTCTTACCCGAACGGCACGAAATGGCCGTTGAATCCAGAACGCGGGTGCGTCGGGCACCATGAGGGAGATTACCCACCGATGGCCTGGGTGGGTCCCGGTTGACACCCGGGGGCGGAGTGCCCGATAATGGAAGCATGATGCGCCTGATGCCCGGAGGCCGACGTCCATGAAGACTTTTCGCATCTTTTCGCCCACGGCCATTCTTGGCTATGGTTATCCGCAAGCCTCTTTGGAAGCGGGGCTGGCCGCCCGCCCCGATGTGATTGCGGTGGACGCGGGTTCAACCGATCCAGGACCATTCTACCTTGGCGCCGGTGTCTCCTTTACCGATCGAGCCGCGGTGGCCCGCGATCTACGGCCGCTCTTGCGGGAGTCCTGCTTGCGGGGGATACCGCTGCTCATCGGCACGGCGGGCGGTTCCGGCGCCGGTCCTCACTTGGCATGGTGCGAGGAGATCCTCCGCGAAGTGGCGTCCGAGATGGCTCTGCATGCGCCCCTGGCGGTGATCCCCGCCGATGTGCCCAAGGAACTGGTCCAGGGAAAACTTCGCCGCGGTCTGGTGCGGCCATTGGGGCCGGCCCTGCCGCTCACCGAGGACGATCTGGAGAGTACCACGTCGGTGGTGGCCCAGATGGGCATTAGCCCGTTCTTGGCCGCGCTCCGGGGCGGCGCGCAGATTATCCTGGCCGGTCGCGCCTATGACCCGGCGCCTTTTGCGGCCGTGCCGGTGGCCAACGGGATCCCGATGGGTCTGGCCGTGCATATGGGCAAGATCCTCGAGTGCGCGGCCATTGCCGCCACGCCCGGCAGCGGCAGTGATTGCATGCTGGCCGTCATCGACGAACAGGGATTCACCGTGGAACCGACCAGCCAGGGACGCCGCTGCACCGTGACCTCGGTCGCGGCCCATACGCTATACGAAAAGAGCGACCCGCTACGCTTGCCCGGTCCCGACGGCGTGCTCGATCTTACCGCGTGCGGTTTTGAGGCGGTCTCTCCGCGGGCGGTGCGGGTCACCGGCAGCAGATTTACGCCCGCGCCCGCCGACTGGGTCAAGCTTGAGGGGGCGCGATGCATCGGTTACCGCACGATCTCCATTGCCGGCGTGCGCGATCCTTTCATGATCCGGGCCATCGACGAGGTCATGAACGGCGTCAAGCAGCGCACCGCCGACAATTTTCACAACCTGTCGGCGGCCGATTATACGCTGCGTTTCCTTGTTTACGGCCGGGACGGCGTCATGGCGGAGTTGGAGCCCGAACGCGACCGCGCGGCGCACGAGTTGGGCATAGTCATCGAGGCCGTGGCCGGGACGCAGGCCCTGGCCGATACCATCTGCAGCTTTGCCCGGTCGACCATGCTGCATTACGGCTATACCGGCCGTAAAGCGACCGCGGGAAATCTGGCTTTCCCCTTCTCGCCCTCCGACTTTCACGGGGGACCGGTCTACCGGTTCAGCCTGCACCATCTGATGCAGGTCGAGCCGGAGGACGATCTTTTTCAGCCGGTTTTCTCGGATCTTTAATCCGGTCGTGAACAACCTTATCGTGTCACTCTGAGCGAAGCGAGGAATCTCCGGAAAGACTATGCCGCAGTGCCAGCGGTTTGGAGATTCCGGTGTTGGTGCGAGACTTTGGGAGATTCTTCGCCGCGCTCGGAATGACGGATTCATGCAGGGTCGGCATGAATCTTATGGTTCCTGACTCGCATATATGAAGGTGGGAATAGCCATCATGCGATTGGCCGACGCGGTCGAGGTCGTACGCAGCAAGAATTCCGGGCCTTACGAATTGACCTTTGACTTGATGTTCCGCGACGCGCGGGTCTACGAGAAGGTCAAGGCGGAGCGGCGCATCGATTCGGCCTTGGTTGAACGTCTATACCATCTGGACAGTCGGGATATCCTTGGTATCCACTATTTTGACGCCGCGGCGGCCGTCAAGGTCACCATCAGACGCCCAAGGGCGGCGGGGGATCCGGGTGAAACGGACGTCTATGGCGCCCAACAACACGCGCCATGGCTGGATCTGGAAATATGATGAGGTGATCCTGAATGGCTGATTGTCAGAACCTAGCCAAGAACAAGGCCAATTGCGCCTGCGCGAGTCATGACTGCAAACGGCATGGCGTCTGCTGCGAGTGCATCCTGTATCATCGCAAGAATGGCGGCAGTCCGGCATGCCTTAAGTAAATACAGGGGAGGTTGGTGGCGGGGTGCGTGAGATCGGCGCGGCGGAGATAACGCGTGTGGTGGCGGACCTTTGCCAGCAGGCGAATAGGGAGCTTCCCACCGGCCTGCGCAAGGCCCTGAAAGAGGCGGCGGCCAGGGAAGAGTCACCGCTTGGCCGGCAGATCCTGCAGCAGTTGGTGGAGAATGCCGATCTGGCCGCCAAAGAAGGATTGCCTATCTGCCAGGATACCGGCATGGCGGTGGTCTTCGTCAGATGGGGACAGGAAGTCCATCTGACCGGCGGCACGCTGGCCAAAGCGGTGGACGATGGGGTCAAGCAGGGTTACCGGCGGGGGCACCTGCGCGCCTCGGTTGTGGGTGACCCCATCCTGCGCGGCAATACCGGCGATAATGCGCCCGCCATTTTGCACGTGCAGCTGGTGGCCGGCGATCGGGTCAGGATCGTGGTGGCGCCGAAAGGTTTCGGGAGTGAGAATATGAGTGCCCTGGGAATGCTAACCCCCGCTCAGGGCCGCGCGGGGGTAGTCGATTTCGTCGTCGAGGCGGTTCGCAAAGCGGGGGCCAATCCCTGTCCGCCGATTATCGTGGGAGTAGGCCTCGGCGGCAATATGGAGAAAGCGGCCCTCCTGGCCAAGGAGGCGCTCTTGCGCCAGGTCGGGACCCCCAACCCGCAGAAACACCTGGCGGAATTGGAGACGGAGCTTCTCACCAGGATCAACGACCTCGGGCTGGGGCCGCAGGGGCTGGGCGGCAGATACACGGCGCTCGCGGTCCATGTGCTTGCTTTCGCCACCCACATCGCCGGTCTGCCGGTGGCGGTCAATATCGGATGCCACGCCACGCGGCATGCCGAGGCTGTTCTCTAGCGTCCGCGTCGCTCATCGCCTTTTCGCATGTTCGTGACTACCGGCGTCCCGTGGGTTTGGCCTCCGACAATAGCCTGATGGCGTTCTTGATCTTGGTCTGGCCTTCGGGGTCAACGCGGGGTAGAAGCGCGGTCAGCCAATCAACGCCGGCCTTTTGCGAGTTTGAGCCGCGATAGGCGGTGACCACGGCGTTCAGGAACCAGCTGAAGTACGGCACATCGTTAGCATAGAGGAAAGTATCGCTGGTCTTCCCCAAGCCGGCGTAGGTATCCGCCAGCTCCTGCAGGTAACGTTTGGCCGCATCCCACATGGACAAGTCCAGCAAGCCGCCCACGAAGTAGAAGAGCATCATCGGGACGGTCATCTTTTGCTTGCCTTTGGTAAAGCGTTTCTTGGCCTCTTCGAGCGCCACGATTCCATGCACCGGATCCCCGCCTTGCAACCTTGCCATGGCCAGGTTGAACCAGTCCTCCGAATCGCGGCTTTGCGCGCAGACCAACTCGTAGTATTTCGCCGCCTCCGCGTGCTGCTTCATCCGTACGCAGGTCAGGCCCAGCAGGCGCGCCGCGTCGGGAAACTGCTTGACGGAAGGGTCGCCGGCGAGCAGGTCGTAAGCAGCTTGAAAGCGCTCTTCTTGCAGCAGGGCGCGGGCGCGTTCCAGGTTGGGCAAGATCTCTCCCCCAGTGTTCGGCAACCAGTAAGTGATTGTGATCGGGATAACCACCTGTAGATTTCGCTTTGTATGTTGACGGTTCCTTCCGCCTCTTTGACGTAATACATAAATTCGGCATCCCGGGAGGCTTTTTGGCATGGGTCCGAAAACAGCGATCGTTTGCGAGGCGCCTATGGATCCCAGGAATTGGCGGTGTTTGAACCAAGGAAATCGGTGTCCGTAGGGGAAAGTATCCCTTACGGAGGGGCGCTCATGCTTAGATTACCCGCGCTCAATAACAGAAGCCTTTTTATTGCGGGATGCCTGATCCTCGTGGCATTTTCCCCCCCGCTGGTGGTCCAAGTCCAATCGGCCTTTGACGCGGCAGGTGCAGGGACGGTGATCGGCGACCGGGTGCGTCTGCGTACCGGGCCCGGCGTCAATAAACCGGTGGTGGGCGCGGTCACGGGCGGACAGATGGTGGCGGTGGTCGGACGGGCGGTGGGCTGGTACCGGGTGGAGGCCGGCCAAGACGGTTGGATCGCCGAGGATTACCTGCGGCTCGATCTCGAGGGACGGATTCCGCAAGATTCACGCGTGGGACTCCTACTCCGCGCGGCGCAGTCCCTCCTCGGCCGCCCGTATGCCTATGCCCAGGCCGGACCCGCCGGATTCGACTGCTCGGGTTTCACAAGCTACGTCTTTCGCCAATTTGGCGTGGGATTGCCGCGTTCCGCGGAGGATCAGATGCATGCGGGCACGCGCGTGGAACGTGACGCCCTTTCTGCGGGTGATCTGGTGTTTTTTACCACGGACGGGCGGGGAAGGGTATCGCATGTCGGCATCTATCTCTTCGACGGAGAGTTCATTCACGCTTCTTCCGGGCGGGGACGCGTGACCACGAGCACGATGCGGGAAGGGTATTACGACGAACGTTACGTGGGGGCGGTGAGAATCCAGTTGTAGAAATTTGGACACCATGGGAGAGGATAACTT
>JBLNCE010000201.1:0-3689 GCA_050260415.1 Bacteroidota bacterium | reverse complement strand
CGCACGCCCATGGCGGCGAGCGCCAGGCGCGCCACTTCCTCATCGACCTCGGGCGGGACCGGATAGACCGCCGGTGTCAGTTCCTCGCGATGCGACAGGACATAACGAAGGGAGAGCGCCTGCACGGCAAAGGACAGGTCCATGATCTCCACCGGATGGCCGTCCCCCGCCGCCAGGTTCACCAACCGCCCCTCGCCCAGGAGATAGAGCCGCTTGCCGTCAGGCAGCGTATATTCATCGATATTGGCCCGCACCCGGCGGATCCTGCCGCTGGCCAAAGCCGCCAGTTCCGCCTTGGCCACCTCCACGTCGAAATGCCCGGCATTGCTCAGGACGGCACCCTCGCGCATGCGCTGGAAGTGTTCCGTCTTGAAGACTCCCGCGCAGCCGGTCACCGTGACGAAGATCTGCCCGATGGCGGCCGCGTCCAGGGACGGCATGACCTCAAAGCCGTCCATATGCGCTTCCAAGGCCTTGACCGGATCGACCTCGCAGACGACCACCCGCGCGCCCAAACCCTTGGCCCGCATGGCCACCCCGCGCCCGCACCAGCCGTAACCCGCCACCACCACCGTCTTGCCCGCCACGAGCAGGTTGGTGGTACGCATGATGCCGTCCCAGACGGACTGCCCGGTGCCGTAGCGGTTGTCGAAGAGATGCTTGCAGCGCGCGTCGTTGACCGCCATCATCGGCAAGCCGAGCACCCCGTCGGCGGCCATGGCCCGCAGCCGGCGTAAGCCGGTGGTGGTCTCCTCGCAGCCGCCGATGACCCCAGGGAGCAGGTCGCGCCGCTCGCTGTGCAGCGCCGCCGCCAGATCCCCGCCGTCGTCGATGATAAGCTCCGGCGCCGTGCCCACGGTGGCCAGTATGTGCCGGTGATACTCCTCCGGCGTGGCGCCGTGCCAGGCGAAGACGGGTATACCCCGCGCCGCCAACGCCGCGGCCACGTCGTCCTGGGTCGAGAGGGGGTTGCTGCCCGTAACCGCCACCGCGGCTCCCCCGCGCTGCAGAGCCAGCGCCAGGTTGGCCGTCTTGGCCTCGAGGTGGATGGAGAGGGCGACGCGGCGGCCCTTGAAGACGCCCTCCGCCGCCAGTTGCTCGCCGATGCGCCGCAGAACGGGCATGTGCGCGTATGCCCATTCGATCTTGTCGTTGCCGCGCGGGGCCAAGGACGGGTCACGGATGATGGACTCTGGCATTTGAAAACCTCCTGAAATGAATCTTCCTCTGGGTGATGTGAAAAACCTCATTATCGCTGAATCGAGGCAGGCCCGCTCCCCCTCGGTCCCCCTTTCGGCTGAGCTCACGGCCGAAGCCTCTCCCGCGAGCGCGGGCGAGGGGGAAAAAAGGCAGGGATTTGCCCAAAAACTAGGGTCCTACGTGGTTCGTCGCATGCCATTCCGCCAGCATCCCCGCGATATCCCCCGCCGCCACCCCGTGCTCCGTCACGACGCCAGTCACCAGTTCCACCGGCGTCACGTCAAAGGCGGGGTTCCAGACCGGCGCCGCGGGCGGCGTTACCAGCGTCCCGCCGACGCGCCTGACCTCGTCCGGGTCCCGCTCCTCGATGGGGATCTCCGCGCCCGTGGCCACGTTTGCGTCATAGGTGGACATCGGCGCCGCGACGTAGAAAGGTACGCCGTGGTGGCGCGCGATCACGGCCAGGCCGTAGGTGCCGATCTTGTTCGCGACATCTCCGTTGCGCGCGATACGATCGGCGCCCACGATGACGGCGTCGATCTTTTGGCGGCGCATCAAGGCCGCGGCCATGTTGTCGCAGATCAGGGTCACGGTGATCCCCTCGGCCAACAGCTCGGTCACGGTGAGGCGCGCGCCCTGCAAGAGCGGCCTGGTCTCGCCGGCATAGACGCTGACCCTCTTCCCCGCCTCGACCGCGGCCCGGACCACGCCGAGGGCCGTGCCGTAGCCCACGGTGGCGAGGGCGCCCGCGTTGCAGTGCGTCAGGATCGTGTCCCCGTCGCGGAGCAGGGCTTGCCCATGCCGGCCGAGGGCGCGGTTGACCGCCAGGTCCTCGGCCATAATGGCTTGAGCTTCACGAGCCACGATCCCGGGGAGGTCGGGGGATTCCCCCACCCGCGCCAGGCGCGCCAGGACGCGATCCAAGGCCCAGGCCAGGTTGACGGCGGTCGGACGGGTCGCGCGGAGCACGGCGGCCGCCTCGCGCAAATAAGGCACGATCGGCCGCCCTTGCGCCGCCGCCTCGGCGGCGGCCATGGCGAGGCCGAAAGCGGCCGCGACGCCGATCGCCGGCGCCCCCCTGACGCGCAAGGTCCTGATAGCCTCCGCCACGTCGCGAAAATCACGGCATTCTTCATACGTGAGCTCGGCGGGCAGCTTCGTCTGATCGAGCAGAATAAGACGCCCGTCCCGCCAAGTCAGGCTGCTGACTTTTGTCATCTCGCCGCACCCAGTATAACCGGCAGCTCCGGCCCCTGCCCGCAGGGGCAGGCGCGCGCGGACGCGAGGCGGTCGACCGCGCCGGTCAAGAGCCGTCTGAGTTTGGCGGTATTGGCGGCCATGAGATCCAGGACTTCTTGGTGGCTCAACGCCTGGCCCGCCATGCCGGCGGCAAAGTTCGTCACCATGGCCGCGGTACCGTAGCAGATCCCCGCCTCCCTGGCCAGGACCACCTCGGGCACACTCGTCATCCCAACCACATCAGCGCCCAAGCGATTCAGCATCCTGATCTCCGCCGGCGTCTCGAAGCGCGGCCCCTCCATGCAGGCGTAACAACCACCGTCGTGCGCGCGGAGGCCCGCGTCATGCGCCGCCGACAGGAGCGACCGGCGCACTTCGCCGCAGTATGGTTCCGTATAATCGATGTGCACGACGCCGTGTTCACCGCCGTCAAAGAACGTCATAGGCCTGGATTTCGTAAAATCGAGGAATTGGTCGATTACCACCGTATCGCCAGGACGCAGCCGCCGCCGGAGGCTGCCGACCGCGGCCGTGGCGATGATGCGTTCCACACCGAGGGCGCGCAGTCCCCAAATGTTGGCCCGGTAATTGACCAGATGCGGGGGCACGGTGTGCCCGGCGCCGTGACGGGGCAGAAAGACCAATTCCCGCGATCCGTAACGCCCGCGGAAGACGTTGATCTCCCCGAACGGCGTCTTGATCCGATCCTCCACAATGTCCGCCATGATCTTGGGATCGTATAGACCTGAGCCGCCGATGATGCCGATCAACAATATACCTCCTCAGCCTTAATATTACTTCGCAAGTTTGCAGGGTCGTATAAGCCTTCATATGACAAGCAGTTGTAGTCGTTTTACGGGTCTGCGCCGGGTGCGCCGGTGCGGCCTGCCTGCTTTGGACCCTCTCTTCGCCAGGAAGGCGGAAAGCCTACGAAAGCTAGGATGGCTCAGAGCAGGCCATGGTCGTCGCGGGCTTTGGCCCATCGTGGGCTTGAAATGGGCTGCGCATCCCTGCACAATGGCGTCTTTCAATTCAGCGGATGACGAAAAAGCGATGAACCAACGCTTTTTCGTCATCCGGATAACCCGGTAGACGCCATTGCGCAATTTGGGTATTCCCTTAAATCAGATTGCGAAAACACCTTTGGTTTGCGCTTTCAACTCACCCCCCGTCCCCCTCTCCAAGCTTAGAGAGGGGGTGGCCGAAGGCCGGGGGTGAGTTAAACGGCCTGAATCCGGGCTCTTATTACC
>JBLNCE010000200.1:0-24722 GCA_050260415.1 Bacteroidota bacterium | reverse complement strand
CCAAAGGGTGTGCGACCACACCCTTTGGTCCGGGAGGGTGCGGGAGGACGGATAGTGCCTCCCGCGACCCAGATTCGTTTACAGATGAAAGCTTATACGACACAGTCTCCTTGAACGCAATGTACCAATCGGGGAGGAACAAACCCATGATGAACGAAGCCGAGATCCTTCAAATAGCCTGTCCGGGGGGCACTATCTACGCCATCAGGCCCGGCGACAGCCTCTTCAGCCTGGCCCGCCGTTTCGGCACCAGCGTGATGGCCATCATGGCCGCCAATCCCGGCCTCGATCCGCAAAACCTGCAGCTCGGCCAGGAAATCTGCATCCCCGTCGCCCCCACCCCCGGCGGGTGCCCGGGCGGCTTCTTTTACACGATCGTGACCGGGGACACTTTCTTCAGCATCGCCCGGCGGTTCGGCATCGCCGTGCCCGCGCTGGCCGCCGCCAATCCCGGCGTGGACCCCAACGCACTGCAGCTCGGGCAGAGGATCTGCGTGCCCGCCCCGGCGCCGCCGGTGGAACCCTGCCCGGGCCGGTTCTACACCATCCAGCCCGGCGACACCCTGATCGGGATCGCAAGACGTTTCGGGTACTTCATCGACGCGCTGCTTGCCATCAATCCGGGCATCGATCCAAACAACCTCCAGATCGGGCAGACCATCTGCCTGCCCCCGTCGCCGGGCGCCGGGCCCCTGCCCTGTTTCGGCGGCACAATCTACGTGATTCAGGCGGGTGATACGTTGTTTAGCGTGGCGCGCCGGTTCGGCCTGACCTTGAACGCCCTCCTCGCGGCCAACCCACAGATAACGAACCCGAACAGGCTGCAGGTCGGTGAACCGGTCTGCATACCGAGGTAAACAACGCCTATAATGTCTTCGCCGCGACCGGCATCCTGCGTCCCATGCCAAAGGCTTTGCTCGTGACCTTGAGCCCCGGGGCGGCCTGCCAACGCTTGTACTCGGACCGGGATACCGCGCGCGCCACCCACGCCACTGTCTCGCGTGGATGGCCGCGCCGTTCGACTTCCTCGGGGGAAAGTCCTTCCTCGATGAGGCCGTGGAGGATCTCGTCGAGCACGGGGTATGGCGGGAGGGTATCCTGGTCCGTCTGGTCCGGCCGCAATTCGGCGGAGGGCGCCTTTTCGATCGTGGCCCGGGGAATGATCTCCTTCTGGCGGTTGATATAATCCGCCAGCTTGTAGACCATGGTCTTCGGCACATCGGCCAGGACCGCCAGGCCGCCGCTCATGTCCCCGTAGAGCGTGCAGTATCCCACGGCCATCTCGCTCTTGTTGCCGGTTGAGAGCACCAGATGGCCGAATTTGTTCGAGAAAGCCATGAGGATGTTCCCGCGGATCCTGGCTTGAATGTTCTCTTCCGTGATGTCGGGCTCGCGGCCCGCAAAATGTCCGGCCAAGGTCTCAAGGTAGGAGGCATGGACGGAGGAGATGGGTATCACTTTGAACTCGATGGCCAGGTTCCGCGCCAGAGCCCGCGCATCTTCCACGCTTCCGCGCGAGGAATATGGGGATGGCATGGAGATGCCGAGGACGTTTTCATGCCCCAAGGCCGCCACGGCGAGGCAACATGTCAACGCGGAGTCGATCCCCCCCGACAGCCCGACCACCGCGCGGGAGAAACCCGTCTTGCGCAGATAGTCCCCGATGCCCAGGACAAGCGCATCGTGCACGCTGGCGATCTCCTCCTGCGGCTCATACGGCCCCGCCGCACCGGAGGCGGACGTCTCGATGGTCCGCACGTCCTCGACGAAGGAGGGGCAGACCGCGAGGGTGTTTCCATCGCCGTCCAAAGCCAGGCTGCGGCCGTCAAAGATCAACTCGTCGTTGGCGCCGACCTGGTTCACATAGACGAAAGGCAACCGGTGTTCCCGGGCATGGTTACGGATGAGCCGGTATCTCAGCTCCTCCTTGCCCGCATGAAACGGGGAGGCGGAGAGATTAATCAGCAGTGTCGCGCCCTGTTCCGCCAGTATCCCGATTGGGTCAAAAGCGTACAAGCGGTCGTGCGGCCAGAGCTCGGGCTCGTTCCAGGCGTCCTCGCACACCGTGATCCCGAGAGTCTCGCCCTTGAAGGCGACGGCCCTAACCGCCGGCGCGGGCTCGAAGTAGCGCGCTTCATCAAAGACATCATAGGTCGGCAGGAGCGATTTGGGTTGGCTCAATAGAACTTGCCCGCGATATGCCAGGACCGCCGCGTTGTATAGACTCTTGCCGGTTTCCCGCCCGGTTGGCGCGGGTATCCCGAAGAGGATACCCGTTTCCGGAAAATCATTGGTGAGCGCGACGGCCGCACGCCCCGCGCGGTCGGCCCGCCGGACGAAATCCGCCCGTTCCAGGAGGTCCCGCGGCGGATAACCGACGATGAACAGCTCCGGCAGCACGACAAGGTCCGAACCTTCCCGGCTGCACCGCGCGAATACTTCCCGGAGCCTGTTGAGATTACCCTCGATGTCCCCAACGATGGGATTTAGCTGGGCAATAGTCACTCTCACTTTTTTTGCTCCTATGCAAGATAGAGTCATCTGACGGGCGCCGGGATAACGGTCCTCCCTCGGATAACACCGTCATTCCTTAATCCCGGCTTCCGGCACCGCCTCGCGCTGCCCCTTGACCCTGAATTCCATGGCGCAATGGGGACAGATCGCGACAAACCCACGCTCGCGCAGGGGTACCCGCATGCGGCCGTCACAACGCGGGCATTGGACGAGCAAGGACTCGCCGGGGGTCAGGGCCGCATCTTCGCCGGCCTGGTCCTCCGCCGGCGCGTCGGCCGCCATGGAGGCATCCATGGCCAGACTGCACGTAACACAAGCGTAACCTGTGTTTGTACGCCCGAGCGGAAAGACCGGAATAAAAAACAACGTGAGCCAGTTCTGCCAGCGCACTTCGCGGAAATTGCGCAGATCGCCGCAGCGCGGGCAGTAGCGCCTGATGGTCGCCTCGCCTTGGCGAACCATCGGCCGGGTGCCAAGCAAGATGAAGAAGAAGACGTCCACCTCCGAATCTACTCTCCCGTATCGGTATCGGAATCCGATGCCGCCGGGTTCGAATCCTTAACGTTCCCTTCGCGCCCAGTATCTGTTTATCCGCCGCCCTGGCGCTTACGCGCGGCACGTTCCTTGGCCGGCCTCTGTTCCGGGATCGGCACGGGTGCCGTGAGGGGCCGCAGTTCCCCATTGACCCAACCGAGCCGGCGGTATGTCTCCGCGTATTTAACCCCGATGCGCGTCCCGTTCTCCGCCGCGGCGGCGCGCGCCCAGGCTTCGATCTGAACCCAGCGGTCCCCGTTCTGGCTCTTGTGGCAGGACAACGCGCGGAGCTTTTGCTCGAAGTCATCGCTAACGTCGTTTGCCAGGCACGGTTCATGCAGATAGGTGCCGAAGAAGAGATAGTGTTCCGGCGGAGCCGTTTGCTTTCGCGGCGTCCCGTCGGGAAAGTATTTGACGCGGGGATGCAGGCAAGCCGCCTCAAAAGCCAACCGGCCGGCGGTAATATGGTCGGGATGCGGATCGAAGCGGTTCTCGGGGTCGAATGTGATCAGCACGTCGGGTTCGTAGGTCCGCATCGCGCGGTATAAGCGTACGCGCAGGGTAGCCAGGCTTCCATAGGCGAGGTCCCCATCCGGGAAACCGAAGAAGACCGTCTCGTGCACGCCGGTAATCTGGGCCGCGGCAAGCTGTTCCCGGCTCCGGGCCGCGGCCAGTTCCGTCTCCTTGAGTTCCGGATCCATCGTGCCCTTCTCCCCGGCGGTGGCAATGATATGGACGATCCTGTTACCGCGGGCCAACTGACAGACGGTCCCGCCAAAGAACCACTCGAGGTCATCCGGATGGGCCGTCACGACGGCAATGGTTTTCCCCATAAACTCCAGCATAAACACGCCTCCCGGTGTCTAGTTCGACAATGACGCCCGCTTACCCTCTTCGACCAAGATCACGCCATGGAAGGCTCCTCGATTGGGCAGACTATCATTTACCTGTCTCCTGCCACGGACCTCAACTGCGCGCGCGCGTGACGTCAAGCCAGGGAGCGTCAACGATTGATGCCTGATCCAGGTTTTATGCTGGGTTTCTACCAGGATCCGACGGCGGTCGGGGCCACGCTCCGATCGTTGCGGCGCAAAGGTTTTCGCCGCGCCGCGGCGATCGGGAAGTCCCCGGATGGCCGCGTCCGCATCGACAACAGCACCATCGCCCCGCCAAAAGGAGCGCTGCTCGGCGCCGGCATGGGCTTGATCCTAGGTTTCTTGCTGGACTTGCCGCCGTTGACGATGACGCCGGCCACGTTCGCTTGCGCCGTCTTTGGCTGGTTGCTCGCGTGGCGGTTCGACGGCAGCCTCGACGAACGCCTGCTCATTCGGTACAAACGCTGGGTTCTTGCCGGTGAGACACTGCTTATCGTCCAAGTCATGCCCCGGGATATGGGGCGGGTGATGGAGATCCTGCGCCGGACCGGCGGCGCGGTGGCCACTTTCGCCTTCCAACCCGCCCGGACTCCCTATCGGACGCCGGATGACGAGCCCTTGCGCATGGACCCGCTCAGCCCGGAAAGACTCTCTTCTCATGCAACCCGCATCGCGGGCGACCACGAAGTCGGCCGGACCCGACGGCGGATACAGCCTCTCTCTCCGCGCCTGCAAAAAGATCGGCGCGTGCTCGAGTATGTCCGTCATGCCCTGTCCGTGGCGGTAAAGGTCCAGGAAGGCCTGACCGCGGGCGCGGAATGGCTTCTCGACAACGCATATCTTATCCAAGGCCAAATAGCGGAGATCCAACGCAATCTGCCGCTCGACTACTACCGCGGCCTGCCGTTGATCGCGTCCGGCCCGCTGACCGGTCTACCCCGCGTCCACAGTATCGCGCTTGAGTTGGTCACGCATCTGGACGGACGGCTCGACCAGGAGAGCATTGTCGCTTTTCTCCACGCCTATCAGCGCGTCTCGCCGCTGACCATCGGCGAACTCTGGGCCACGCCGCTCATGCTCAAGATGGCGCTCATCGAGAGTCTTCGCCGGCTCAGCATGAGGGTCTACCTGCGCCAGCGCCTGCACGAACAGGCCGACTTCTGGGCCAACCGGCTCCTCTATGCCTCGCGCCACGATCCGGACCAGTTGCTGTTCATCCTCGCCGAATTGGCGCGGGAAAACCCCCACCCCTCACCGTCTTTTGCCGTGCGTATCGTGGGGCATGTTCATGATGAAGCCGCCGCGTTGGTTCCCCTCCAGGATTGGTTGGAACGAAAGCTGGACGCACCGCTCCCCGAGATCCTCCAACACGAACAGGCGCGGCAGGCGGCGGATCAAGTCTCCATCGCCAATGCGGTCAACAGTCTCCGGCTGTTTGCGCGCCTACAATGGCGGGAGGTCTTCGCAGAAGTCAGCCTGGTCGAACGCACGCTCCGCGCGGACCCGGCCGGCGTCTACCTGCGGATGGACTTCGCCACGCGCGACCTTTACCGCCATGAGATCGAAGAGGTCAGCCGCTGGTCGACAGTTTCCGAACTTGCCGTCGCCGGGCTGGCCATTGACCTAGCGCGGGGTCATGCGGGCGATGCCCGTAAAGGACATGTCGGTTACTACCTGGTCGACGCCGGCCGCCAGGAATTGACGGCGCGTTTCAACTGCCGTCCTCCGCTTGCGCGGCGCGTTCTCAGTTGCATTCTGCGGCATCCCGCGCCGTTCTTTCTGGGGAGTATCATCATGCAGACGGGCGTTCTGCTGGCGGCGGTTCTCGCCGCGGCCGCCCGGGCCGGCGCCGGCGTGCTCCTCCTCACTTTCCTGGCCCCACTTGCACTCTTTCCCGCCAGCGAACTCGCGGTCCAGATCACGAATCGCCTTGTGACTAGATTTCTGCCGCCACGCGTTCTGCCAAGCATGTCCTTTGCCGAAGGCCTCCCTGAACACTGCCGTACGCTGGTGGTGGTGCCCATGATGCTGCTCTCCCCCGGCGCGATCAAGGGCGAGGTTGACCGGCTCGAGGCCCGCTATCTCGGCAACGCCGATCCCAATCTGTTCTTTGCCCTGCTCGCGGATTTCTCCGACGCCTCAACGCCTGTCACGCCGGCCGACGAGGCTTTGTTGCGGACGGCGGTCGAGGGTATCGAGGGCTTGAACGAGAAATATGGCAAAGACCGGTTCTTTCTCTTCTGCCGCCAACGGCGCTGGTGCGAGAGTGAACAGTGCTGGATTGGCTGGGAACGCAAGCGCGGCAAGCTCGAAGAACTCAATCGGTTCCTCATGGGCGCGGGCGATCCCGCCGACGGCATGCTGAGGGTGGGCGCGGCCGAAGCGTTGCGCGGGATCAAGTACGTAATCACCCTCGATGCGGATACGATCCTCCCGCGCGATTCAGCGCTGCATCTGGTGGAGATCCTTGCGCATCCGCTGAACCAGGCCCAACTTACCGCCGACGGCCGGAGCGTGCGCGCGGGCTATACGATTATCCAGCCGCGGGTCTGTACCTCGCTCCCCAGCGCCGACGCCACCCCGTTTTCCCGCCTCTACGCGGATCCGACCGGTATGGATCCTTACTGTCACGCCATCTCCGATGTCTACCAAGATTTGGCGGGAGAAGGCACCTTCTACGGTAAAGGGATCTATGATGTCGAAGCCTTTCATAGTGTTCTCTCCGGCCGGTTCCCCGAAGCGACCATCCTCAGCCACGACCTGCTCGAGGGGGCTTATGTGCGCACCGGTCTGGCGAGCCAAATCGAACTCCTCGATCTCTTCCCTGGAACCTATCAAGCATACGTGCGAAGGCAGCACCGCTGGATCAGGGGCGATTGGCAGATCGCCCCCTGGGCGCTGCCCCGTGTCGGCGGCGCGCCAAACCCGATCTCGCTTCTCAACCGATGGAAAATCGTGGATAACCTGCGCCGGAGTCTTGTCCCGCTTGCCTCGGCCGTTCTTCTGGCGGTATGCTGGGTGGCCGCGCCGTTGCCGGCGCTCTGGAGCAGTCTCGTCGGCGGCGCGCTCCTCTTCACCCCGCTCATATCCCTGATGGCGGGCGTCGGGTCCTGTCTCCGGGGCAGCACGCAGGCTTGGCGCGAAATCCGTGCCTGCGTATATCGCGGCGTCATCTCCCTCGCCTTGCTGCCGCACCAGGCGGGCGTGGCGCTCGATGCCATCGCGCGTGTCTGGTACCGCCGTCTGATCAGCCACCGTCGTCTGCTGGAATGGGAGACCGCGCAGATGACGCACATCCGATGCCGATCCGGGGCCAATAGCTTGGTTTTCCTGGCTCAGATCGTAATCTACGCTCTGGCCGCCAGCTTGCTGGCCGCGGGCATCGCATCTCTGAGACCGGCTTCCGCCCCCGCCGTCTTGCCTTTCCTGGTGTTGTGGGGGGCATCTCCCCTGATCGCTTGGCGTTTGAACACCGTGCCGCGCCGGACCGGCCGCCATAAGCTCAGCGCCCGCGACCGCCTGCTGCTGCGGCGGATCGCCCGGCGTACCTGGCGGTATTTTGATGACTTCGTGAACGAGGATAGCAATTGGCTCCCGCCCGACAATTACCAGGAAGCGCTCAACATCGAGATCGCCCAGCGTACTTCCCCCACCAATATCGGGATGTGGTTCCTTTCCGCCCTGGCCGCCCACGATTTCGGTTATCTGACCTTGGCCCAGCTGGCCGGCAGAATCGATCTCACCATGGCGACCTTGGCAAAACTGGAGATGTTTGAAGGGCACCTGTTGAACTGGTACGATACGCGCACATTGGCGCCTTTGCGTCCCCAATACGTCTCCACGGTGGATAGCGGAAATTTCCTCGCCTGCCTCTGGACGCTGGCGCAAGGTCTCGCCCAGGTCGGCGCGGAACCGTTGTTGGGTCCGCGGGCATTGGCCGGCCTTGGCGACACCCTCGCCAACCTGCGGCAGACTCTGGACCTTGACGAAACCGATCCGAGCCAGCGAAACGCCATCGCCAGCCTGGTCAAGCTATGCGCGGGGCCGCCGGAAAACGCGGCCGGGCTGGTCCAGGCTTTGCGACAAGCCGCCGCGCCCGTGCATGCTTTAGCCCGGTCTCTGCGCGCAGGCGGCGCGGAGGCGCCGGAGAGGTTTTACTGGCCGGACAAGCTCGTGGCCGAGCTGGATGCCTGGACGGCGCTGATCGAGACCTATCTGCCGTGGTTGGACATGCTCGCCCGCTTACCCGAGGAGCGCCTTGCCCCCCTGGGCCGGGAAGCGGTCGACCTCCGTCGACAGGCGCTGGCCGTGGCGCCATCCCTTACGGCGCTGGCGCGGGAGGCGCATCCCGCCCTCCGCCTGGCGCGCTGGCTGCGCGGCCGTGGCGGCGAGTTGGCGCCCGCCCTCGCGGCCTGGTTGGACGAGTTCGAGGAAGCGTGCGCCAAGGCCACGGAGGCCGCCCAAGCCCTTTGGACGCTGGTCAAGTCGCTGATCGGCAGGGTTAAGCGCCTCGCGGACGGCATGGGCATGCGCTTCCTATATGACCCGGCGCGAAGGCTCTTTCCCATCGGTTACAACGTCACCGACCGCCATCTGGATACGTCATACTATGACCTCCTGGCCAGCGAGGCCCGGCTGGCCAGCTTCGTGGCCATAGGACGGGGAGACGTGCCCGTGGAGCACTGGGGCGCGCTGGGACGCCCGTTCGGCGCCAACGGCCGTTCCGTCATGCTTCTCTCCTGGAACGGGACCATGTTCGAATACCTGATGCCCTTGCTGCTCACCAAGGCTTTTCGTGAATCGTTGCTCGCGCGGGCGTGCTGGATGGCGGTCAGGTCGCAGATCGCATATGCGGCCAGGCGTGGCATTCCATGGGGTGTCTCTGAAGCGGCCTTCAGCGCCCTGGACACCCACCAAACCTATCAATACCGCGCCTTCGGCGTCCCTTGGCTCGGCCTCAAGCGCGGCCTGGAAGAGGATCTCGTCGTGGCGCCGTACGCGACCGCGCTCGCGCTGGCCGTCGATCCGTCCGCCGCCGCGCGCAATCTGCGCCGCCTGGCCGGTCTCGGCCTCTACGGCCGCTACGGTTATTTCGAGTCCATCGACTATACCCGCCAACATCGCCCTGAGGGTGAGCGCGGGGTGGTCGTCTACGCTTATATGGCCCACCATCAAGGTATGAGCTTAATCGCCATCGATAACGCCCTCCACCGTGAGGTCATGCAGGACCGTTTTCATGCCGACCCGCGTGTCCGCGCCACGGAACCGCTCCTGTTCGAGCGGACGCCGGTCGACCCCCCGTTGACCAGAACGCCCGGGGTCGAAGGCCCGGCCCCGCGCCTGGCGCCGATCGTCTCGACCCGCATCAGGAATCGTTCCGCTTCGCCAAATACGCCGAGTCCCACCACGCACCTTCTCTCCAACCGTTCCCTGACCGTGTTGGTGACCAATGCGGGCGGCGGCCAAACGCGCTGGCGCGATCTGGATGTCACCCGCTGGCGCGCCGATACGACCCGGGATGCTTGGGGTTCTTTCATCTACCTCAGGGATCTCGACGAAGGGACGGTATGGTCCACGACCTACCAGCCAAGCGGCCATACCGGCCGCTGCTACGACGCCAACTTCACCGTGGATCGCGCGGAGTTCCGCCGCCGTGATTTTGGCCTGGACTGCCTCACGGAGATCGTGGTCTCACCGGAGGACGACGCGGAGATCCGCCGTGTCACGCTGGTCAACTGCTCCAGCCAGACACGCAGAGTCGAGCTGACGAGCTTTGCCGAACTGGCCCTGGCGCCCCACGGCGAGGACCGCGCGCACCCGGCCTTTAGCAAGCTCTTTATCGAGACGGGGGCGCTCCCCGATCGGCGTGCCCTCATCGCTTGGAGACGCCGGCGTTCCCCCGAGGAACCGCAGATCTGGTCCGGGCATGTCGTGGCAAGCGATGCGGCCCCCGACGGGCCGCTCGAGTACGAGACGGACCGATGGCGTTTCCTGGGACGCCATGGCACCGCCGGCAATCCCGCCGCGATGAAAGGCTCGCTCACCAACACCACCGGGGCGGTGCTTGACCCGATCTTCAGCCTGCGTCTGCGTTTCACGGTCGAACCCGGCCGGCGGGTGCGCGTGGCTTTTACCACCGTGGCCGCGGATACGCATCTAGGCGTGCGCGCGCTCGTGGACAAATACGGGGAATTTACCGCGGTCCAGTCCGCGGTGGAGAAAGCCTGGACCCATGCGCAGCTGGAGCTGAGGCATCTGGGAATTCAGACGGAGGATGCGCGGCGTTTCCAAGAACTCGGCAGCCACGTGATCTATCCCAATCCCAAGTTGCGCCCGGCCGGCGGCCGGCTCAGAAGGAGCACTCTCGGCCAGGCAAGGCTCTGGGCTTATGGCATCTCCGGGGATCTGCCCATCCTCACCGTGACCATCAACGAAGCCCGGGAGATCAACTTCGTCCGCGAGGTGCTGCTCGCGCATGCCTACCTCCGCATCAAAGGCCTGAAGATGGATCTCGTCATCCTTAACGGAGAGGCGGTTGCCTATGGACAGCCGCTCCATGAGGAGCTCAGGCGGCTCATCGCGGCACATTCCATGTATACCGGGACCGATCAACCCGGCGGGGTATTCCTGCGCGCCATCGCCCAGATGCCCGAGGAGGACGTCACTCTGCTCCAGAGTGCGGCCCGGGCGGCGTTGGTGGCCGCGAGGGGAACCTTGGCCCAGCAACTGGCGGCCCCGGTGGAGATCGCCGACCTGCCTCCCAGGCTCAAACCAAACCGGCGGATCGCGGAAGAGCCGTCCGCGCCCCTGCCCTTCTTGGAATTACCCTACTTCAACGGACTCGGTGGCTTTACCGCCGACGGGCGTGAGTATGCAATCTACCTGGGACCGGACGCCAAGACACCCGCGCCTTGGGTCAACGTGATGGCGACACCGGAATTCGGCGCCCTGGTGAGCGAGTCCGGGCAGGGCTTTGCCTGGTACGGCAACAGCCAGACCAACCGCCTGACCCCGTGGTCGAACGATCCCGTCTCCGACCCGGCCGGCGATGCGCTTTATCTGCGTGACGAAGAGACCGGCGTCTATTGGTCGCCCACGCCGTTGCCAATCCGCGAGCAGGATGCCTACCGGGCGCGCCACGGTCAAGGCTATACGGTCTTCGAACATAATAGTCATGCCATCGAGCAGGAGTTGACGGTCTTTGTCCCGGCGAACGGCGACCCGGTACGAATCCAGCGCCTGCGCTTGCGCAACCGCTCCTCGCGTCCGCGGCGGCTCTCGGTCATCGCTTATGCGGATTGGACTCTCGGCACCGACCGCGAAGAGACTCAACTCCACGTGGTAGCCAAGTGGGATGCGCAGGCCCAGGCCCTGCTGGCACGCAACGCGTACCATCCCGACTTCGGCGGACGTTTTGCCTTTGCCGCGCTTAGCCCGGCCGCCGAGAGTTACACCGCCGACCGCACGGAGTTCATCGGACGCAACGGTTCCCCGGCTCGTCCGGCCGCCCTCGAGCGCCGGTATCTTTCCGGCCGGACCGGCGCGGGTTTGGATGCCTGCGCCGCGCAACAAGTTACCGTGGCGATCGAACCAGGCCGGACGGCCGAGGTGACGATCCTCCTCGGCCAGTCGCCCGGGATCGAGCAGGTGCGCCAGCTTGTCCGGCACTATCGGGACCCGGCCCATGTCGAGGAGGCTCTCGTATCAACCCGCGCCTGGTGGGACGACCTGCTCGGCCGGGTCCAAGTGCGCACACCGCATCTGGCCTTGGATTTCCTGCTCAATCGCTGGCTCCTCTACCAGACTTTGAGTTGCCGCATCTGGGCCCGGTCCGCGTTCTACCAATCGGGCGGCGCCTATGGCTTCAGGGATCAACTCCAGGATGTCTTGGCGCTCGTGCACGCCGCGCCGGAACTGGCCCGCGCCCAGATTCTCAAGGCGGCCGGCCGCCAGTTCCCGGAGGGCGATGTCCAGCATTGGTGGCATCCGCCGGGAGGGAACGGCACCAGGACCCGCTGCGGAGACGACCTCCTCTGGCTGCCCTACGCGACGGCGCATTACGTGCGCGTCACGGGGGATCTCGGCATCCTCAACGAGCGGGCGCCTTTTCTCGAGGGACGCGCGCTCGAAGACAAGGAACTCGACGCCTACATGACCCCTTCGGTATCCATGGAAGACGCGACGCTCTATGAACATTGCCGCCGGGCGCTGGCGAAGGGACTGACGGCCGGACCGCACGGCCTGCCGCTGATCGGCTCCGGCGACTGGAACGACGGTTTGAACCGGGTGGGCGCCGCGGGACAAGGCGAGAGCGTCTGGTTGGCCTGGTTTCTCCTGGACGTTCTGAGAAGCTTCGCGGCGCTCAGCGACCGCTATGGGGAGACGGAGGCCGGGCGTGCCGACCGCGAACGGGCTTCGGCATTGGCGCGGCGGATCGAGGCGCAAGCCTGGGACGGCGAATGGTATCGGCGCGCGTTTTATGACGACGGTACCCCGCTCGGCTCAGAAACGAACACGGAAGCCCGGATCGACTCCCTGCCGCAGTCATGGGCGGCGATCGCGGCCGGAGACAATCCGGAACGGATCGAAACGGCGCTCGCGGCGGCCGAAAGACATCTCGTCCGGTGGGATGACGGCCTGGTCGCGCTCTTTTCACCGCCCTTCGACCAAACGGCGCGGGACCCTGGATATATCAGGGGGTATCCTCCGGGAGTGCGGGAAAACGGAGGGCAGTATACGCACGCGGCAATCTGGCTGGCGATGGCCTATGCGCGCCGGGGCGAGGGCGACAAGGCCGGGGCCATCATGCGGTTGCTCAATCCGGTCGAACACGCCCGCAATCCGGCCGAACTCGAACGTTACCGGGTCGAACCATATGTAATCTCGGCCGATGTCTACGCGCTCCCGGGACGCGTCGGCCAGGGGGGCTGGTCCTGGTACACCGGCTCGAGCGGGTGGATGTACCGGGTCTGGCTGGAGGAGATGCTCGGCTTCAAGCGCGAGGGGGACAGGCTGACCATCGATCCCGTCATCCCCTCGGACTGGGGGGAATACACGATCACTTACCGGCACGGCGATACCGTCTATGAGATCCTGGTGGAGAATCCGGATGGAGTCAGCCATGGCGTGGTTCGCATCGAACTCGACGGCGAAACCCGGCCGGGACCGGATGTGCTCCTCACGGACGACGGCGGCCGGCATCAGATACGGGTTCTGCTCGGCGCGGACCGGGCGGCACGCGGACTCCCGGGCCCCGAGGCCGGCCGCTCCTGAAGCAGGGATTCCCGGCGCGGGGCGCGAAATATCCCAAAACCGGCGCACCGGATGCATCGTGCTACAGCTGGACGGTGAGATTGAGCCCGTAAGTCATCGCGAGGTCGGCTCCTTGCCCGCCGGCGATTGAGACGTTGCCGCCGAACCCACCCCAGGCAAATGGGGTGTATGTGATGGACAAGGCGCCGTTAAGGTCGGGGTGGAGCCGGTTGGAAAAGAGCACGCGCATCTTGCCGCGCAAGGTCAGACGATCGTATTCCCTGCGCACGCTCGCGAAGAGGTAAGGAAAGGCGCCCTCCAGGAACAGGAGGTCTTGCTCCATAACTTTCCAGCCATGCAAGTTGACACCCAGTACAATGAGGGAATCCTCCCAGGGGCGCCAACCCATGCCCACCACGGCGAAACCGTCAAGGATTTCGCCGTCCCAGTAGAGATCGCCGCTCACGAGCGGGCTGAGCTTCGCGTCGAGCCGGAATTCCGACCCGAGGTGCAATTCATAATCGCCGCGCGCGATGGCGGCGCCGTACTCCAGCCAGAAGGGCCCAACGATCTGGAGCAGTCCGGCTTCGACCGCGTAACCCTCCGGATCCAGGCCGGCGGTGAACTCCACGCCGAGCCGGTCGTTCAGCGCCCAGACTCCTTGGACCCAGAGGGATTCGTCCGGTGGATAATAGTCCACGGTCAACTGCAAACCCAGATCCCCCGTTTGATAACCGGGGTCGATGACGATCGCCGCTCCCGCCGCCGTTGACCACATCAGGAGGAGGACGACGGTCGCGAGAAGACGCGGAATCCAGTGACGGCCCATTCCCTTGCCACCCCCGTGTACTGCCAGGTCCTCCACGGCTTGCGGCCATTAGCAGCCAAGACTGATCTTACCATGTGAGGAGACGGTACGCAACCGTACGTTCCGGACCGTTTCTGACCGCGTATACGTCAAATTATCATAAACCACCGGAAGGAGCGATCGGACATGAGTTCATTATGCAGACGTTTCCTCTTCGTAGTCTTGGCGCTCTCTACCTCCGCCGCGATCGCGGCGGGATCGGCGGCGGAACCCTCGTATTTTTGGCCTCCGGCGCAGGACGTGGCGATCTTCAAAGATGGATGCGCCTATGTCATCCGCGAAGGTGAAACAGAGGCCGGACCGGACGGTGTATTGACGGAAGGTATTCCCCGCCCGATCCTGGGTACGCTCGATGTCTACTCGCTTACCGACGGAGTAGAGGTCGTCGAGGTCGTGGCGTACTACGACACGACGGAAAGGACCGCCAGGATCGAGGATACCGATACTTTCTATCGCAGGCAGATCGGCGGCCGCGTAATCCTGGAGTATGACCAACAGAAGTTGGAAGGTGTTTTGCGCGCCGTCCTTTCCCCGGGAAACCTCCTCTTGGAAACCGTGGAGGGCTCCGTTCTGGTGCCGGCGGGGCGCATCACCCGCTTTACGGTGGCGGGCGGCGTCACCCTGGATCTCAACGCGCAGGCGCAGAAGCCGCGGTTCCGGATCCGCCTCGCCGGCGCACCGCGGCGGGTGAGGTTGGGCTTGTCCTACCTCGAGGAGAGTTGGGCTTGGTTTCCAAGCTACAGAATCAACCTGCGCCCGAACGGCCAGGCCGAACTCGTGCTATCCGCGACCGTCGTGAATAACGCCGAAGACGTCAGCGGCGCCACGCTCCATCTGATCGTCGGCGTACCGAACTTCATGATGCGCGGCACCCTCACGCCGATGGCGCTCGATGTCGATAGCGGCCAGTATACCGCGCTGGAGAGCCGGCTGGAGAAGAGCCTGCTCTCACAGGCGTTTGATAACGCCCAGCGCGGGGAGGTCTATGCCCGCACGGAAGCCGCGCCGGCGCAGGCAAATCCGGCCGTACCCGCGGGCCCTGTGGAAGACCTCTTCATCTATGAAAAAAAGGGCTTTACCCTGGGGCGAGGGCAGCGCATGCAATTTGAACTGTTCCGCGGCCAAGTGCCCTATCAATCCATCTATAAATGGGAAGTGCCGCTCTCCGAGACCCAGCGCGCATACAGCCAGGGCGGCCGCCAGCAACAGGCCCGTTATCAGGGGGAACAAACGGGGCAGATCTGGCACTACCTCCGTATGGCCAACAAGACCGTCGTGCCTTGGACCACGGCGCCCGCCATGGTGGTCTCGGGCTGGCAGCCGATCTCCCAGGACCTCATGAAGTACGTCCCCATCGGCGGCACGTACGATCTGCGCCTGACGGTCGCGCCGGACCTCAAGGGCGCCCTCAAGGAGGAGGAGATCGAGCGCCGATCGGTGCGGCTCTACGAGAACGACAACTACCTCCAGGTCACCGTGCGCGGCACCATCAACCTCGAAAACCTGAAGAAGACCCCGGTTCAGTTGGAAGTGGCCAAGGACCTCTGGGGCGAAGCCAAGGACACCGGGGGCGCCAAGGCGAGCAAGGGCGCGGAATTGCTCTGGAACGTCAATCCCCGCACCAAGCTGAACTGGCAGCTGGAGCTGCCGGCCGGCGGGAAAAGGGTTCTGATGTACACATATGAGTTCTACGTAAATATCTAGTAAAATGTCGCCTCAAGGCGACCAAGTTGATCGTATAGGGGGTCAACCCCACATGCCCAATTACGACGCGGTCATCTTCGATCTTGACGGCACCCTCCTTGGCACGCTCGCGGACCTCGCGGATTCCATGAACCACGTGCTTGAACGCCGCGGGCTCCCTCCGCACGCACTGGCCGCGTATAAACGTTTCGTCGGTGATGGGATCGAGAACCTCGTCCTGCGGGCGCTTCCGGAAGAGATGCGCACGCAAGACACGATCGCCGGCTGCCTCGTGGAGATGCGGTCCGAGTACGGCCGCCGGTGGGCGGATAAGACCCGACCCTACGACGGTATCCCGGCGTTGCTCGACGCGTTGGTCGCGCGCGGACTGAAGCTGGCCGTCCTCTCGAACAAGCCCAACGACTTCACCCAGCTGACCGTGGCCAGACTGCTTCCGGTCTGGCGGTTTGAAGCCGTCGTCGGCCTGCGCGCCGGCGCGCCCAGAAAACCGGATCCGTCCTCGGCGCTCCAGATCGTCGACGCTCTGGCGCTGCCGCCCCAACGTTTTCTCTATGTCGGCGATACCGACACGGACATGAAGACGGCCCGCGCGGCGGGCATGTACGCCGTTGGCGCGCTCTGGGGCTTCCGCACGGCTGCGGAGCTATCCGCCAACGGCGCCCAAAGCCTCATCGGCAGGCCGGAGGAGCTTTTGGAATTGTTATAGACCAGTTACACCGCTCTTAACTCGCTGATCTTAATCACCGCCACATCCCTCGGTCTTACGCGGAGATGCAAGGATACTTCCAGCCCATCCGCCCGGATCACGCTTTCAACGTCCGTGTAAAGATCCTTAGCCAGGTACGTCCCCGCCCGCGGACCGTCCAGCGTCACCTCGGCCTCGATCTCGCCCGCGGTGAAGTTGAAGCCGAAGAGGATCAGCCCTCCTTCTCCCCGTAGGACTTTGACCTTGAGGTCGTTCCGGCTCACCCGGAAGGTGTGGAGACCGTATTCTTCCGCCAGGCGCGCCAGAAAATCGCCGACGCTCCCGTGGTGTTCCCGGAAATACCCGTACCACAACAGCGTCGGGATGTGGACGAGCCTGCCCCGCCCCCGTTCCGCCTCCAGGAACGCCGGGTAGCCGTCCGCAAACCGGCCCCGCACCTTCACGCCTTCACCGCGTACTTCCAGGAGTTCTCTCAGGTAATAACCGCGTACCGGCAAGACTTCGCCTTGGCCCGTCGAGACGGTAAACTCGAGGTTTTCCGGGTCGACGTCCCGGAAAAGGCAGCCCAGGATGTCCCCCAGACCACCCCCGGGGGCGTCGGGGTTGAGCAAGCCGTTTTCGTCGATCACGCCGAACCGGCCGTCGGAGACCAGGACGCCGCCGCGCTCCAGGAAGCGCTTCAGACCGGCCGCCATTTCGTGGCTGATATAGAGCTGATTGGTGAGGAAGATGGCCCTGCATGCGTCGGGGAGCCCTTCGGCCAAAGCCTTGGGCGTTACGAACGTGACCGGGATGTTCCGTTCCCATAATCCCCGATAGAGACCGGTGATGGAATCCACGTAGATCGTGTCGGGCACGGTGGGTTTGTACCGGAGGGTGTAGGCTTTCGTGAAGTCGTGGTTGAGCGTGTCGTAGAGGATCGCCGCGCGGGGCTCCTCCGGCAGGTAGGAGTCAAACTCCCCGTGCGCGGACAGGATGCGCGCAATGCCCTCCGCCTCCCGTGCCCGGGGGGTGTATTCTCCACGGATATCCACCAACCCCCGCCCGGAGGTCTGGATGCCCTTTGCGAAGGGGTGCCATTTCCAATAGACGATGCCTTTCGCCCCATGCGCGATCGCCTCCCAGTTCCACCACCTGATCTCATGCGGATATACCACGGTGAATGGATTGAACATCGACTGGGTGTGGCTCTGCAACTCCGAGATCCAGAAGCGGCCCGAGGCGGCGGCCTGGGTCGCCGCCAGGGTGAGCCAGCGGTCCGCGGGCGCATCCCCCGCCAGGTTGCTCTTGGGATAATAGGAGATCCCGAACTCGTCCACGTTAGCGGCGACGTTCCAGTCGTCCTGGGGCCGATCATAACCCCGCCCCTCGTTCGTGAGGATGGAGCCGATGTTATCGGCGATCACGGGGTGGACCGGGTCGACGCGCTTGACGATCCCGCGCCACTCATTGAGGATGAGCCCCACATTCTCCTTGTGGAATTGCTCGTAATCCACGACCGGCATGACGCTGGCCCACATCCAACGCGTGAACCGGATGTCCGCCCAGTCCTGGTAAACGCGGTCCCAGGCGCCGTTCAGCCGGTCGAGAGTCCCGTACTTCCGCTGCAGCCATTCCCGGAACAGCGCCAATGTATAGTCGTCGAACGAGGTAAAGACCGTCTCGTTGAAGATATCATAGCCGTAAAGGGACGGGTAATCCTTGTAATTCGCCGCGACTCCCTCGAGGTAGCCGCGCATGATGCGTTTCACCTCCGGATGGTTGTAATTCAGCGTCCCGTAATACCATCCGGCTTGGTCGCGGAGTCCGTCCCGGGTCAGCGGCAGGTACTCTTCCCGCATTAGAAAATCGGGCGCGTATTCCAGGGAGGTGAGCTGGCCCGCGGTTTCCATGATGATGCGCAGCCCGATTCGCTCCGCATGCTCCAGAATCCTACGCCCCGTGTGATAGGGATAATCCGGCAATTGTCTGTCTTCCCACCAATAAATGGCCGGCCATACGACGACGACGTTCATGCCCAGTGCCCGGATCTTCGTCATATGCGCAAAGATGGTCTCAAGATCGTATTCTCTTTGAATTTTCAGGACCGTTCCGTACGAGAAACTCACCGGTGAATCATCTCCCGTGCCAATGTTATCACGAGTCGTTCGACACGAAGCCCTTTTTTTCCTTGGCGGGCTCATTTCTCTATAAAGCCTCCTGCTTAATCCACCGATACATGAAATGGGTTATAGTCTAGAATCTGTCAGCCGCGATGCGTCGCGTCTCGAGCGCGGGCGCCAAATGCGCCGCCGCACGGAGGATCAAGATGGAGACAACCAAACCAACCGATCTGATTGGCAAAGTATTAATCGCCGACGATCTTCTCTCCGTTCGCATGGTTCTGCGCACCGTTCTGAGCGGAGCGGGACACACCGTGGTGGCCGAAGCCGCCACGGGGCGCGAAGCGGTGAGCCTCTACCATCTGTTTCACCCCGACGTGGTGCTGATGGACATTTCCATGCCCGATCAGGATGGACTTTCGGCGATGGAGGAGATCCTCAGCGTCTCCCCGCAGGCGCAGATAATTGTCTGTACGGCCATGGGGTTTAGAAAAGTGGCCACCGATGCGCTACGGCGCGGTGCCTGCGACTTCGCGGTCAAGCCTTTCCGGCCCGAGGCGATTCTGGGAGCCGTCCAGGGCGCCTTGCGGAGGGCCCAGGCCGCGGGTGCGGCCGCCGATCGGGTGCCGCTATCCCTTATCCGGGGGACCGGTGCGGAGATCGCAGCGGCCGAGGAACGCGGCAACCCGAGCCGCTTCGCCCTTCGCGCCGGGATCGCGCGCCGCGGTTCCGCCGGGTAGGCTTCCCGGTATCCTAACCATCCAGACCACGGTCGCCCGGCCAACCTTTTGGAGACCGCCGACGGTCTCGCCATTTACCCACATAACCTCCTCACTTTCATAGACCCGCGGCTCCTCGCCGCGCAGGCTTGTATTCGCGATGGCTCTTAGTTGCTATCCTGGAGAGGAAGGAATCCTGCCAGAACCATGAGGCTCCAGGCGCGCGTACCATTTCTCGATCTGGAGGTCGTCGCCTGGGGACTCTCCATTCCGCCCTGGTTCAAGGTGGATCGCGGGCGGAACCTGGCCAAATGGTGTCTGCGGGCGGCTTTTAGCGGTACCGGCCTGCTGCCGGAGGAGATCGTCTGGCGCGGCAAAGAGAAGTTCGCCGAGGGGACCGGCGTGGCTGCCACCCTGGCGGGGATGGCCGAGGAACGGGTGAACGATGCCGATTTTGCGCTGGAGATCGCGCTCGGCACGCCGCTCCGGTCCAAGGAGGAATACCACTACTTCCAGATCTTCCAATCCCACTTCGGCCGGGGGCGGGCCGTGGAACTGGTGGGAAGGAGTAGGTCGTAATCTGTGGTTCTACCCCTTCAGGACCGCCAGCGGCCTGAACACCGCCACCTTTTCGGCCAGACCCGCCCCGGCCAGCACTCCGATCACTTCCTCGCTGTCCTTATAGACTTGCGGCGCCTCGTCGCGCAGGTCGGCGTTGCTGCCGCTGGCCACCAGGATGCCCCGGCCCGCCGTGGCCGCCTCGAACTCCGCTTGGCTAATCGCGCCGCCCTTACCCGCGCTCTTGCCTTTTCGCTTGCGAGCGCCCGCGGCCGCGCTCCGGCTCATCACCCGTCCCGACCCGTGGTTGACCGAGCCGAAGGTCTCGCCGATCCTGTCCGCCGCGCCCCGCACCACCCAGGAGCGCGTGCCCATGCTGCCGGGGATGATGGCCGGCTGCCCCAAGCGCGCGAAGGATCCCGATAAGAAAGGTGACCCGGCGGGGAAAGCCCGCGTAGCGCCCTTACGGTGCACCAGGACCTCCGCCTCTTGACCGTCGACCTCGTGCCGCTCGAACTTGGCGATATTATGCGCCACATCGTAGACCAAGCGGAAATCGACCTCGCGGCCAAGCTCACGCGCGAACGCCTCCCGGATCCGCGCCGCCATGAGGGCCCGGTTGGCGAAGGCCCAGTTGGCCGCGGCGGTCATGGCGCCGAGGTATTGGCGGCCTTCGAGGGAAGCCAGCGGCAGGCAGCCCAGCTTGGCGTCGAGTCCCGCTTTTTTCATCACCAGAGGCGCGACCCTGGAAGCGTAGTGCATGCCGGCGACGTTGCCGAGCCGCCTGGAGCCGCTGTGGATCATGAGGTGGAGATAGCCGGGTCTGATCCCCCAGGCCTGGGCGAGTTCAGGGGCAAAGATCTCGTCCACGGCCTGCAGTTCCACGAAGTGGTTGCCGGAGCCTAGAGAGCCGAGCTGTTCCCGTCCCTTCTCATAAGCCTCGTCCGGGAGCGTGCCGGGATCGGCGCCGGGCAGGCAGCCTTCCTCCTCGAACCTCTCCTCCAGCCCGGGCGGGACAAATCCTTGCTCCGACAGGGCTCTGACACCCGCATACAAAACCCGGTCATAACGGCGGCGGCTCTCGCTGTCAGCGCCGTACTGTACCACGCCGCGCTTGCCCTCGCCCGCTGGAACGGTCTCCATGATGCAGCGGGTGAAGAGCCGGCGGCGGTCCTTTTCCCGCGCCACCGCGCCGGCCTCTATATCCGTGGCAATCAATTGGACGCCGCAGTTGATGTCCACTCCGACCGCGGCCGGGGAGACCCAACCGCCCTCGACCCGCACAGCCATCACGCCGCCGATGGGCAAGCCAAAGCCCGTATGGATATCGGGCATGGCGCAGACGCCGGCCACACCCGGCACGGTCAGGGCGTTTCTGAGTTGCGTTAGGGCCTCGTCCTCCAGGGTGCGCTCCAGCTTTTTGGAGAGATAGATGGTGATGCGGTCGTCCAGGATGAGCCGGTATGGATCGAGCCGGTGCAGGCCCATGGTCTATAGCCTCAGCCCCGTTCTGAACATCTCGAACCCGATCTTGCCCAACCGCAGAAGGATACCGAAGATGAGACCCGCGGCGATACCGGCGATATAGGCCGTTTTGAACTCCACCCGGTCTTCCTTCGTGACGGCAATTCTCCTCGCCGTGCTCTTCTTCAAATCCCAGACCTCCATTCCACCCGAGTCCGCCAACAAAGCCGCCACCCATCCAAGAATTATCCTTTTTTTACTTGGTTTCCTCCCGTACTCCTTCAAAGAGATGGTGCGACGTGATTGCAGGAAAAGCCTTGCATGAAAAGAACTATCTTCATGCCGGCCGCATCTGGAGGTATAGGCCTCGTGCTCTCGCCGGGTCTCGCCGGCTTTGACGCCGTACGTCTCTTGGCCGGTGATCCCGGCGTTTCCCTGCCGATCATGGCCCATCCGGCGCTGCTCGGCAGCTTCACGGCGAGCCCGGAGAGCGGCTTCTCCCACTACGCCCTCTATGGACAGCTCATGCGCCTGGCCGGCGCGGACATCACGATCTTCCCCAACTACGGCGGCCGTTTCGCCTTCGCAAGAGACGAGTGTCGCAGCATCGCCGAGGCCACCGCCGCGCCCATGGGTCCGCTCAAACCGATCTTCCCCGCGCCAGGCGGCGGGATGAACCTCGCGCGGGGGCCGGATCTAGTGGGGAATTGAAGATATTTCAGGGAGCTGGTCGAGGGATTGTAACCCAATTTTCATGCAACATAACCGCGCGCATGGACGTCTAACCAATCGTCACGCCGACCAGACGCAGTAGCATCCGGGAATTTGCTCGGGTATCTGCCACAGCGGTCCGTTGCTCGTACTCGTACTCGAAATCGAAATCTTACTCGAAATCGTAACCGTAATCGAAATCGTATCGTCTTCGCGATCGACACTCCGGCGATACTATCATGTAATACGTCATCCCTCTTTCGGAAGGAGAATCCCTTTGCCGATCCAGAAAATGCTCGTTCCCTACCGCGGTCTTCCCGCGGGCGTCTACGTCCTAGCCATCGCCAATGTGGTCAACAATCTGGGCAGCTTCGTCTGGCCCCTCATGTCACTCCTGCTTACGGACAGGCACGGCCTGGACTATGCCGAGGCAGGCCTCTTCGTTACCGGGATGACCGTCTTCTCCGCGCTGGGTGCGCTCATCGGAGGCAAGCTCGCTGACCATCTGGGCCGCAAGAGAGTCTTTCTCGTCTCCCGAACCCTCGGGGCCTTGGCTTTTGTTCCGTGCGCCTTCCTGGAAGCCTCGCCCGTCATACCTTGGCTCTTCGTGGCCAGCGCCTTCCTCTCCAGCGCCTCCTGGCCATGCGTGGACGCCATGGTGACCGACCTTACCCGCCGGGAAGACCGCCAACCCGCCTTTTCCCTGCAATACCTGGGCCTGAATATCGGTTTCGCTCTCGGCCCGATGATAGCCGGGTTTCTATACCGCTCCCACCTAGCATGGCTCTATCTCGGTGATGCCCTCACCACGCTGCTCTCAAGCATCCTGGTGGCCGTGGTCGTGCCGGAAACCATGCCGGACAAACAAACCAAGGTGAACGCTGCCACGGGAGCGGAGGCGGCGGAAAAAAGCGGCGTGGTGGCGGCGCTGCTGAAACGGCCGAAACTCCTGGCTTTTTCACTGATCATGATGGTGCTCTCCTTTGTCTACGTTCAGTATAGCTTCGTCTTGCCGCTGCAGGCCAAGGCTTCTTTTCCCGTCGACGGGCCGAAGATCTTTGGCGCGCTCATGACCATCAACGCGCTGGTCGTCGTCTTTGGCACGGCGCCTCTAACCTTCCTTTTGAGGAATCTGCCGCCCGCTTTCAATCTTGGGCTGGGCGCGCTTCTATACGCATTCGGTTTCGGCGCCAACGCGTTGATTGGAAAATCCGTCGCCATCTTCACCGCAGCGACTTTCGTCTGGAGCGTCGGCGAAGTGATCCTGACCGTCAACTCTATGGCCTATATCGCCAACAATTCCCCGGTCACCCACCGCGGCCGGTTCAACGCCGTCTTCCATACGATCGCCGATGCCGGACGTGCGGCGGGCCCCGCGATAATGGGTTGGGTCATTAAGCGAAAGGGTATCGGCGTCGTCTGGCCGGTCTGCTTCTTCTTGGCCGGACCGGCGGCGATGATCTTCTTCGGGCAGGCGGCGCGGGGAAATGCCGGGAGGATGGCCAAAGCGGACGAAAGTCAAACCTCTCCCCCAGTCCCCTGAAGAACCAAAAGCAATGTACCGCGGCCGGCAGAACCTGGCACTCACCGTTATCCCCGCCAATCCTTGCCTCTCCCGCCTGTATCCCCCCAGGAACCTTCCGCGATCCTTCCCGTCCAAGCATACGTAAGTCAATATCTTGGGTGGGGAGGGCTCATCATGCAGAAGAAAACCTTGCTATCGCTCCTGCTCATCGCCGCCGTCGCGCTCCTCGCGGTTTCCGCCATCACGGCCAAGGATGCGCCGCGCCACTTGACCGTCTCCGGCGAGGCCTCGGTCAAGGCCGTACCCGACCGCGTCCGCCTGACCCTGGGGGTCGAGGCCGACGGCCAGACCGCCCGGGCGGCGCAGGCCGCGGTTGCCGGCCGCATCACCGCCGTGCTCAAGGCCCTGGGCGGCCAGGGGGTGGAGGAAAAGGCGATCCGGACCCGCACCCTTTCCCTGATCCCCCTGCGCGATTACAACCCCAAGGACGGCCGGGAGACCCTCCGCGGCTACCGGGCCGCAAACCAGGTGGAGGTTACCGTGACCGATCTGCAGAAAGCGGGAAGCATCCTCGACGCCGCCGTGGCGGCCGGCGCCAACACGGCGGGCGAGATCCAATTCTACCTCGACGATCCCGCCGCCCTGCGCGCCGCGGCCCTGGCCGAGGCCTTCAAGGACGCCGAGCGGCGCGCCGCGTCCCTGGCCGCCTCATCCGGGCAAAAGATCATCGGCGCCGTCTCCATCAGCGAGACGGCGGTCTCCGCGCCCCAGGCGGAAGCCGTCCGCCTGGCCAAGTTCGGTCTGGGCGACGCCGCGGCGGCGACCCCGGTCGAACCTGGGCAGGTCGCGGTGCAGGCCAAGATCAGGGTGAGGTTTGGGACGAGATGAGCCGGGTTTGACCTCACCCCTGTATCCCATAAACGCCAACTCAGGTGAAAGACTGAGATCGGGGTCGGTATCGGCATCGGGGTCGAAGGTTTTTTCGAGGAGATCGAGTATGGCGGGATCGATTTCGATCGCGATACCGATTCCGACCCCGCGGAAAGACCAGTTCGGCGTAGTAAGAAGACTTGCGCCGAACGAAAAGCTCGCCAGCACAAGAGCCCCAAGGGGGCCTGGGGTTAGGATAAAGTCCTCACCTCCGCCCCCAATCTTTCATACAATCTTTCCGAGAAAGCCTTGCGGCATCA
>JBLNCE010000199.1:0-3082 GCA_050260415.1 Bacteroidota bacterium | reverse complement strand
GGGGTGAACGGGTGAAGGGGTACGGGGGGTCTGCAACGGTCAAAGGGATGGTCTTCAATATCCAACGCTTTTCCGTCTCCGACGGCCCCGGGATCCGGACGACGGTGTTTCTGAAGGGTTGCAGTCTGCGGTGCCCCTGGCCGCGGTCGAAAGGGTCGTCTTCGCCGAGCGGAAGATCTCCCTGCCCGAACTGGCGGAGGCGGTGCGCCGCGATTTTGTGGGCTTGGAAACGTTGCGCGCGGAACTGATGACGAAATGCCCCAAATACGGCAATGACGATGATGCGCCGGATCGGATCCTGGCGGAGCTTGTGGCCGACTTTTGCCGGCAGGTGGAAAGCCACCATAACCCGCGGGGCGGTCGGTTCCAGACCGGGCTCTACACGGTGGAGGCCCATGCCATCATGGGCAAACGCACGGGCGCCCTACCCGACGGGCGCCGCCGGGGGCAGGCCCTGGCCAATGCCCTCTCCCCGGTACAGGGCGCCGACGTCCAGGGACCCACCGCTGTCATAAAATCGATCACCAAGTTGAATCACCGCCTCCTGGGCAACGGCATGGTCCTGGATCTCAAGTTTCACCCGGGTTTTTTCGCCGGCGACCGCCACCGGCAAGCCTTCCGGACCTTGATCGAGACCTACTTTCAACTCGGCGGCCTGGAGATACAGTTTAACGTCATCAGCCGGCGGACGCTGACGGAAGCGCAAGCTTCGCCCGAGAACTACCGTAACCTGCTGGTGCGGGTCTCCGGTTTCAGCGCCTACTTTGTCGAGCTGGACCGGTCCGTGCAGGACGAGATCATCGCCCGGACCGAGTGGGCCGCGATCTGAACTCCTACCTTAACCATAGTGATTGGGGGCAAATCAAGTATGGCTACATATCAAATCGCCGGAGACAAAGTCATCGAAAGCGCGCGTGAAACAGGCGTGCTCAGGGAGACCGACGTTGTCGTTGCCGGCGGCGGTCCGGCGGGTCTCGCCGCCGCCATCGCGGCGGCCAGAGCGGGGGCAAAGGTCACCCTGATCGAAAGGGAGGCGTTTCTCGGCGGCGTGGCCACCGGCGCGATGATGGCGGCTCTGGTCGGGTCGGAAACGGCAGCGGGCATCGGTCTGGAGCTGATGGATCGCATGGCCGCCAAGGGAGGCGCGCCCAAGTGGGACGCGGCGCCGGGTCGCACCGGAACGACCCCGTTCGACCCGGAGGTCTTCAAGGATACGGCCTTGGACATGGTCCGTGAAGCCAGGGTGGATTTGCTGCTGCATGCCTGGACGGCAGGGCCCATCGTCACCGAGGGTAAAGTCATGGGCGTGTTGACGGAGAGCAAATCCGGACACCGGGCCGTCCTGGCGAAAATAACGGTTGACTGTACCGGCGACGCCGATCTGGCCGCGGCGGCGGGTGCACCCTGTCTGAAAGGCAGAGAATCCGATCACAAAATGCGGCCTTTTGCCTTGCTTTTTAGACTGGGCGGCCTCGACATTCCCAGGATTTTGCAATACGTGCAGGAGAACCCGGAGGAACTGCAGCCGCAATTCCGCACGGGAACCGCGCTCAAGGCGGGCGACGAGGAAGTTATCACGCGCATCAGCGGGTTCTATAAGCTCGTGGAGACCGCCAAGAGGAACGGGGAACTGTACCCCGAATGCCATTATTTCCGCCTCGAGAATCTGTGGGTCGACCGGGGGACGGCCATCTGCAACACCACGCGGATCTACCATGTGGACGGCACGGACGTCAATGACCTGACCAAGGGAGAGATCGAGGGACGCGAACAAATCCGAAAACTGATCGCGTTTGCCAAGAAATATATCCCTGGCTGCGAAAACGCCTTCCTGATCGACACGGCTCCGTGTCTGGGCATCAGGGAAACACGGCGAATCATCGGCGAATACAGCCTTACAGACGAGGATGCCTACGGCGATGCCCGCTTCGCAGACGCGATTACGACGATGCACGAAGCGCTGGTGCGTCTGCCCAGGCCCGCTAATCTGGATATCCACATGCCGGACCCGATTGAGGGATCGACGCAAGACCTGATCGAACGCTATCCGGAGCGGGTGCCGCGCGAGAGCCATACCTATCAGATCCCTTTCCGGGCTCTCTTGCCCAAGGGGATCGACCGCCTCCTGGTGGCGGGGCGCGCAATCGCGGTAAGTCACATGATAGACAGCACGACGAGGCTGATGTTGATCTGCATGCGTACCGGGCAGGCCGCCGGAGTCGCCGCGGCCCTTGCCGCCCGGCAGGGTGTTTCCCCCAAGGAGCTGGATTTTGAAGAATTGAGATCAGTGCTGATGGGGCAGGGGATGACGGGTATTTGAGCTCCGCAGGCCTGCTCTGAGCCATCCATGGCCAGCAGGCTTACCAACATCCTGTCGAAGAGATGCGGTTAGAGCGCGACTCTCCCTCCGGGAGAGGGCCGGGGTGAGGTTATGCACCCGGATATCTTCAAAACAAAGAAGGTGTTCTTTCTATGCCATTCGGCCACTTCGACGACACAGCGCGCGAATACGTCATTACCACGCCCAAAACCCCCCTGCCCTGGATCAACTACCTGGGCAGCGAGGATTTCTTCGGCCTCGTCTCCCAGACCGCCGGGGGCTACTGTTTTTACAAGGACGCCCGGTTGCGCCGCATCCTGCGCTACCGGTACAACAACATCCCCCTCGACGGCAACGGCCGGTATTTTTATCTCAAGGACGGGGATGAGGTCTGGAACCCGGGCTGGCAGCCGGTCCAGGCCGAGCTCGACGCCTACGAGTGCCGCCACGGCCTGGGCTATACGCGGATCACCGGGTCAAGGGGCGGGGTGCGCGCGGCGTGCCTCTTCTTCGTCCCCCGCGGGGTGCCGGCCGAGGTGCACCAGGTCACGCTGGCGAACGAGACGGTGCGCGCGAAGACCCTGGACCTCTTCTCCTTCGTGGAGTGGTGCCTCTGGAACGCGGTGGACGACATGACCAATTTCCAGCGAAACTGGAGCACCGGCGAGGTCGAGGTCGAGGGGTCCGTAATCTACCACCGGACCGAGTACCGCGAGCGGCGCAATCACTATGCTTTCTACGGGGTCAACGCCCCTTTGGCGG
>JBLNCE010000198.1:0-15209 GCA_050260415.1 Bacteroidota bacterium | reverse complement strand
GGCTGCAGGTTGGCGGCGTTCTTGCCGTCGGCAAGGGTGCTGAGCATCTGGATGAGCGAGGCGTTGTTCGCCATGAGCTGGGTCAGCATCTGCCGGCCCGCCGCATCGAGGCCGCCCGTGGCGGTCACACTTCCCATATTCATGCCGGACATACCGGGCATATTGCCTTGCATACCGCCCATCGGCCCCATGCCGTTCATTGATTCGGTGACCGAGACGTTGGGTCTCCCGCCGATCCGCAGGTCGAGACCGGCATCGGTCGGCGCGCTGCCGAGGGGAACCTCGTTGGGATTGGCGACCGCGGCGGGCGTGGAGGTACCATGCTGGCTCCCAGTATGCGCGCTGCTGCCTGAGCTCGGCACACCGCTAGTATTTCGCAGAATCTCGGGGATGGCGCCCTGTACGAAAGCGACAATCCGGGCGGCATTCGCATCACCCGCGATCTCGGCCAGATCCAGTTGGAACTGGCGCTGTTTGAGTTCGAACTCACGCTGGATCAGAGAAACCTTGCCGCTCAGAGCCTTGGCGTCCCCGCCCTGGCTGGAGAGCGCCTTCAACAGCGCGTTGCTCGAATCCTGTATCTGGGCGAAGAACTGCACGGTGAGTTTCGTGGCCTGGTTGCCTTTTTCCTGCGGCAGGGCCATCTGATTGATGATTTCGGATAGTGACTGATCGGCGGCGTAGGCGCCGTTGGCCAATGCCAGGCCGATTATGACGGCGATTGATACGATCGCGGCTGTTTTGGCGATGAAACACCTTCCCATGGTGGACTCTCCTTTCATTTCCTGGACTTCGAAATCTCTATTTGGCTGAAATCACCTCGCGCCGTAGATCTCCACGAAGAGTTTCCTGGCTTCGCTGACCGCGAGGGCAATCGGCTTTGCCGTCGCCGTCGCGTCGACGATCGACTGTATCTCACCTCTTTTCGTGGGGCGCGCGCCGATGAGGAACGAGAGCCTGTCAAGGAGCGTCACGCCCTCGAACTGCCTGAGATAACTGCCGTTATCGAGCGGCACCACATACGACGGCGTCTCGTTGTGGCTGAAGACATTGACCTTCACCACCGTACCCTTCATGTCCAGGGCCGTCAGGGTGTGGAGGTTGCTTTGGTAACCGTAGGGAGCGGCATAGAACACCACGCCGACCTGGTTTCCGTCCTTGTACGCGGGAAAGATCGCCCGGGTCAGTTCTCGGGCCTTGTACTTGTTTAGATCCGACAGTTGCGTAAATTTGTCCGTGTTGGGCATCGTTTCTTTCAGCACGCGCGCCCAGTCGATGGCCTGCGCGGCGCCGATGATGGTCGCCCCGACGATCAAGCTTCCGAGCAAGATGCCAAAAAGAATGCGTCCGATACACCTTGTCTTTCCCAAGGTCTCATCCCCCTTCCGCTGTCGCGCCGCCGGCCTCCCCGAGGCCGACCGTGGAAATTTCTTGCATAAGTCCTGAAAGCTTCGCCAATGCCCGCATCAGTTGATTCGTCACGTAAGCCTTGTCCTGTTCGGTCCAGATCGCTTCGCCGCCCGCGTCGCCGGGCTGACGGTGGTGGGCGGCGTGGTCGATGCCGCCTGTGGCCTGAACGGTATGGCCGCCGGCTCCCCCGGACCCCGAACCGGACATGGCGCTCATGGCGTCAAGGCACGGTTGCTTGGGGTTATATCCGGGCGCCGTCTCGATGCTGAAGTCGAGTTGCGGCGGTACTAACATGGGTGGACGCGGCGTTACGTCAAGGACCGCCGCCTCAACCGCCTCGACGGCCTGGGCCTTACCCGCGGCCAGCAGGATTAGCGCCAAAACCGCCGCCGATACCAGGGCCGTCATCTTCGTCAGCCTGTTTCCCACGTACGCCACCCTGCCGCGCGCCGTGAGCATCAAAGCGCGATGGGTCCTTATGGTCTTGCGCGCTTTGGTTCCCATCAGCTCAACATCCCTCCAGATCGAAACAAGTCAGGTTCAGGGTGATTTGCCGTAAACATTTCGCCCCCACAGCCCATGGAAAACGATCCGCGCCTCGGCCACCGCCTCGCTCACGGCCCGCGAGGTGATCGTCCCGTCGGTCATCGCCTGGATATCGCCACGGCGTCTTGGGATCAACCCCACGAGGAGTCTGAGCTGGTCCAGGAGGGAAACCCCGATGAACTGGTCCAGGAACTTCCCCTTGGTCATGCCCAGCACGTGACAGTCGGTCTCCGTGTGCCGGAAGACGTTGACCTTGATGATCCCCCCGTCGGTGTCGAACGCCACGAGGAGATCGATTGGTCCGCCGTACCCAGGTGTCGAGAGGTGCACCACCGCGCCGGCCCAATCCCCGCCGGCCGACCGTCCCAGAAAGACCCCCCTGGTGCGTGAGAACGGTTGATCCGGCGTCCGGAGCCTCTCCCACGAGACGGGAACGAAGCTGGCCGCCGCCAGGGTCTGAAAGAGCGGGTTGAGGGAGTCCACGCTCTCGGCGCCCGCCGTGGCCGGAAAGGCGGCCAGTGCGCCCAGGACGGCGAGGATGAAAACCGCCGCGCTTATCCGCTTGCCATGCCGAAAGCACCTCATGCCGCACCTCTGCGCCTCTGCGTCTCCGTGGGAGATGGTTATGGTTTTCTCGAGCAGCGTCAGCCCTTCGCCCCGTCCTTGAGCCATTGCAGGATAATGTCCAGCGTGACCGCCTTGCAGTTCACATTCAGCTTGCCGGCGATCTCACCGAGGTCCATGGTCGACTGCTCCAGGCCGTTCATCTGGCTGTTCATCTCGCCGTGCACGGAGCCGAGGTGTTCGTCGCCCGCGTGGCTTTCGCTCACGGCATGGAACGCGGCCACGGTCAACAATTCGACCTGCTCCTCGGAGAGGAACTCCCTTAGGGCTTGTTCCGCCTGGGCGACAATGAGATCCCGCTCGGATTCTTTCAGGGCGATGCGTTTGTCCAAATCCGCGCGCTGTGCCGCGGCGCCGTTCTTTTTCTGCTGCTCATAGCCGTCTAGGGCCGTGTAATTCTCGGCGAGTTTCTCGGCGTAGGTCTCGAGCGTCTCCGCGAGGCGTTTGGTCTGCTCCGGTGTGAATGCGGCGGTCTTGGCGGCTTTTCGCCAGAATTCAAGAAAGGAGGCGCGTAAGGACGCTTCATCCTTTGCGCTGACGGTGGTGCTACTCGAGCCCATGCCCGACATGGACATGGCCGGTGTCCGCGCGGCCCAGGTCCCCAGGGCAAACGCGGCGATGGCTAGAGAGACGGTGCATCTCAGGAATCGTGGTGCGTTCACTGCATCTTTCCTCCTTGTCATGTCTGTTGTGCGCAGCGGGTTGCCGCGCCCACTTGGAACGGGGTTGGCGGGATGCCCGCCCCTTCGTTCTCAGGGAAAAGGATACTGCGCCGGCCTTAGATAGGCATTAGAGGAGGATTAGAAATAGATGAGAATCTGGGAGCGGTGCGAAACCCGGGTCCAGATCATGCCAACGTCAGCTCGACTTCCACCCCTTTAGGTGTCGAATTCCTGATCTCCATCCTCCCTCCGTGGCTCTCCACGATGGTCTTGGCGATGGAGAGCCCAAGACCCGTACCGGGATAGACCCCTCTGACGTTGGATGCCCGGTAAAAGCGCTCGCAGACACGGGGCAGCTCCGCGGGGGGAATCCCCGGGCCCTGGTCGGCGACCCGCAAGACGGCATATTTGCCCTCCCGGCATAGCGCGATCGTAATCTCCCCGTCCGGCGGGGAGTACTTGACCGCATTGTCCAGGATGATAACGATCACCTGGTGCAGCTTATCGGGATCGGCCTCCACCAGGACGCACTCGCCCAGGGTGAGCCGGATCTGGGGCCGCGGTCCGCCACGGCCGAAGCTGCCGCCGGCGACCACCTCCCGCACCAGCAGGCCGAGGTCCACCGGTTCGCGCTTGAGCGCCACGCCGGCCTCGGCCCGCGCCAGGGCCAGCAGTTCATGTACGAGCGCGGCCATCCGGTCCACTTCGGCCAGGATGTCCCGGAAGGCTTCCGCCTTGTCGGTCTCGGGCGCGCCGGCCGCCCGCGCCAGGTAATCGAGGTTGGCCTTGATGGAGGTTAGGGGGGTGCGAAGCTCATGGGACGCGTCGGCGAGAAAACGCTTTTGTGTCAGGTAAGACTGCTCCAGCGATGAAAGCATCCGGTTGAGCGCCCGCGCCAACTGGCCAAACTCATCCTCCTCGCCGCGATCCTCGATGCGCCGGCCCAGCTGTCCCGAGGCGGCGATGCGGAGTGAATCGCGGGTCATGAGGCTGACCGGCTTCAGAATGCGTCCGACGAAGAGCCACGAGACGAACGAGCAGACGAGGACCGCGGCCAACCAGGCCATGGCTAGGAAGGCCCGGAGCCCGGCCAGGGTATTAAGGACGTGGACCAGCGATCTCCCCACCACCAGCCGGCGCTCCCCCCGCCCGTCCATCGAGGCGACCTTGGCCAGGTGGATGCGGTATAGCTGGCCGGCCAAGGTAATGGTCTCCCGCCCCTCCGGCAGGCCGTCGTGGCGAGCCGCGAGCCGCCGCCGCAGACCGCGCACGATACCGCCCGCGCCGACCGCTTGACCGGCCGGCCCGCGGTCGGCGGGGTCGAGGATCAGGGCGAAGGAATCCGGCGCATTCAGCGGCGACATGGCATGCGCGGGGGCGTCCTGGCTCTTGCCGAGGAAGAAACCCTCCTCGATGGAGGCCGCGATGGCTTGATCCGTCCAGGAGGCCAGCGACTCATCGACCTCGGTGTAGAGGTGGTACCTCAACACGGAGTAGAGGCCGGCGGTGAAGGCCAGGAGCAGCGCGGCCAAGGCAGCGGCATGCCAGACGACGAGGCGTGTGCGGATGTTCATGGTTCCCTCATGATATATCCCGCGCCCCGGACCGTATGGATCAAGCGCGGTTCGCCGTCCTGTTCCAGCTTGGCCCGGAGGTAGCGCACGTAAACCTCGACGATGTTGGACTCCCCGCCAAAGTCGTAACCCCAGACCGCGCTCAGGATCATCTCCCGAGTGAGGACACGGCGCGGGTTGGTCAGGAAATACTGCAGCAGCTGGTATTCCGTGGCCGATAGCTCGATCGGGCGCCCGTTCCGGGCCGCGCTCCGCGTCTCGGGCTCGAGGGCGAGATCCGCCAGGCGCAGTTCGGAGGAGGCCGTCTTCCCGCCGCGGCGCAGGAGGGCACGGACCCGCGCCACCAGTTCCTCAAAGGCGAAGGGTTTGACCAGGTAGTCATCCCCGCCGCTCTCCAGCCCGGCCACCCGGTCGGAAACTTCGTCCCGGGCGGAGAGGAAGAGGATCGGCACGGCGGTGAGCCCCTTGATCCGCTTGCAGACCTCGATCCCGGATATCCCCGGCATCATCACGTCAAGGACGATCAGATCCGGCCTGAACTCCTCCAGAACGGCGGGGTAATCCCGGCCGTCCCGCTCGCAGCGTACCTCGAAACCCTCGTATACAAGGGTTCTCTTGAGCGCGTTCGCGATCATGTGGTCATCATCGATGACCAAGATCCTTGCCGCCATCAATCATCATTCCCATCGAAATACTAGGATTTTTCACCTCAAAGAAACGCCCTCAGGCATCCTTGGTTCCCTTTCTCTAGAATTCCTATCTATATAGTGGGAACTAAGCCGAGTCGATCTCGTTAATTATACCCAAGGGAGGTATTGGTAACAGAAATACGAACGATGGGATCCATATCAACTTTGACCTGATGTCACATATACCAGACCGGGGTATGTCTTATCAATAGAGCCACTGTCGGCTTTACCACTTCTATCCATCTCAGCCAAGAGTGTCTGGGTTGCATGACTTTGGCATGGATGAGAGAATACAATCTATACTATACCGGGGTATGGTAAAGTAATAAGGAGGTTTGTGAAGATGAACTGCCATGGAAACAACCGGGACGAATCCGGGACGAACCGGCACGGGAAGCACGGTTCGTGGATGATGTTGCTCTGCGCCCTACCGTTGGTCCTTGTTGGCGGCGCCTTGCTCTTTGGCTACAGAAGTTCCCTTCTTTCCCTGGGGTTTCTGCTCTGCCCCTTGATACACCTGGGCATGATGGCCTGGATGTTCCTGGGGCGCAGGAAAGAAACGCACGACGATTAGGCAAGGAGGAATGGGTATGACGGCCACCACGGCTTCGTCCAACAAAATACCAGGCCCGCTGTGGCTTCTCTCGACCTTCGTCGCCTCCGCCGCGGTCATGGCGGTCGAGCTTCTGTTGACGAGACTGTTCTCCGCGGTGCTCTGGTACCACTTCGTCTTTGCCGCGCTGTCCATGACCATCTTCGGCCTTGCCCTCGGCGGTTGGCTGATGCACAGATGGGCGGCCGCGCGGTCCCATGGCGCCTTGTGGCTGATCGCGGGCGGAGGCGGTGTCGTTTTGATGATGACGGCCATCAGCGCTTTGCCCTTGGCGGGCTTTTGGCCGCTTTATCTCCTATTTTCATTGCCGCCGTTCATATTTATCGGCGCGTTTCAGTCTCTGGCCTTCATGAGTTACGATCAACCAGGCAAACTCTACTTCGCCGACCTGCTCGGCGCGGCCCTCGCTGCGGGCGGCACGATCCTCGCTTTGCGAAACGTGCCCTTGCCCGTCCTTGCCGCCTTCATCGCCGGCGTATTGGTAATCCTGGGCACCGCCCTGGGCTTTTCGCAAAAGACCGCGGGCAGAGTTCGCCTGCTCGTCTACGGCGGCGGGACGCTGGCGTTCTTGACCGTCGCGCTGGCGGCGGGACTGTGGTCCCCGCGCCCTGGAAGCCGTGGCGCGGCCACCAAGCCCCTCTATGACGCGCTGGCCAATCGGGGCGGCCGCGTCGTCTGGTCGCGCTGGAACGAAATGTCCCGCGTGGATGTGGTCGACCTTGGCGAGCCTGAGGTCAAGTATATCTATATGGACGGCGGCGCGGTTTCGCAAATGTTCCGCTTCGACGGAGACCTGGGCAAAGTCTCTGATTTAAAGGGGGACAACGGCTATTTCCCACTGTCCGAGGGGCGCCGCGCCAAGGTAGCCGTCATCGGCGCGGGCGGCGGCAAGGATGTTCTGGTCGCTCTCCTGGCCGGGGCCAAGCAGATTACCGCCATCGAGATCAACCCCGGCGTCGTCGAGGCCATGCGCAGCTTCCGGGAGTTCAACGGCGCTCTCTACGAACGGCCCGATGTAAGGCTGGTCGTGGGTGACGGCAGGCATTTTCTGGAGCAGAGCCAGGAACGCTTCGACGTGGTCTATTTGCCCCTGGTCATGACACAGGCCGCCGACGGTATAGGATTGGGACTGGTGGAGAACTACGCCTTTACCAAGGAAGCCTTCAAGCTTTACCTGGATCGACTCTCTCCCGGCGGGCGGCTGGTGCTGAAGCTCCATGACATGCTCGACCTCAACAAAGCCCTGTTCACGGCCTTACAGGTATTGGGGAAAGATAGCTCCGAGGCGGAGGTGATGAAGAATATCTATATCCTGAATAGCCGGGGCCATAGCGGCGTCATGTATCCGGTCCTGGTGGTTCAGAAAACTCCGTTATCGGCGTCCGCCAGTCGCTTCTTGCTACAGCAGGCGCAACGGAGCGGGTTCATGCCCCTTTACTTTCCATACGGCTACGAGCGGAATCTGGCGGCCTTGACCTCCGGCAGGCTAACCACGGGCCAACTCATACGGACGGCTGGTCCAAATCTCCAGCCGGCCAGCGATGACCGTCCGTTCTTTTACAACTACAACCGCGGCCTGCCTGGAGTGCTAAGGGCCTTGCTATTCCTGGTCGCTCTCGGGGCACTGCTCCTAACCCTGCAGGGCGTTAAGAGGGCTCCCCAAAGGGGGACGCGCGACGCGCATCTGGGCCTCTGGTATTTTGCCGGTCTAGGCGCGGCGTTCATGGCGATCGAAGTGACTTTCATCCAAAAGAGCACCTTGCTGTTGCCCATGCCCACGGTGACCTCGGCGATCGTGATCGGCGCGCTTCTGTTGGGCGGCGCCATCGGTAGTCTCTTGAGCACCCGTGCTTCTTTGGCCTCATGCGCCAAACGCCTGCCCGCCTATCTAGCGCTGGCCGGCGTGACGGCCACGGCTTACCTGGCCGCCTTCGGATCGGTCGCCCGGGTAATCCACGGCTCGCAAAGCGGCTCGGTCCCGATCTTATTGGGACTGTTCTTCCTACCGTTGGGCCTGGTGATGGGGCTGCCTTTCCCGTCCGGCCTTCGTCTGCTCAAGGCCGCCTCACCCGATAAGATCGCCGCCGCCTGGGCGGTGAACGGCGCGTTCTCCGTCCTGGGTTCGGTCCTGGCCGTTACCTTGGCCACGACGGTGGGCTATACCATGGCCGTCATGAGCGGCGTCCTTATCTATGCCGTGCTTGCCATGGCCGTGCACGCATCGGAGCAGGTTAAAGGCATCATCAAGGCGGCTCAGCACTCTCTAACCAAAGAACGGAGGTTGGCTGATGGATCCCAAGCGTAGGCAGGATGTTCTTCGCCGCCTCAGCCGCGTGGAGGGACAGATCCGCGGCTTGGCCCGCATGGTGGGAGAGGACAAGTACTGCGTGGATATCATGATCCAGGTTGCGGCGGCAAAGTCAGCCCTGAACAAAGTGGGCCTGATCGTCATGGAGGGGCACGCCCACGGCTGCCTGGTCGAAGCGATCAAGCACGAGAAAAGCGAAGAAGCGGTGGATGAGCTGATGGATGTGATCTCCAAATACGTCAAGTAACCGTGCCGGAGACGCGGTTTCCACGTCTCTCACATTCGCGGGGGAGTATCGGAGATGAAATGGTGGGAAAATTTCTTGCGGAAAATCGCCGCGGCCAATCAGGAACAGTACGGGAACCGGGCGCCGAGTTGCTGCCAAGGCCAGAAGAAGCCGGCCGCGGCGGTGACGGACAAGAAGAATACCGGGGGTAAACGCTGATGCGGCCGATCCTGGTGCAACTGGGCCCCTTCACCGTCTATTCCTACGGGTTCATGCTGGCCGTCGGCCTCTTGGCCGCCTTGGCCGTCATCAAGGGCAGGGGCGAACCCGTCGGCTTGACCGGCGATCGTTTATACAACCTATTCCTGGGCGCCGTGCTGTCCTCCCTGGCCGGCGCCCGCCTGACATACCTGGCGCTCAACGGCGTACCGCTCGCGGCGTTCTTTGACTTCGGCCACGGCGGCCTGTCCTTCTTCGGCGGTCTTGCGTTCGGGACGATCGGCCTCGCCGCGCTGGCCGCTTACTGGCGGATAGCTTTCATGGATCTGGCCGACGCCATCGTACCGGGGTTGGCGTTGGGAGAAGCCATTACCCGGCTGGGCTGTGACATCTTCGGCAAGCCGGCCTCGGGCTGGTGGGCCGTGTGGCGCAACGGCGCGAGCGTTTACCCGGTGCAGCTCTATTCATTCGCGCTCAATTTCGGTATTTACCTGTTTTTAAGGGTTTACCGGCCTCGATATGCCGGACAGGCGGGCGCCGTCTATCTCATCCTCCTGGGAGTAACCCGTTTTGTCCTGGAATTCGTGCGTGAAGGAGCCACATTGGCCGGGCCGTTGACCTGGGGGCACGTCGCGGCCGTCCTTGCTTTACTGGCGGGCTCGATCCTGTTTGTCACCCGCCGCGGCCGGCCGGCCAAAGTTACGGGCGGTAACTTCCGTGTGCTGGATTTCATGCCGTTGCTCCTGGCGCCGATGTATTTTATAAGCTGAGGTGAACGTGATGGATCGCAAATCTGGAAGGATTAAGCTCTTCGGCATGTCGTGCGCCTCATGCGCCGGCCGCATCGAAAAGGCGCTCCAAGGTACGCCGGGCGTGACGGAAGCCAATGTGAACTTCGCCACGGAGACGGCGTTTGTCCAGTACGATCCGAAACGGGTCGATGCGGCCGAACTTGAGCGGGTCATTAAGCGCATCGGCTATCGAGGCCAGGCGGAACGGGATAAAAGCGACGACCGCCGGGTTGAACTACGTCTTTACGGCATGAGTTGCGCCTCCTGCGCGCGGAGTATCGAAGAGGCACTACGCAAAGTACCCGGCGTGGCCGAGGCCAACGTGAACTTCGCCACCGAGCGGGCCACCGTGGTCTGGGAGGCGGAAAAGGGCCGCCTGGAAGATCTGCTCGCCGCCGTGGCCAAAGCGGGATACCGGGCGGAGACGCCTAAGAAAGAGGACCCGGACGCGGAGCGGCGGGAACGAGAGCGCGAAATCAGGCGCCAGTTGGCCTTCTTTGTGCTGGCCGCAGTTCTCTCCTTGCCGCTCCTCTTGGTGATGCTCTCCGATCTGCTGGGCTTCGAAATCCCTGAACTGCTGATGTCCCGCGTCTTCCAGTTCGCCCTGGCCACGCCCGTCCAGTTCATTGCAGGCGCCCAGTTCTACATCGGCGCCTTCAAGGCTCTCCGCAACAAGTCGGCCAACATGGACGTGCTGGTCGCGATCGGCACCTCCGCTGCCTATATCTATAGCGTGGTCGATACTTACCTGCTGGAGGGCCCCGTTTATTACGAAACGGCGGCCATCATCATCGCCCTGATCATCCTGGGCAAGTCCCTGGAAGCCATTGCCAAGGGAAGGACCTCGGAAGCCATCAAAAAGCTGATGGGACTGGCCGCCAAGACGGCCCACGTCCTTCGGGACGGCAAGGAGATCGAAGTGCCCGTAGAGGAAGTCCAGGTGGGCGATTTTTTGCTGGTCAGGCCCGGCGAGAAGATCCCGGTCGACGGGGAGGTCGTGGAGGGCCGTTCCGCGGTGGACGAGTCGATGCTGACCGGTGAGAGCCTGCCCGTGGATAAAGGTCCGGGCGATCGGGTCACCGGCGCCACGCTGAACAAGCACGGCCTTTTGCGTATCAAAGCCACCAGGGTAGGTACGGAGACCGCCCTGGCCCAGATCATCAGGCTGGTGGAGGAAGCCCAGGGGTCCAAGGCGCCGATCCAACGTCTCGCCGATCGGGTCTCGGCCGTCTTCGTGCCCGTCGTGGTCGCCGTGGCGGCGGTGACTTTCCTCGCCTGGTACTTGATTACCCGCGATTTCGCCGCCGCCCTCACCGCCTTTACGGCCGTGCTGGTCATCGCCTGCCCCTGCGCCCTGGGTCTAGCCACGCCTACGGCCATCATGGTCGGCACGGGCCTCGGCGCGCAGAACGGTTTGTTGATCAAAGGCGGGGAGCATCTCGAGAAAGCCCGCGCGGTCGAGACCGTGATCCTGGACAAGACCGGGACAATCACCAAAGGCGAGCCGTCGGTCACCGACGTGCTGACGGACGCGTCTATCGCCGAAGACCGCGCCCTGTTTCTGGCGGCGTCGGTGGAGAGCGGCTCGGAACACCCTCTGGCCGCCGCCGTCGTGGCGAAGGCCAGGGAAAAAGGGCTTGACCTCGGGAAGCCGGAGGATTTTGAGGCCGTTCCCGGCCACGGTGTACGCGCGAGGATCGAAGACCTGGAAGTAATGCTCGGTAATACCCGCCTGCTGGAGAAGTACGGGATCTCCTACGAAGACTGGGGAAATCGACGTGAACGCCTGGAAGCGGAAGGTAAGACCGCCATGTTCCTGGCCGTGGACAAAGCGGTGGCCGGCCTGATCGCCGTGGCCGACACGATCAAGGAATCTTCCCGCGAAGCGGTGTCGGAGCTGAAAGCGATGGGCATCACCCCCATCATGATCACCGGCGATAACCGCCGCACGGCCGAGGCCATCGCGCGGCAAGTGGGAATCGAGTCCGTCCGCGCCGAGGTTCTGCCCGAGCACAAAGCCGAGGAAGTCGAGCGTCTGCGGGAGGAAGGCAAGGTCACGGCCATGGTCGGCGACGGCATCAACGATGCGCCCGCCCTGGCCTCGGCGGATGTCGGCATCGCCATCGGCACGGGAACCGATGTGGCCATGGAGGCCGCGGACATTACGCTCATCTCCGGTGATCTGCGCGGCATCGTCAAAACCATTCGCCTGTCCCGGCAAACGATGCGCATCGTCAGACAGAACCTGTTCTGGGCGTTCTTCTATAACGTGCTCGGCATCCCCGTGGCGGCCCTGGGCTTTCTCTCCCCCGTCATCGCCGGTGCGGCCATGGCCTTTTCCTCGGTCTCTGTGGTCAGTAATTCGTTGCGGCTGAAGCGGTTTAAGCCATGAAAGCGCGCGGATACATTCCGGCTTTGAGGTACCGAATCTTGACGCCCCTCTTCGATTCGTGCCTCAAGCACCTTATGCGGGAGGATGAATTCAAAGTATACCGGTCTAAGCTGATTCTAAACTGGTTCTAACAGCGCTTTAAGGTTGACATTGTATACTTTGCCTATAAAGACTACACGAAAGGCACCATCCAACGGGTCAATGTCTGGCCATTATCACACGAGGGGATTCGCGGAGTTCATCTTCGGCGAGTTGAGCGATATGGCCATCGGGGCACTCTCCGGCGTTCTGGTCAGCTTCGTGCTGCGGCACAGCCGGCCAAAGTATCATTGGTGGCTGGGGGCTGGTTTGGGCTACGGCATCTGGTTCGCTTCTCTGGCCTTTGGCCACCTGACGAAGATCATCAAGGACGCGCTCACATTCATGGCCGTATCCTCCTCAGATGATGCCCATACTCCCCATGGTCTGCAAGATGGCGCCGTAATGGTTGCGGGTTGCCTGCTCCATGCCCTTGATCATTGTTTGAAGCTTGGGGTCTGTGATTAAGCGGGGATGGGGTTTCCGCTTTGCCCGCTACGACAGGTGGTATGGCGGTATCAACGGAAATCCTTTATCGCACATGGGCAAACATGCGCCACTTTTGCTCCTTGACGCGGACTTCGTACCCCAACCGGTCGAGGATTTTATGCTCTCCGTAAACCCCCGGCACAGGGAACCAGAACCCCCTTATATGCACAGGTCCCTGGTTGGAGCGGTGGAGGATATTTCCTGCCGGGTACAATGGCATTTGGAAAGCCTGTTAACTACGGTCGGGATGCACTGATCCCGGAGTGCTATTCGCCTATAATACGTTCTATCCTGAAGTCAAGGCCGTCACCCGGTGTAAAAGTAATCTTAGCTTCGGACACGAGCGAATCCGCCTGCAGCAAACCGATCGCTTCCCGGACCAGTTCCGGCTCGTATCCCGCCCCGCCGCCGTGGCTCACGACCACTTCCCTGACGCGGCGCATGCCGTTCTTCTCCGCCTCCCGCCGCACGGTTTCGAGGATCTTGTGGGCCAGGGATAGTTCGTGCACGCAGTTCGCCTCCATACAGTTCCCAGTTCCCAGTCCCCGGTCGGACAGTCCCCGGTCATCTTCCGTGGGATTGGCGGGGTTTCTCCCCAGGACTGGGGACTGGGAACTGTCGACTGTCAACTGTCAATCCACCAACCTGCCCACCACGGGATAGCCGGCCAAAGCCGAGGGTACGTGCTGGCGCAGGAAGGCCCCGGTCAGCTCCCGGCCCGCCTGGTGCATGAAGTGGGCGCCATTGACGAAGACCGTGGTGACATCATAGACGACATTGTTTACGGCCACATAGGCGGGTTTACCGTTTTCCCCGTTGTACTGCGCCAACTCCGCCCTGGTAAACCTCAAGTCCGGGTTGCAGACGTTGTCCATGCTCAAGTCGACCCCTCCTTCATTACGCCATGACATTGACCCTGGTCAAGCTCCTGCCCCGCCAATCGATGCAATGAGTGGCGCAGGACAAGCAGGGATCGAAAGAGCGGACAATCCTTCCCACATCCACCGGATTTGCCGGATCGTCGACGGTGGTCCCGATGAGCGCTTCCTCCGCCGGACCCGGCCGGCCCAGGGCGTCTTTCGGCGAAAAATTCCAGGTGCTTGGGGTGACGATGTCGTACGATTCCACCTGGTCGCCTTGGACCGCCATGGCATGCAACAGTGGCCCGCGCGGGGCGTCGCCGGTGTATACGGCCCGTAATACTGTCGGCGCTTCAAGCGGAAGGACATACCGTCCCTCCGCGGGCAGATCTTGGACCCAATCCCGCATCCAGGAGGCGATGGACCTGGCTTCCTCAGCTCTGGCCGCCAGGCGGCCCATGGCTCCGGCCATGCCGGGATCTGCCCCGCCCAGGCGGATGAACTTGCGCGCCAAGGGGCCGCCCTCATAGGATAGGCCCCGGTATCGGGCCGCCTTGACCCACGAGTAGGCGGCCGGCTTCTCCGGCTGTGGAATTGTGACGGAGTCCTCCTTTTCGTACCAGGAGAAAGTGACGCTTTCCTCGATCTCATCGATCCGGACAGGGTTCAGTTCGGTCCCGGCCAAGACACCCGCCGGGAAATGGCCGCCGTATGCCGGGTCGAAGAGACCGAAGGAGATGTACCGCAAAGGCCCGATCCCGACGCGATAGTAATCGGCGTAGACTCCCGCCAGCAGGTCAAGATCGGGCAGCATCGCCCGTTCGATAAACTCCGTCACCTGCGCGAGGAGGGAGAGGAATTGCAGCTTCCGATCGGCGGTCGGACGCACCGCCAACCCTTCGGGAGTCAAGCCATGCTGATGGGGAATCTTGCCGCCGAAGACCGCCAGCATGTCATGGCACTGGCGGCCGGCTGCCATGGCGGCGAAGTAGTGTCCGATCAGCTGTTGCTGCTGCGCCGCATTGAAGCGGGATCTTACCCCGGAAGCGCGAATGATTGTCTGCCCGGAAGACGGTTCGCAGTCGAGGTAATCGGGCAAGGCCAAGAGGTAAAAATGACGGATGTGGTTCTGGAGGAACTCCGCCCCGAGCATGGCTTGCTGCAGCAGGATCATCTCCGGCGCGGGCACGGCGCCGTATAGCCTCTCCACCAGCCTGGCGGCGGTGAAACCGTGGGCCATGGAGCAAATACCGCAGATGCGTTGGGTGAAATAGACGGCGTCCGTGGCTTTCCTTCCCCGCATCATGGCCTCGAATCCCCGGAACTGCTCGCCGAGGCAATTGGCCTCGTAGACTCTGCCCGCGGCGTCGAGGTAAACGTCAATGCTCAACAAGCCGCTGATCCGGGTAACCGGGCTGATCGTGATCTCGCCCAAGGCATTACCTCCTGTCCCCTGATTCCAAAGGGAAATAGAGTGACTCAAGCAAAGGGGCGAGAGCGTCAACTCACCCCGGTCTTCCACGGGGGAGCGATTGGCTTGGCGGTTGATGGTTTATACAACTTGGTTCGTCTAAAAGGTCTTATGTCAGCACTGTCGTTTTCGGCTTTTTTGGGCTGATACGAAAGCCGCGCCGGGTGCGCCGGTGCGGCCTGATGGGCTGCGCATCTCGTCGTTGTCGGCCGTTTTCGTGCTCGACGGACGCGAGTACGTCTGCGCGCGAAAACGTC
>JBLNCE010000197.1:0-20858 GCA_050260415.1 Bacteroidota bacterium | reverse complement strand
CAGGGCCGCGTTGTAGTCGATGGCCGGCTCGTTCGAGGAATACGAACTGCGGGCGTCGATGTAACTGTACGGACCCTTCCCGGCCGGCTCCGCGCCCGACTCGGCGCGATTGTTGGGTCCGCCGACCAACATGCCGGGTACGGACCGCGGTTGCGCGGCCTCGAAACGGTGGTGGGGCATCCGGGGCGGATCAGCCCCGATCCCGGTGACGAAGCACTTCGAGAGCGGATTCTGGCCCAGGACGAAGTCGAGTTGGGCCAAGGCCGTCTCGCGCAGGGTGCGGTCGGGCTGGAGTCGATCGGCCAGGATCATGGCCATGCCGCGGGCGAGGATCTCCTTGTTCGACGCCCAGGCAAATTCGGTATAACCGAGCGTACAGCGGTAACCGCTTGTCTTGGCGGCCTGCACATACCGCTCGGCCAGGGCGGCCACCCTTTCGCCGGCGGCCTACCGCAGCGCCGTGGTGCCCGCGGCGGAACGTGCCAGGTCGAAGAGGCCCAGCAACGCGGCGTCCTGCCAACCGACGGCGGCCGGCTCGTACCCATTGAGCATCGCGCCGAGATCGCCGGCGTCCTCGCCGATCGCGGTCAATTCCAAGGCCGCCCAGAGGCGATCGGCGGCGTCGGTACTTTGGCCGTAAGCGCCCGAACCTTCATCGTCGAAGTCGGTATGCTGCCAATAAAAACCGTGTGTCCGCAGGAACGCCCAAGCGCGGCGGGCGGCGTCCCGGCAACGCGCGGTCAAGGACGGGTCGGCTTTGGCAAACACCCTGGCGGCCATGGCGGCGGCCGCCGCGAACTTGGCCGTGGCAAAGGTCGAGACGCCGTAGATATTGCGTGTACCCGCGTCGAGGTCGGGCGCGATCGTGGAAGGGCCAGCGCGCGCCGCCGACCTTGTGATAGACGGCGCCGTCGAACCGCTGCATGGCCAGGAGCCAGTCCAGCCCGACCTCGGCCTCATCGAGGATATCGGGCCGGCCGTTGCCGCTCTCCGGGACCCCCAGCTGCCCGTCGGTGAACTTCTCCGGCCAGAGTTCATAGACGGACAGCAGGTGCGCCACGGTCAGGGCGGTGGTGGAAACGTACTTGCCGTAATCGCCGGCGTCATGCCAACCGCCGGCGACATCCAGCCTCGTTCCCGCGTCATGATTCCCGTCTTTGTATTAGAGGGCCCCATCCGCGGCATGACACGCGCCATGCGTCAAACCGGTCTCGGGGTCCTGCAAAGCGGCCCCGCAACGCTGTAGATAATAGAAGCGAAGCCCGAGACGGAGCGGATCCCGGTAGACGTCCGTCCCGATCCGGAACGGGTGGGAAACACCGGTACCCGCGATCTTGATGTGATAATTCCCCGTCGTGGCCAGCGCCGGGAAATCACCCCGCCAGACGCGCCGCCCGGAGGTCGGGTCGTCGTATGGCGCCAGAGTGCCTTTGAAAACCGCTTTTCCTACCCCTTCCCGATAGACCGCGAAGCTGCGGGCCGCCCGGTCGCAGACGACCATCTTTGGCATCGCGGGCAGGTAACCGACCTGATTGACGAAGACGCGCGCTCCAGCCGGTTTCCCGCCCGCACCCACGTAGACAGGCAACAGAATCGCTCCCAGCATAAGCGGGATTATTACCCGGCGCATCATCCTTACCCCCGGCGCCGCCAGGTTTTCCCTGGCAATAAGCAAAACATCGTGACCCGGCACTCCAGACACAAGCCTCCGAATTGGGAACTTAGGATCGGGGACTGGTCACCCCTCTCCCGTTTCACCCCCTCACCCCTTCACCCCTTCTCCCCCACTCCTCCACTCCCCCACTCCCCGTCATCCCTTAATCCCGCCCGAGATGCCCTCCATGAACTGCCTCTGGAAGACGAGGAAGAACAGGACCGGCACGAGCACGCCCACGAAACCGATGGCCATCATGGCGTCCCACGGGACGTTGATGTTCTGGCTGTCCATGAACTGAAGCTTGATCGGGATCGTAAAGAGCCGCTCGTCGCGGAGAATCAACATCGGGTTCAGGAAATCGTTCCAGACCGTCCTGAACTGGTAGATGGCCAGGGCGATCAGGGCCGGCTTGCTGAGCGGCATGACGATCCGCCACCAGATGCGAAATTTGCTGGCGCCGTCAACCACCGCCGCCTCGAAGAACGCTGTCGGGATACGCACGAAGTACTGGCGCAGGAGAAAGACGTTGAACGCGGAGGCGGTATAGGGCAGGATCACACCGAACAGCTTGTTGCGCAGGCCGAAGATCCCGACCACCTGGTAGAAGGGGGTAATCATCGTGACCATCGGCAGCATCATCGTGCAGAGGACGAGAAAGAACAGCGCATTCCGGCCTCGAAACTTGAGGAAAGCGAAGGCGTATGCGGTGAGCGAGCTAACGAGCAGGGTCAGGACGATCGCGGCGCCGGTGACGACGATCGAGTTCAGGAAGACCTGGGCGGCATGCCATTGCACGAGCGCCTGCCGGAACGAGACCAGCGAGAAATTCCGCACCGTGGCGCCGAAGTTCTGGATTATCGCCGGCGGCACCCGGAAGATGTCGATCTTGGGCAGGAAGGAGACGTAACAGAGCCAAAGCAGCGGGACCAGGAAAAACATGGCGAAGATCGACAGCAATGCCAATCCGAGGCCGTGTTTGATCCTGCTTAACGCCGGCTGCGCGGGTTTATGGTAGGCGAGAATCGTTGCCATCGAAGCGCACCCCTCTCTTTGCTGACTTGAGAAGCATCTGGGCCGGGCGCGGAAGCCTGCTCCGCCATAGCAGCCGCCGGCTACGAAGGCTGGATGCGGCGCCCTTGGCCCAATGCACGCCTAGAGATCGTCGGCTTGCCCGAGTTTCAAGAAGCGCAACTGGAACAGGCTGACCGCCAGGATGACGACGAACAGGAGCCAGCCGCCGGCCGCGGATAGACCGAACCGGAATTGCTGTGAAAAGCCCTCGTTGAAGATGAACGGCACGGCGGTCAGGGCCGCCTTACCCGGGCCATACATGGCATTGTTCGGGAACAGCACGTAGGAGTACTCGAACTGTGAAAAGCAACCGATGGCCGAGGTCAGCATGACGAAGGTGATGGCCGGACGGATCAGCGGCAGCGTCACCTGCAGCATCACCCGCCACGGCGGGGCGCCGTCCAGTTTGGCGACCTCGTAGACCGTGGGATCCACGGATTGCAGCGCGGCCAAGAGATAGACCATGTGATAGCCGGTCCACTGCCAGAACGCCGCCGCGATCATGAGCCAGATGGAGAGCGACGAATCGAAGATCCAGTTGGTCTGGTTAGGCAGCCCCACCAGGCCCAGGGCGTAGTTGATCAGACCTGTGTCCCGGTTAAAGAGCATGCGGAAGATCAGGGACGTGATGACCGTGTTGATCAGGACCGGGACGTAGAACGCGGCGCGTAACACCCCGCGGAACCTTGTGGCGATATTATTGAGGATCACGGCCAGGATGAAAGCCCCCGGGATCTGCGTCAATATACAGCCCAGGGCAAAGAACAGCGTATGCCGCATCGCCGGCCAGAAATCGACATGCTCCGTGAGGATCTCCTTGAAGTTGCCGAAGCCGATGAACTCGCCGGGATTGATGCTCTGGGCGTCGGTCAGGCTCAACCGGGCGCCGTAGACGAAGGTGTACAGGGTAAAGGCCCCCAGCAGCAGGAAGAACGGCAGGATGAAGAAATAGGGTTCAACCAACTCCCAAAGGGGTCTGCGACGCTTCCTGCCCGCGGTCGGAACAAGGGCGGTGTCGACACTCACGGGGGGTCATCTCCTTCATGCTTTTTTCCACGCAAGCGCAATTGGCGCAGTTTCTCGCAACAGGGACACCGGGAAGCGGAAATCCTCTATACCGTGTCAATGGAACCTTCTGCGCCTCGGTCTCCCCACCGCTTCAAAAACGACCCCGATACCGATTCCGATCGCGACCCCGATGGAATTGGAATACCCCCACCCGGCGTCGGTATCGGTATCGGAATCGGTATCGGTATCGAAGTTCCAAAGTCGAGCCCTTACTCATACTCATTCCTTAACCGCTCAGTTCATACGGGGCGTAGGGGGGCCGACCCCCCTACGCCGCATGAGGAGGCGGGTTACTTCAGGGCGTCGTACCGCTTCATCGCGGCGGCCTGGGCCGCCTTCAAACCAGCATCGATGGTGACCTTCTTGGCCGCCATCTCGGTAAACTGGGTATTGAAATCAGTGAAGACGGCTTCCCAGAAGATATCGCCGGTGTTGATCGACGGTATTTCCTTGGCCAGGGTGGTCAGGAGTTCGCCAACTTTCTGGCCGCCAAAGCGCGGATCCGGCTTCTTGAAGATTTCGTCGTTCCAGACGGAGGCAAAAGGCGGCAGCATGTCGGTCTGCTGGAAGCGAACCTTGATCGCGCTGGCGTCATACTGCATATACTCCATGATCGGGTAAAGCATGTCGGCTTTCGCGGCGGAGGTCTTGGGGATCGCCATGAAGGAGCCGCCCCAGGAGGAAGTCCGCGGGCCGCCCTTCTTGTAGTACGGGAGCGGGCGGGCCTTGAACGGCCATTTCTTGGAGGCCTCGTTTATCTGGGAAATATACCAGTCGGGGCTGGTATAGGCGGCCAAGGTCCCGCTCTCGAGCATGGCGCTGAAGTTGCCCCAGTCCCAAGTGCACATCACGCCGGTATCAACCCAACCGAGCCACTTCGTGACGAAGGATTTGAAATCGCTCGCGGTGAAGGTCGGTTTACCGTTCTTATCCAGCACCTGCGCGCCGGTCTGCTGCCAGATCATCCACATGGTGGCCCCGAGGCCGGCGGCGTCATACGGCAGCGCGTAATGCACCGGTTTGCCGTCCTTCTTTTGGGCCGTAAGCTTCTTGGCCTGAACGAAGAAGTCGTCCCAGGTCTCGATCTTGGCCACGTCGACACCGACGTCTTTCCAGAGCTTATCGTTGTAGATCAGACATACGGGATGCACGTCGTGGGGCAGGCCGTAGACATGGCCGCCGTAAACCTGCCACGCCACGCGGCCGGGCACGACGTTCTTAAAAGCGGCGGACGCCTTGGTGTACTTCTCGAGCGGGATTACGAGGCATTTCTTGGGGTCGGCGGCCAGGATCTTGTTCTGCTCGATCATCCACTCGATGATGTCCGGCGCGGAGCCGTCCATCATCGCCGCCTGCAGCTTCTGCACGAAAGCGGCCTGGGCGACCTCGACGACCTCCAGGTCGATATCGAACTTCTTCTCGATGTCGGCCTCGCGCGCTTTCCATTCCGCGACATTGTTCGAGGCGAAACTCCACATGGTGACCTTGGCTTTGGCGGTCAAGCCAAGCCCGGACAATACGACCGTCAATGCGATGACCAGGATCGCGACCACCATAACGCTCTTGCGGGACATACAATTCAACCTCCCTTTGCTCGCGTTTTTGTGTGAGGCAGGAAGTCAGCCGGCGGAGACTCACGCCTCAACCCGAAGTTTCGGCATCGACCAAACCGCCGGTCGTGCATGGGTGGCGCACCCGCGGCCGCCCGGATCACCTCCATTCACCCGATCGCTTTCTAGAGACGGTTTACTTTGCCCCGCAGGATTCCCGGATGACGAGTTCGCAACCAAGCCGGGTCCGGGTCAGTTCGGGCTCCCTGCCCGTCACCAGCCTGATGATCTTGGCGCCGCCGAGCTCGCCCAGCCGGCGCATGGGCTGCCTGACGGTGGTGAGCGTGGGTGTCGTCCACCGCGCCGCCTCGATGTCGTCGAAGCCCACCAGCGCGATGTCCCCCGGCACCGCCAACCCCCTGCCCTCCAGGGTTTTCAAGGCGCCGATCGCCATCAGATCGCTGGCGGCAAAGACGGCGGTCGGGGGTTCCGGCAGGCTCAACAGCTCCGCCATGGCTCGACCGCCGCTCTCGAAGAGGTAGTCGCCGGGCCTCAGCAGGTCCCGATCGAATGGGCGACCGAATTTCTTCAATGCCTCGGTATAACCGCGCACCCGCTCGCGGCACTCTTCCGTCTCCAGCCCCGCAATCAGCCCCACCCGGCGATGGCCGAGACGCAGCAGATGCTCGGTGGCGGCGTAAGCGCCGGCGAAGCTGTCCACGGAGACCGAACTATACCTGGCGGAACTGCCGTCCACCAGAACGACGGGGAAATCGCGGTCGTTCTGCAGTTGCTTTATCCTTCCGGAGGAGATGTCGCGCGGCGTAACGACGATCAAGCCGTCGACCCGCTTGCCCCCGAGGAGCTTGGTGAGAATGAGTTCCCGGCCCTTGGAGTTATTGGTCGAGCAGAGCACCATGTCGTACCCCTCGGCCGCCAGCGCCGACTCGATACCGGCCAGAATCTCCCCGTAAAAAGGTCTGGCGATCTCGGGCACCACGACCCCGATCAAATGGCTGCGGCGGAGGGACAGTCCTCTGGCCTGGGCGTTGGGCCTGAAGTTGAGCTGCTTGACCACCGCCTCGACGCGCCGCTTTGTCTCTAGGCTGGCCGAAGCACCGTTGAGCACCCTGGAAACGGTAGATTTCGCCACGCCGGCCCGCTCGGCCACTTCCTTCATGGTCGTCAACCTTGGCCCCCCTGTGCAACCGTTCTCAAGCCGAAATGCAGTCGCCGAGCGAATTGATGGAACCTTTTCCCTGGCTTTGTGGAACCGGTCCCAAAAAAAGGCATAGCTAAACACACAATATATTGAACATTGTCAATACATTCAAATCCTGGTCAATGGGGACGGCCCGTCAAATACGCTTAGCGCTCTCCGCAAAGGATCGCGCCACGGGCGACGAGCGGCGATCTTTCTACCTAGATCATCTGATGAAAAGGGAGGGTTGGCTAGGCGGAAGTTTTCTCGGCGCCCGGGGCGGGCGCGGGGGAAATCGCGGGGGCTGTGTCGAGATTACCTCGACACCTTAGGACAACCTCCACCGTGGTCCCCTGGCCGGGACGGGTGCGGAGGTTGATAAACCCGCCGTGCGCCTTGAGGACCCGATGACAGTAGGCCAATCCCATCCCCCAATTGCTCTTGGTGGGCTTGGTGGTAAAAAACGGACGGAAAACCTTGCGGAGGTGCTTCCGGGGAATACCGGGGCCGTTGTCCGAGATGCGCACGTAGCCCCATTCGTATTCGCGGCCTATTTCCACCTGAATCCTGCCGTCCTGGTTCTTTAGGCCGCTCTCGGCCAACGCGTCGCACGAGTTCTGCAGGAGGTTTTCGAGTACGGCCACGAGATGCTCCCTATCCCCCCAGATCCGTACCTGTCCAACGGGGGAACTGGTCGTGATTATCATCTCCTGGTCTTGGGCGCACCGATGGAGCGCTTCCGCCCAGAGCTCCTGCCAGGACCAGGCATTGGGGTTTACCTGCAACCGGCCGGCCTGGACGTGCAGGGTGTCCAATTGCGCCAATGCCTCCCGGCATACGTCGCGCGCCCACTGGATCTGCGTGCGGGCCTTGGCGGCCCCGGTTTCCGCGAGTCCTTCCAACTGCGCGCCGGCCATATCCATGGCCATCTGCACGGCCAGAAACCTGTTCTTGAAGGAATGCAGCGCCAAGCGGACGGCCTGATTGGCCACGGTGATCTGCCGGTCGAGATCGCGCGTGCCCACGTGCCAGGTGCCCAAGAAACCAAACCGCCAGATGGACAGCATGACCGCGCCCATCGCCGCCAAGCCGGCAAACGGGACCGCCAAGAGCAGGGTGGTGTCGAAGACCGGGTAACCGGCGGCCGGCAGCAGGGTGGTCGCCATGGCGTGGGCATCGAGCACCTTGGCCGGACCGAGGCAGAAGAGGAAGATGAAAAAGGCGGTGAGCGTGCCGTTGCCGATGCCCACGCAGAGCGCCTGCGCCCGCTTTTGCGGGATCGTGGCGCGGCCCCAAAGCCAGAGGATCCGGCCCAACGCGTACAGGAGGGATAACACGATCGAACCGAGGGATAGGAAGTCCAAGGCGCGGAGGTTGCGTTCCCAGCCCGCCCGCGCCGGCGGATTATCCAAGAGCGACGTCCCGGCCTGGTAGAGGGTGAAGAGGTGCTCGGGGTCGTAATACCAGCACAAGGCGACGGCCAGCAAGGACATGAGACCCGCGGCCAGCCAGTCGCCCCGGCGCCAACGCTCGACCCCGTACGAAAAGGAAAATCCGACCACCGAGACGGCAAAACCGATCATGCTCCAGAGCCGGAAACGCATGAACTGGTAAAGCGACAAATGATCCAGGAGGCCCCAGGCCCAACCAGGCTCGTCGAGCGGCAGCACGATCAGGCCCTCGAGGCGATAGTTCCCAAAACGCGAGATGAGCCCGATCAGGCCGAGAAGGCAAGAGCCGAACGTAAACAGGGCGATGCCGAGCCAGCGCGCCTGGGGTCCCCGCGGCACCCGGGCCGCCATGAAGAGGGCAAAAACCAGGAACAGTACGGCAATGAAGGAGATGCGGCATCACTCCAAAGAGCAACGCAGGCCGTCGCCGGTCGCTCGTGCTCGGGAAAACGGGCTCAGGCGAGACCGCGATGATCCGATCCGCGTCTGGATATCGGGTCATTTCTCTAGAGAATTTTACCCACGCGGCGTCTTTTCCTGCTGGGAATCCCACTCCCTCCCGCCCCGGACCCGCCGGCCAAAGCAGGAGATACAACCGCGGCACCGAATCGATGCAGAGGGGGTGCCGATCATGAAAAGCGTACCGGCTCCGTCGCGAAAAAACGTGCTCCGCCCGCTCATCGTTCCGATGCTGGCCCTCATCGCCTGCGCCTCCCCCTTGGCCGCGCGCCCCCAGGTCAAACTCACCCTCTGGAGCCACCACCGCCACATGGAGAGCCTGACCAGAGAGCTTCTCTCCCAGTTCAACAGGACCACCGGCCGGGAAAAGGGCATCGAGGTCTCCATGCGCATCCTGGGCGATGATTCCTGGGATGTCTTTCAAGAGGCGCAGAAGCGCGGCCAGGGGCCTGACTTGTATAGCGCCGGTTTTATCACGGGCTATGCCGATCCTTTCACCGCCGGCGCCCAGGCCTGGTTCGACGATCTGCCCGGTTTCGAGGCCTGGAAAAAACAGTGGCCCAGTTGGTATTGGGTCGAAGGCATGACCACCTATCGCGGCCACGTATATGCCATCCCCTCCCAGGTCTTCAATTCGCGCCTGATCTATAACCGCGATCTGTTCCTTGCCGCGGGCCTGGACCCGGACAAACCGCCGCGTTCCTACGCGGAACTGCGGGTGGCGGCCAAGCTCATCACGGCCAAGGGCCAGGGGCGCGTTTTCGGCTTCGCTTACTGCGGCGCGGACACTTGGCCGCTGGAGTGGATGCCGAGCCAATGGGCGGAGGCCAACGGCGACCCGGCCTATTGGGATTGGCAAAAAGGCCGCTGGGCCATGCAGGGCTTTGGCCGGGTCTTTCAGCTCCTGTTAGACCTCAAGCAGGACGGCTCCCTCTTCTCGGGCGCCTCCCTGCTCACCAATGACGCGTTGCGAGCCCAGTTCGCGGAAGGGCGCATCGGCATGTTCATGGGCGAGTCCTGGGATGTCGGGGTCTTGAACGACCAGTTCCGCGCCAAATGCGACTGGGGCGTGGCCCCGATCCCCACCTATGACGGGCGGCCCCACGGCAAGCCGCGCGCCATGATGCTGGGCGGGCTCTGGACGATCAACGGCCAGTGCCGGTACAAGCAGGAGGCCTGGGAGGTCGTCAAGTGGTTCGACCGCTACGAGATCCGCGCCCGTCTGTACGAGCACGGCAAGAACATCGATCCCGATCCCATCGTCGCCGCCAAGTACGTCAAGCAACGCCCCCGCATCCGCGGCTTCGAGGCTTTCGCGGGCACACTGGACCGGGATTACCTGGCAACCTATCCTTACCTGCCCGGCTGGAAGGCGCCCGCCTCGAATCCGTGCACCGTCTTCCGCCAGATCCTCGCCAAGGGCGGCGACCTGGCGACGGCCCTGCGGCTGGTGGACGAACTCTGGAACGGAGAACTGGACCGTTACTTTGAGACACATCCCGAGGTCAAGCGCGGCTGGAACACCTATCCGGAGTTCGACCGCGTGAGCGGGCGGCTCGGTCCGCCGCTGGAGAAGCCGATGTTCCCGCAGAGCGGGAAGTGAAGGATGAAGAGTGGTGACCAGCATTCATTCCTGGGCGGAGATTTTCATACGAAATGTGGTGACAAAATGCCCCCAACCGCCATCCGGGCCCTGATCGCCGACGACATGGTTCCTATCCGGGAATACCTGGGCATGGTCCTGGCGCACGAACCGGACATGGAGGTCGTGGACGCGGTGGGCACCGGCGCCGAGGCGGTGGCGCGCGCCCTGGAGACGCGGCCCGACGTGGTCCTCATGGACCTGGAGATGGAAACCCCGCGTGCGGGCGTGGAGGCGATCCGCACCCTCGCCGTGCGGGCGCCCGAGATCCGCTACGTCGTCCTGACGCACTTCGGCGACGACGAGACGGTCTTTGCCGCCTTTGAGGCCGGGGCCACCGACTACGTGCTCAAAAACTCCTCCGCCGCCGAGATCCTGGAGGCCGTGCGCTCCGCCGCCGGGGACATGTCCCCGATCCGCCCCCAGGTCGCGCGGATGATCCGCGCCGAGTTCCGCGCGATGCGGTCCGAGCGCGCCTCGCTGACCGCGACCCTCAATATCGTCTACCGCCTCACCCCGACCGAACTGGGCCTCCTGCGCCTCCTGGCCGAGGGCAAATCGCAGAGCCAGATCTGCCAGCTCCGTCACATCGAGGCCTCGACGATCCGCACCCACGTGGGCAATATTCTGAAAAAGTTCGGCGAGTCCTCGGTGAACGACGTGGTTGAGAGGTTGCGGAGGCTGGGGATCTTTGAGATCTTTTCGACGGAGTGAGATTCCCGCGCCAGTAGCGTGAGTAACATCTCCGCCCAGAAATGAATTCCTGGGCGGAAGGGGCTTCCAGCCAATTCCGCTTTGCATGTCCTCCGCCGGCGGACGCAAAAAAGCGGGCGGCTCCACGCCGCCCGCTATGATTTCTAGCAGAGATTGCCTCTACTTCAACACCTCGGTCCGCAAGAGGAACCTGACCTCCGCCTTGGCCCCCGCCGGCTTGCCGATAAAGTGGTCGTACGCTTGCACGCGGGCGGCCACGACTTTTTTCAAGGCCTCGGCCTTCGTCAGTTCATTGAGCGCCCCCGACATCTCCGCGTACATCCGCTGGGTACCCTCGTTTCTTACCTGGTACAGGCCGTCTTTGATCTGGATCGCGCCGGCCCTGCTCTTGTCCGCTCCGTCCGCCACCAGCTCCAAGCCCTTGCCTACCTCGGCCAAACCCTTGCCCGCCGTGTCCAGACCGGGCACGTTCTGTCCCTCGACGGTCCCCCCATGAAGCAGCACGTTCAGGGCCGTGCGCAACAGCGCCAAGCCTTCGCGCGCTTTGGCCAGGAGTCCCTTCTGGTCGCCGGCCTCATTGAGTCCGGTCCTGATGGTGACCACGCCGTCCCTGGCCAGCTTCAGCCCTTCACCCGCCTTGTCCAAGCCGGGGATCGTCTTTCCTTCCAGGGTACCGCCCTCGGCCAGGACCTTGAGCGCCTCCTTGAGGCGGTCCAGCGCCGCAAGCAGCCCTTCGGACTTGCTTCCAAGCTGCGTCATGGCGGCCATACCCGCCCGGCCGTCCTGGAGCTTCTTGGCCAGGCCGTCCAAGACCTTGCTGGTGTATGTCATGCCGTCAAAGGATTTGCCGCCCTCCTTGCCGCCGTTCATCATCGCGGTGAGATTGGCGTACTGGAGATCGGCCAGCCGTACGAGTTCCCTGTATTCCGCGCTCTTGACGATGGCGGGGTTCTTGTCGCCGAGGCTGCCGAGCAGGGTCACCATATCACGCTGGCGGTCCTTGGCGGCCTTTCCCAGGCGCGTCTGGGCCGCGTGCGACGCGGATGCCTGGCCCAGATAACGGTCCGCCTCGGCAAGACCCTTGGACATCTCATTGAGGGAGCCGAGACCGGTCTTGAGGGTTCCGGTATCCGTACTCTCGATCTCGGTACGGATGGTCTTGACGATCTGCTGGTGGGCCGCGTTCAACTGCAAGAGCGCGGTGAGCCCGCCGTCCAGCTGCGCCAGGCCGCCGTCCAGCTCGCCCAGCCGCCCCAGGGAGGCGGAGATGCCGTCCAGGTCCAGACCGGCCAGTCCTTCCACCGTGCGGCCCACGATCAGCTGGTGGGCCTCGTTGAGGCGGCTCAAGTCCACCACGCCGGCCTGCAAAGCGCCCACGCCCGCCAGCATCTGGCCTTGTCCTTGGGCGAGCAGATCGCTGCCATCCAGGAGTTGGGCGAGGCCGCTATCGACGCGCCTCATGCCCTGGACCAGCTCCTGCAACTGGCCGCGGATCTCCACCGCCGGAAAGGGCGGCACCTTCGGTGCCACGCTGAAGGTGATGGGTTCCAGCCTGATCTTGTCTCCCGTTAGGCGCAGGGTCAGAGTGGTGTTTGGATACGGAAAGACGATCCAGCTCAGCTTGAGCGTGGAGCCAGTGGCCACGATGGTCGCTTCCGGGGCCTCGATCCGGCGGTACCGCGATGAGTCGACGTCCATCGTGACGCTGGTGACAATGGGAATGACGAACTCCTCCTGGGAGGTGAGGACCTCCCCCTGCGCGCCGGTATAGGACACCCTTTCCGTTCCGCGCAGGCGGTTCGTGATGCTCATCCTGACGAGCAGGTCGCCCTTGGCCCCTCCGACCTGGGAGCCGGGAACCTCCTTGCCGTTGAGGATGTAGGTAATCTTAATCTCCACGGGCAGGGAACGGTTGGTACGGCCGCTGTAGAAGATATCCCTGAACGCGCCGTGGGAGCGCACCAGCCAGGAAAGCCCGCCCGGCACCTTGGTCGGGCGTTCGGGTCCTTTGACGTTGCGGACGTCCGTAAGGTCGCCGGGGTCGACCACCCTCACTTCACCCTGCCCGTGCACGCGCAGCCAATCCACGACCGTCAGTTCGGTGGGCGTGCCGCTGGGATCAAGGATCCCATAAACCGTTTCGTGATCCTCGATCTCAAAACCCGCGCTGTGGACGATCGGCGCGGCAATCGCAATGGCAAAGGTCAGAAGCAAGAACGCGATCAATCGCCGGTGCATGGTGGGACCCCCTTGTCGTACATTCAGGCCTTCCGCCCGCGCCAGGAAGGCCAGCGGAACGTGGTGACGGTGATGAACCGGTTGAAGATAAGCAGCACCGCGGGAAAGACCAGCAGGACCACGGCCACGGTGATGATGGCGCCGCGGGCGATGAGCACGATCAAGTCACGGACCAAGTCCAACGAAGTTCCCACGTAGATCCCCATCGTCGCGACAAACAACGTGCCGGCACTGGTCAGGATGGCGCGTGCGCTCTCGCCCAGCGCCCTGGCCATCGCCTGTATCGGCGGGTGATTTGCCAGTTCCTCACGAAAACGGCTGGTCAGGAGCACCGCGTAGTCGACCGTGGCGCCGAGCTGGATGGCGCCGATCGCGATCGTGCCGAAATAGAAGATCTCGTGTCCGGTATAGTAGGCGAATCCCTGGTTGAACCAGATCGCCAGTTGCACCGCGCCGATGAGCAGGACCGGCAACGAAAGGGAGAGGAACGAAAAGGCAAGGGTAAGTGCGATCAGGATCAACGAGAGCGTATTGACCCTGGGCAGATCGGTCTTGGCCGCCTTGGCCATCTCGTTCGTGATGGCCGCCTGGCCGGTGAGAAACGCCCGCCCCTCGTACGGACGGAGGATCTCCTCCGCCCTGGCGAGCACCTCGGCGGTTCTTGGCGAAGTCGCCCGCTCGGCCAGGACGACCGTGGAGTTGTAATAGCCGTTGGCAAAGAAAAACCCCTTGATCTGGCTGGGAACAAACGAAGTGGGGATGGCCGGGTCGACCGTCCGATGATACGCGCTGACCTGTTTGACACCCGGGATGCGCTCGAGTTGCTGGAGGATCCGTTCCAGTTCGTAGGGCTCGATGTTCTTCGTCACCAGGTTGAGCGAATCGACGCTGCCGAACGTGCGGCGCATCTCTTCGGCGGCCTGGATGGAGGGCAGTTTCGTAGGATAGGTCGCCTGTACGTCGTAGGAAATCTTGACCCGGCTATATCCATAATATGCCGGAACGAACAAGAGCAAAAAGACGAGGAAGAGCGGCAGCCGCGCCTTGGGCACGAAACGGGCCAGGAAACCCAGATCGGGGATAAGGGAACGGTGCTGCCAGGCGAAGATGTACCGGTCCGTCAAGAGCATCAAGGCCGGAAGGATGGTCAGGCAGGCAAGCAGGGAAAAGAGCACCCCGCGCGCCAGCGTGATGCCGAGATCGGCCCCGAGACCGTTGCGCATCGCCGCCAGGGCGAAGAACCCGAGCACCGTCGTGATTGAACTGGCGAGGACCGCCGTGGAAGTTTGGCGGATGGCGATTTCCATCGCTTTTTCCTTGTCCTGTTTTGCCCGTTCCTCGCGGTATCTTTCCCAGAGGAAGATGCAAAAATCCAAGGAGACTCCCATCTGCAACGCGGCGGTCACCGAATTGGTCAGGTACGAGATGCGGTAACCGAAGAAATGATTGAGCCCGAGATTGAGCGTGATGGCAAAACCAAGCGTGAAGAGGAACAGAAACGGCACGACCGGCGACGGAACCGTCAGCAGTAGGATCAGAACCACGAGCGCCATCGAGAAAAACAGCATCCGCGGTTTTTCCGCGTCGGCAAGCCGGCGCATCTCCACGAGGGCTACGGTCTGGCCGGTCAGTTTCTCCTTTTGACTGAGGAACGAATCGATCGTGGCGATCGCCTGGCGCGTCTCGAGCGTCGGGCCTGGATGGGAGAAGACGATCTGAAGCGCGGTGGCCTTGCCGCTGAAAAACTGCCGTATGATGAGGGGATCCAAGTACTGCTTGGGCACGGCGATATCGGCCAGGTCGTCAATCCAGGTGACCGACCTGATGCCCGGCACGGCCGCGACCTTGTCCTTGAGCTGCTTGACTTCCCAGTCCTGCTTCTCCTTGACGAGCAAGAAAGCGGTGGCGCCATAGCCAAATTCCTTGTCCAAGATGCGCTGGCCGACGGCGGAGGGTGTATCCGCGGGCAGATAAGTCATGAGGTCGTACTCGATCTTCAACTGGCGGAGGCCATAGATCCCCGGCAACAGAACGGCAAGGGCCAGCATGACGATATGCTTACGGTGACGGACGATGAATCGTGCAAAGACGCCCAAAACGGTGCCTCCTAAGTCATCGGCGGACCGAGATCCGGGTCGAAATCCTGGTTTAGGGATTCCTGGAGGAAACACATAGATTATAGCCCATTTGCCAGCCGCTAGTCAAACGTAATACCCCGGAAGGAATAACTTGAATCGTTCGCGAATTCTAACCAGTCGTCATGCCCGCCAACCGGCGCCACAAAGCATGAGAATCTAGACAGGCATGATCGACAAGCCCCGGTCGATTTAAATGCTAGTACAGCGCTTGTCGATACCGGCTTGGCTCATGCGTGCCCTGCCTGGCTGCCCTATGAACCCGGATTCCGAAAGAACCTTGACCAGCAGCGGCATTGCCTGCGACACTTGCGACGGCGCCGCTCGCTACCGATCTTCAAGGGGCTTTCGCTTCTGGATTCCGGATGCAGTGACCAGGAGGTGAACATCGAGTGAAAGACGGGGATAGCCACATCGACGCGGGCGCCACATACAATTGCCATACCGAACACATTCCCGACGTCGTTCTTGAATTACTGCGTCTCGCGGAGGAAACAAGACCCGAACCCGCCGCGATGGCCCTTTTTGCCGCCCAACAAGCACTGATTCGTTCCGAAGCAACGTCGGCGCTCGTCTTGCTGCCTGATCCGCCTCAGCGTCTCATGGTCGCGGCGGCACTGCCCGCCAACCAACCGGCGGCCGATCTCATGCTTGCCGAAACGCTCGCCCTGGAATCACTCCAGACTCGGACCTTCGCGCAGCACCCGGACGGTGACGGCCTGGACGGCCGGATGGTGGCCATGCCGTTCGTCTCCGCGGGCGAATGCCTTGGCGCCTTGGTCGTTCGTTTACCGCACCGGGGCGAGGTGCCGCGCGCGCTTGCCTTCATCGTTCAGTTGACGGGCTTTGTCCTGCGCCAGATCGAGCGGGAGGGAGTTCTGGCCAGGAATACCTGCGAATCCAGCCGGCGGCAGGAGATCTTTTTCGGCCTGGCCATGCACGAATTGCGCAATCCTCTTACGGTGATCAAGACGTACCTGGATTTCTTCGCGGCGGAACTTTCCCGGCATAATAACGAGCGGCTCAAGCTCGCCCTCGTCACCGTGCGCCGCAACCTGGATCGGCTGCTACAGCTGAGCCAAGACCTCCTGGACCATACCCGTCTGGAGCTTGGGGAATTTCGTTATGAGTTTGCCCCGGTCAGCGCGGAATCGATCCTCGAAGCGATTATTCCTGAGGCTGAATTGCTCTGTGCCAGCAATGGATTGACCTTTGAGGCGGCGAGAGGGGATAACGGGGCCGGCGACTGGGACCGCACCCGCATCGAACAGGTGCTTCTAAACCTGATCGCCAATGCGGTTAAGTTCTCGCCGCCCGGGGGATGCGTGCGGCTCGAGACGGGGGTCCGCGGCCGGCAATGGCAGGTATCCATCAGCGACTGCGGGATCGGCATCCCCCGGGATGAACTGGATTTGATCTTCAAACCCTTCCACCGTTCCAGCAATGTACTGGCTCAGGCTGCGTGCGGCGTTGGCCTGGGACTCTCCATCTGCCGCCGGTTGGTGCTGGCCCACGGGGGGACGATCGTGGCCGAAAGCCCGGGGCCGGGGCAGGGCAGTACCTTTCGCGTGACCCTGCCGACGCTGGATGGGAGTGCCTCCGCCCGGCGCGAATGCGCGCCCGCGCGCAATGAGTAACCGGATAGATATCTCACTTGCCTTCGCCGGTTCTTTCCTCCCCTCCACCCGGCTCAAGACGCGCGGCTTCCCTCACCTTCCGCCTCACGCCTCACGCCTATTTGACCTGCGCTTCTCGATCAGCCTCCGGTAGAGTTCGATGACCCGGTCGGTGGTCCGCTCGATGGAATACTCCATAGCCAGCCGTTTGGAGACCAACGACATCTTCCCCCTTTGTTCCTCGTCGGTCAAGAGTCTCAGAATACTCTCCCCCATGGCCTCGGGGTTTTCCGGCGGACAGACGAAACCGTTGCCTTGGATCATCTCCGGCACGCCCCGGGCGTCGACACCGACGATCGGCAGGCCGAAGATCATCGCCTCCAGAATGGTCATGGGCTGATTCTCGGAAGTGCTGGCGGTGGCAAAGACCTTAGCCCGTCCGAGCAATCCGGAGCCTAGAAGAACATCGTTCTTAATCATCCCTGTAAAGGTAACCTTCTCTTCCAGGCGGCTCGCGCGGACCAAGTCGGTCAATTCCCGCCGGGCCGGCCCGTCGCCGACGATCACGAGATGCGCCTGCGGGCGGCGCGGAAAGACATGCGCCATGGCCCTGATAACCACATCTATACTTTTTTCCCTGCTGACGCGGCCCACATAGATGACCAGCTCGGCGTCGTCCGGCAGTTCAACGGGCGGCTGGATCGAGCCCGCATCCAGTCCGGCATAACGTGAAAATTCAACGCCGTTAGGGATGACCACGATTTCGGCCTTGGCATCATGCGCTTTCAGATCGGCCGCAGTCCATTTAGCCGGACTGATAACGGCGTCGCAGGCATCATAGAGCAGATTGTTGTACCACCAGCCCGCCTTGACGAGCCAATGCCATTCCTCAAGGCCGACCACCTTGAGGTACTCGGGCTCGGCAAAGAAGGTATGAAATGTTCCAACCAAGGGTACGCGCAAGGCGCGCGCAGTGAATATGCCTTGCATGGCAATGGTCAGCGGTGAATGAAAGTGGATGATGTCCGCGCCGAACTGGCGCGTCTGGACCACCGAGCTGAGCGAGATCGGCCAGGTCAGCCGGAAATCGGGGTAGAAGAAAGCGGGAATACCCCTTTTATAGAGAAGCGGATATGGAAACGAAGCCGGATCGTATCGACGTCGGGAAGCGATCTTCGGCGCCACGACCAGTATTTCGTGCCCGCGGCGGGCGAGTTCGTTCACCGTATTCATGTAGGAAGTGAGAACCCCGTTGAACTGCGGGTAGAAGTTATCGACAAAGAAGGCCACCCGCAGGCGATCGTCGGACAAACTATCGGCCCTCCTTTACGGTCTCCGGATTCTCGGGGTAATTCTCCCCGGTATCTGAATCGGGTCGCGCCGATGCCGACCTCGATCTAGAGTCCTTCTTGGCTAAGTAGAAGATCGCCGCTCGTCGCTGGTCGCATGGCGACTAACTAGGACATATTCTCCCGGCGGATCACTAATCCTCCTTCGCCATGGAAAAAGCGGATCCTTCGGCGGAAAACGTTATCCGGGGAGCCTCTCTCTGTCAAGCTTGCCAATACCGCCACTTTCCAGCAGGAGCGTCCCAGGGGGCGTAGAAAATGGCTAACATAAAAGTCCCTGCTAAATCCCCCATTAGTGCTTTCATCGCCGCAATTGCCGCCGCACAAGGGACGTAAAGAGGAGATGAGTATGGACCGATGCACTCACCGTGGAGAAAGGCCCTGATCACCTTCCTTGCGCCCACGATTTTACTCTCGACCGGCCTGCTCGTCAGCGCCAAGAGCCATCGCGTTGCCGCGGGGGATACCCTCTTTCTGATTGCGCAGCGCTACGGCACCACCGTGGAAGACCTGAAGAGCCAGAACGGGTTGAGCGGGGATCTGCTCTATCCGGGCCAGATCTTGACCGTGGGGCGCGACCATACCGACGGTGGTTCGGGCGGCGCCCACGTCGTCCAGCGTGGTGAGTCCTTGTTCCTGATTGCCTCCCGATACGGAACGACCGTCGACGCATTGCGCGCCGCGAACGGCCTGTCGGGCGACTATATCGAGGCCGGACAAAGATTGGTCATCCCGAGCGGCTCCGGCCGCGACGGCCAAGACAACGGCCTGTATACCGTGCAACCCGGCGATACCCTCTATCTAGTCGCCGCGCGAAACGGAACGACCGTCGCCGCAATCATGAACGCCAATGGACTGGTTGATTCCACGCTCTATCCTGGTCAGCAACTCCGTATCCTTAGCGGCGGTTCGGGCAATGGCGGGCATACCGGTACCCAGTGCACCGTCAAGGCGGGTGAGACCTTGTACATCTTGGCCACCCGTTACGGTACGACGGTCAGCGCCCTGCGCCAGGCCAACGGGCTCAGTTCCGACACGATCTATCCCGGGCAGACGCTAATCATTCCCAAGGGGAGCGGTAACCAGGATCCTTCGCCCAATATCTCCATTTCCCCAAGCGACCGGGAACTCCTGGCCAGGCTGGTCAGCGCGGAAGCGGCCGGGGAACCTTACGCCGGACAAGTCGCCGTGGCCGCGACGATTCTCAACCGCCTCCGCGATCCGAAATACCCGAACTCCATCCATGGCATAATCTATCAGTACACCGATGGCGCCTATCAGTATAGCCCCGTCATGGACGGCCGCATCAATGAACCAGCCTCGAGCAGCGCTGTCGCCGCGGTTCTAGATGCGTTGAAGGGCTGGGATCCTTCTTACGGCGCCACGGGTTTCTATAATCCCGCCAAGACGGACAACCCCTGGGTGCGTTCGCAGCCCGTGACCACGACCATCGGAGACCATGTGTTCTTTAGGTATTAGCGCCGCTCGTCGCTGGCCGCTAGCCGCTCGTGGAACGTGCTTGCATAACCCTAATCCCCTGTCTCTCTGTCTGCGGGAGTAGACGGAAGGCTTGATTCGCTTCCGGCGCCCGGCGTTTACGGGCGCTTTTTTTACGCCATACAGGCACATATATTAGTGCCCCACATCCCGGCGGAAGTTTCGCCGCATGTTCTCCCCGGTAGGTTGCGGACTCTTCGCCGCGCTCAGATACACCCCATATCGAATCCGTTTATACCGAGCATAGAGAAGCATCTCCCCGCCCGCTTCCCTCCTCTTGCCTTCTGCCTCTTGCCTCTTGCCTTTTGCCTTTGTGGGTATTCCCTTGAATTAAATCAAGTTGCGAAAACGCCTTGTTTTGCGCTTTCAACTCACCCCCCGTCCCCCTCTCTAAGCTTAGAGAGGGGGTGGCCGAAGGCCGGGGGTGAGTTAAACGGCCTGAATCCGGGCTTTTTTTACCTGAGCAAAAGGGATACCCAACTTTGCCTCTTGCCTCTTGCCTCTTGCCTCCCGCCTCATGCCTCATGCCTTTACTTGGGTAAGCTAAGTAGCCGGAAAGCGGTCCGTAGAGGAGAATTGGCATGGAAAACATACTCGAGGTGGCACAGGATGGCGGCCTGCTAGTCCCCGCCGCGACCGTGGCGGAAATGGGCTGGGGACCGGGAGGCAAGGTCCTGCTGCGGCGGACGGAGGACACGATCACGTTGAATCCCTTGCCCATGTCGGCCGGGGAAGGCGCGCGCGCCCTGCAGGAGACCGTGGCCGATCTGCAGGGCGCGACGGTGCCGGAATACGGGTCGGGCGAGGTCTACCGCATCCCGCGGACCGGGAACGACCGGAACCAGGGATAATCCCCGGAGACAAAGCAGGCACAAAAACCCCGGCCGCCAAGCGCCGGGGTTTTTGTACGAGGTCAGTTCTTTCTGGAAATTGATGATTTATGCACGTTATCCATTAGACCTTTTATGCGCTGCTGTGTTATCTTCGACGAGTACCGTATTGCAAAGGCGTCCAAGACCGTGAACTTATCCCGTCTTCGGCCGAGCAGGATTCACGGCGATGAACGGCGAAAAATCGGCAAAACGAGGGGGGTTCGCCGGTGTGGTATTATCTGCTTAGTTCCCTGCTCTGGCGATTGATGGGGAATCCTCTACTAGTCCTGGCCTTGCTGGCACTGGCCTATTTGGTCATCGATCGCCGTTTCATCGGG
>JBLNCE010000196.1:0-22744 GCA_050260415.1 Bacteroidota bacterium | reverse complement strand
TGCCGGCGCCCGCCGAAAAGTCTTTTGATCCGGCCGTGATGGTCGCCGATGAGGAGCTTGCGAGAATCCCGGTCAAGAAAGACCGTGAACCTCCCCAGTCTGAATAGGCGCACCAAACGTTGCCAGGGCATGAATTACCCCCCCACGTTTAGATCGAACTCACCCCGTCGCCTGCGGGACCCAACCCCTCTCTTTCGCGAAAGAGAGGGGTTGGGGGTGAGTTCACTTTCGAAATCCGGGCTTGGGGATCGTCAAATCCCGGGACATTCGTAATGAAACCCGCCGATCCCCCGCGTAATCTCCGCCGGCCAGCCGGTGGCGTCCTGATACTGGGCGTCCACGTAGACCGGATAGTAGGTGGCATCGGTTAACGCGCTGGTCGCGCCCGCGCTTATTGTTGTGGTGCTCAGCGAGGTCGTGGTGAGAAGCGCGACACCGCTGTCATAGATCCTGTCCCCCAAATCATTGTAAGGATCGGTGCCGTTGTAAACTCGTACCCGGTAGCCGCTGGCCTCGTTAACCTCCGACCATGTGAGGTTCGGCTTCGAGATATCATAATCGTCGATCCACGGGTGATCGTCCAGCGTCATACCGAGGGACACCTTGATGTCCGGTAGTTCAGCAACCACGGTGTCCGCCTCGTTCAAGGCCTTAATATGAAAAGTGTAGAAACCGGCGGACTCAATCTGGGTCAGTTCGTCGTCAAGATCGAGGTAGGCCGAGAAGTTATTGTAACTTGAGCCTGGTTCAGATTCAGGGTCGCCCGGATGGACACCGCCGCTGATCCAGACGGGCACGGTATCGCCGGCGAGATAGATTTCGTATTTCGCCGCCTCCGGGATCGGCGCCCAGTCCAGAAAGATGAAGCAGATATGTTGGCTGAGGTCGAACGTCGCCTTGAAGGTTTTGGGGGCATGCCGCGCCGGCATTCCGGCTATTATTTCCGACGGGTCGATACGTTTCATTGCCGGTGCCATCCTGCGGGCTCTTTCTTCGTCGGCGGACTGGATAATCACGCCGAAGCCGATCATGTTATAGACGGTCAGCGTACCCAGATTATTGGCCTTACCGGCCACGATGGTCCGTTCCGCCGGCGCGAAGAGATAATGGTCGGGTTCTGGATCCGTATCTATAACGGCACCCGCGCCCGCTATCTGATATGTCCCAGCCGCCAGGCCGCTGAGGTCGAATCTACCCCCGGCGCCGCTGACCGCGCTGTGGCCGTCCAGGGTCACGGTGAGACCCGCCACTGGAACTCCGGCTTGATCCACGATGTAGCCGAACGCGGTGGTGGGACGACCGCAACCGGGGAGAACGAGGATCATTATGAGCAGGAGTACGAATAATGGGCGTTTCACTTTGGCTCACTCCTTAGCAGCTTGGTGGTGGGCTAGAGCAAATCATGCTTCGGATCGTTCCCCGTGACCACGATCTCCGTCCGGGCCGTCCCCTCGTGACCGCCGTTCACCGCCGAGACCTTGAAGATATAGCTCACACCAGGCGCCAGCCCGGTTACGGAACAGGAGGTTGCATCCGCGCCGAGATTGATGGACCGGAGTACCGTGCCGGCGGCGTCGCAGACGTCCACCCGGTAACCGGTCACGCCCGTGGCCGCGCCGGTCCAGGCGAGGTTGACCCGGCCGGCCGAGATCACGTTCCAGACTAGATTGGTCGGTGCCAAGGGCGCGGCCGTGGTGGTAACATTACCTGTCTCGACCGAGCCGGAAGCCTGAGAACCGCGCACGGCCATGACCCGGTAGCGATAGGTGGCGCCCGGCGTCAGGCCCATATCCGTGAAGGTCGTGACGTCGAAACCGACCCTACCCCTCTCCGTCCAGGTGGTACCGTTGTCATCGGAACGCTCGACGATGAAGCCCGTTTCATTCAAGGCGTTATCGGTCCAGGACAGAGTAACAGTGGTATTGGTTACTGTTATCGCGCGAGGGTCGCTCGGCGGGCTCGGCGTCAACGCATCGGCCGTGAGCGTGGCTTCCGCTTCCGTCGAGGGCTGGCCTTCGCCCACGGTGTTGAGGCCAACCACATAATAGGTGTAGGTCTTCTCTTCCACGTTCCTGTCCTCGTAGCTCGTACCGGCGGAAACCTCGAAGTAGCGGGTCTCCGAACCGTCGCGGCGATAGACGCGGTACGAGGTCGCGCCGGACACCGGAGTCCAGGCGAGGCTGACATAACCGGTATTGGCCGTGGCGGTGAAGCCGGCCGGCGCCGCCGGCGTGCCGGGCACCGCTTTGACCCAGGCCTTTGGGCCGTAGTTGCGGCAGTTATCGTAGGCAAAGGCGGCGTAGTAGTAGACCGTGCCGTCGGCCAGGCCGGTATCGGTGTAGGAGTCGCCGGTACCGTCGTAGACCGGGACGCCGTCGTAAGCGTTGAAAGGCGTTCTTCCGGCCCGGCGGACGATCCTGACCCCGGCGAAATCGGACGTGGGATTGATCCAGGAGAGCGCGATCTGTCCGGCGCCGGGCACGGCCAGCAGTTCGGCAACGGCGGCGTCCGGTCCGGTCAAGTCCGCGCCGGTGCCGTGGACCACCTCGAGCATGGGCCGATGGGACGCGGCCGCCGCGCCGTCGAAGACGATCACATCGCCGGGATTACCGCCCTCGATCACGAGGAAGAATCCTTGATTGGCCAAGGCATCTCCGCCGTCGCCCACCCAGGCTTCGACCGCCCGGGTCACATTCAGCGAGATTTCTTCACAACCCTCGTCTTGGCAGGCTTCCGGAATGAACTCAAACTCGTCGAGCGGATCGACGCCGTTCAGGGCGGTTAAGATATCGGCGGCCCCCGTTGCCCAAGGCACGTTCATCCCCGGCCGGTGGTCGCGGTAGGCCCAGTCGAGACCGGCGCGGAGGCCGTCGACGGTGCCGAAATGTGGTGCGGCGAGCCCGTCCTCCGGCACGCGGTAGATCTTTATCGTATACGGCAAGCTCAGTCGAGTTGCGGGCTCATAACCCTTGATGTGCAGCACGAGCCGGGCGCCGACGATGCGGGCGTCCAGGGGTACCTGGCCGGCGAGTGGGCCGATGAGATCCTTGTATTGGAGCCAGACCCCGGACTGCGCCCCGCTGGCGCCACACCCAAGGGTGAGTTCGGCGCCGTTCCAGGCGGTATACGATGTGCCGCGCCAGGATTGGGCCGTACGGAGCGCGCTATATGCGCCGCCGTCGCCGGGTTGGAAGGTCCGGCGGATCTTGTCGCCCGGGTTGTCCATGGTAATGCTGCCCGTGGCGGGTGCGGCATAGGCGCCGTAGTAAGAGCCATAGGCTGCGTAGTAATATGTGCCGACGGGGAGATCCGGATCGTAAGTCTCGCTATTCCTGCCCTGGTAGATCAGGGTGCCGTCCGACGGGCTCGACGGATAGCCGTTCTCCTTGCGGACCACCCTGGTCATATCCCAGCCGCTGCCGGGATTGGTCCAGGTGAGGTGGAAGGCGCCCGTCGCATCCCGGACGATATTGAGGTCCGTGATGACATTGGCTTGCGGCGCAAAAGTCAGGACCAGCGATTCGGCGGCCGTATTGCCGTTCCCCGCCGCGTCCTGCGCCGCGCAGGCGGCGACGCCGACGGTCACGGCGCCTTGCGCGGACGGCGTGATCTCCACGCTATAGCTCGCGCCGCCGCCGTTCAAATTCGCGGCGCTGCCGTTGTCCACCGCGATGTCTTCGAGGGTAAAGCCCGTTACCGGCTCGTTGAAGCCGATCGTCACCGGGATTGGTACGAGAGACGTGGGGTTTCCGGCGGTGGTGCCGATGGCGACGCCTGGTGCCGCCGTATCTTTCGTGACGGTATCGGTGACGGGGAATCCCGGGTTTCCGGGCACGTCGGTCATGGTGAAACTGAGGGTCAAGCTCCCGTCGTTCAGGCCGCTCACGTCGATATCCGAGATCGTCCCGCTCGATTCGCCAGCGGTGCCGACGCCGGTAACTTCGGCCCCGCCGCCGCTGCTGGAGATGGCATAGCTGTATCCCGCGCCGATCTCCGCCCCGGTGAAGGTGAAGGAGAGCGCCGTCTTGTTGGCGTTATTGATACAGGCTTGGTCCATGGTAACGCTGTATCCGAATGGCATGAGCGTATCCTTGAGCACCGTGTCCGTGACCGCGGCGCCGGTATTGCCGGCGGCGTCGGTCAGGGTCGCGCTCAGGGTCAACGTGCCCTCGTTTAGACCGAAAGTCGTCACCCCCACCACTTGTTCCATGGCGCTGCCGATGGTCCCGCCGCCGGTCACCAGGCCGCCGCCGCCGCTGCTGGTCAACTCGTAGTGGTATGTCGCGCCGGCCTCCGCCCCGGTGATGGTGAAGGACATCGCCGTTTTGTTGGCGTTGTTGATATAGGCTTGGTCGATATTGACGCTGTACCCGGAAGGCATCAATGTATCCTTGAGCACCGTGTCCGTGGCCGCGAGGCCGGTATTGCCGGCGGCATCCGTCAAGGTCACACTCAGGGTCAACGTCCCTTCGTTCAAGCCCATCGTGGTGACCCCGGTCACCTGATGCGCGGCACTGCTGATGCTCCCGCCGCCGGTCAAGGGACCGCCGCCGCCGCTGCTGGTCAAGATATACTCATAGGTAGCGCCTACCTCCGCCCCGGTAAAGGTGAAGGAGAGCGCCGTTTTGTTGGCGTTGTTGATCTGGGCTTGGTCGATATTGACGCTATAACTGATGGGCGGCAGATTGTCGTAAGTCCGGCTCAACTGAGCGGCAGCCGTATTACCATTTCCCGCCGCGTCCTGGGCCATGCCCGCGGCCACCTCGACGGTCACCGGACCTTGGCCGGACGGGATGACCTCCACGGTGTACGTTACGCCGCTGCCGTTGAATTCGCCAAGGCTGCCGTTGGATACCGTAAAATCGCCGACCGTAAAGCCGGTCACCGCTTCCGAAAAAGTAATGGTGACCGGGATCGGCGAAGTTTTAGTCGGATTGGGCGCCGTCGAGCTAAGCGTCACCGTCGGCGCCACCGCGTCCACCAGGACCCCCGCCGTGCTTCCCACGCCGTTCAGTGTCAGGATGGCATCGTTGCCGGCGGCATCCTTGAGTGTACCGCCGTTGGCGGCGATGGATGCACCCACCGAGAGCCCGTTCGTATCCTCATTGCCTGCCGTCACTGTATACCGGAAGACCAGGGCCGCGGTCCCGTCGCCGCCTATATAGGAGGCATGAACGATCCCGCCGGTATCCAGCGTTACCGGTATATACGGAGTCCCTCCGGTCGTATTTACCGATACGATTCGATTAAAAGTTACCGTAAAATCAAGATTCTGTCCCGCTCTGTAAATACCATTCACGGGGACGGAAACAGATTCTGGAGAAAGTTCTTTATATGAAATCAACAAGACCGGCGCCAGATCAAGATGACTGGGGTTGCTTCTGGGATAAAAACCGAAATCAGTATATGCTGCCGTCGATCCCGTCAAGACAAAAGTGGCGATGCCATCTTCAGCCGCCTGGCTTCTTATATAATCCGTCAATCCCGTCGAACTCAGTTCTTTCCATACCCCGGTCTGAGATATGCTCTGATTTGTCAACAAGGCAGTCCCGTTGCTTGACGGAAAGTAGGCCGGAGTCCCCCCCTCCGACCAATCGTCATCTCCCGAGCCGTATACATTCAGAATCGGATCTACGGTGACCTTATCTATCCAAGATATATATATTTTCAACGTCGCACTTATAATAGCTGCGCTATCAATCGAACCAAGATTAAACTTTAGAGCCGTATCTTCGGTCCCATCATAAAACCCCACCCAGTTTTCATTGCCATTCTCAGTACCCATATTGGCTCCATTGGGGTAGTAGAACGGAGGAGGAGAACCACAGTCATACCTGGACACATCATCAACCGCGGTGATGGAAACGGTTTGGATGCCGACCGAAAAGACGACGGTATTTCCATAGGATGTACCCTGGCTATTGACGGCATAGGCCCGGAAATGATAGACGGCGGAAGCGTCAAGACTTGGGGTGGTCACGGAAAAGGCGCCTGTTCCGCAAGAAGAAGCCGGTATTTTGACATAGTCCGCCTCGGTTTCCTTTTTGTATTCGATACCTCTTTCCGTGATACTCGCATTTCCGTCCGAGATCACATTACCGCTGACGGTATAGGAAGTCCCGGAAACCAAGGTGATTGTTGAATCGGTGGTAACCGTGGGCTTGTTTACGGCCAAAACGGTCAGGTCATTTACGGAGGTCAAGTCGCAGGGAATCGTGAGCTCCGCGGCTCTAATCGTCAAACCGAGGTTCGTTATATCCGCATCAAAACCCGAACCGCTATAGGCAAGGTTTACGGTGCAGCTCGTACCACTGTTATGGGTAACGCTGCCCACCGAAAGTCCCGTTGGTGCGTTCAAAAGCACGAAATTGCCCGCGGCCAGCGCACTGTCGGTAAAACTCGCGCCCATCAGGGAAACGTTGATACCGGAGCCATTCAGATTAACCTCCGTTAGCTGTTGCGTGGGGGAAATCGTCATCGGCGCGTATTTTGCCGCCCTTACCTGGTTGGTCGTCCCATTATTTTCGATCCACAACGCATATGTTTCATTATTCGCGGTAGTTATTACCGCATTATCAGCGCTTTTGGTAATATCTCTGTTAATACCACTTGCACCGTTTCCATCAATAAAGCTCCAGTTTATACCATCAAATTTTTTTACTTGAAGCGTACTGGAGGAAGCGGTTGATTCACTATAGGAAATATATAGATTAACTCCATCAGCTGTCAGGCATGGGCTGTATGCTGATCTTGTGCCATCCTTATTAAGCTGTGGCGAAGAACCACTCGTAACTGAACTCCAGCTCCCGTCATACTTCTTTGTGACGATTATTTGCTGGGGGGAACTCGCGGAATTATATTCCCGCCATGACAAATAGAGGTTACCGTTATAAACCGTAAAACATGGGTTACCAGCATCGGAACTGGAGTTTGCATTCAGACTGCTATTTCCATCGACGCTGGACCAACTCCCGTTGTATTTTTTGGCGCGTATCTGCCACTTTCCATTGGCACCGGTTTCACACCATGCCAGATACATCTCATTGTTATAGACCGCCAAACTAGGATAACCTGCATTCTTGGTCGGATCATAGTTCAAGCCTGTGACATTATTGCCGTCAACAAAGGTCCAGCTGGAATCACCGTCATACCTTCGTACACGTATTTGATATACCGCGGCAGTTGCGAAATAAACTTCGGACCACGCCGCATATAGGTGGCCGTTAAATACGCATAAAACAGGGTTGGAAGCGGTTCTGGAATAGTCTTTGTTAATACCGATGAAAGATGGAGACGTTGAGCCATCCACCGGTGCCCAACTGGCCCCACCTGTATATACATCTACGAATAATTGGGTATTCAAACCATTGCTTTCTGTCCATGCCATATACAGATTATTATTAAATACCGCCAAATAAGGACTGGAAGCGACACCGGCGCACCTACTCTTACCACCGCCGTCAATAAAAGTCCACGTGTTACCGTCAAACATTTTTACTCTAACCTTGTTGTAATTTTCGCACCACGCCACATATAATTTGTTATTTAGCATTGTCGCGGAAATCTGCGAGGCATTATTAGTGGCGACCGCATTCAGTCCCTGAGATAAGTTACCGTCTATAATCGGCCATCCGTTACTTGCGGCATAAACTGTCTGTGTGCCGATTAACACGACAAAAAGAAAGGATAGGATTATTGAAACAAACGATGTTGAAATAACATTACAGGTATTCCTTTTCTTCATCGAACGACAAAGACTAACGATAGGGCAAATGCTTTTTTTCACGCTGATAACCCCCTTCGGAACCACGTCTTCTACTTTCTATTTGATGACTTGCCACTTAACTGCCGTTTAAGTAAATTGGAAAAATAGCTGGCCTTTGCAGCCGACTAGATCTTCCCTCGTTGTTAAAGCCCAAAGGGCCCGTCGTCGACGAAGGTCCACGTGCCGTCGACAATACGGCGTTTGAAAAATCAGATCACTGTTGGGTTGACTATTGTCACCGTCAACACTATTTCTTTCCGCGGTTGATTATTCCTGCCAAGACAAAAAAAAAGATCGAACCGCAGAAAAATAAGCGCCCGGTTTGCACCGGGCGCCTTGTCCCTATCCCACCGAGGTCGTCTGCGTCGTGGGTTGCGTTTCTTTCTTTTGCTCCCCCGCCGCGTCCCGCTTTGGTTCGGGCTTCGGCTTCTGCACCGGACATCTGCTCATACAGAGGTTGCACTTGGCGCATTTGTCCTGGTCGATGACGGCCACGTTGTTCACCACGGCGATGGCTTTCTTCGGGCAGTTGCGGACGCAGAGGGAACAGGCGATGCAACCGACCTTGCAGATCTTGCGCACTTCCGGCCCGCGCTGGGTGTTCTTGCACCGGTTGACCACCACCGGTTTATCCGCGGGCACCAGCATGAGCAGGCCGCGCGGGCAGGCGGAAACGCAGAGGCCGCAGCCGGTACAGTCGGGACCGATCTCTGCCAGACCTTTCTCGTTGATGTGGATGGCGCCGAAGGGGCACTTGACCACGCAGCTTCCCAAGCCAAGGCAGCCGAATTCGCAGCCCTTGGGCCCGCCGGCCAAACGGTGCGCGGCGGCGCAATCGGCCACGCCGACGTATACGAAACGATCCGGGCACTCCTCGCGGCCGCCGCGGCACATGAGGATCGCGCGCTTGGCTTCGCTTGCTCCCGCGGATGTGCCCATGATGGCCGCGATCTTGTCCGCCACGGCGGCTTTACCCACCGGGCAGGCGGTCGTGGGTGCCTTACCCTCGACGATGGCTTCGGCCGCTCCGCGGCAGCCGGGATAACCACACGCGCCGCAGTTGGCGCCGGGCATAACCTGCTCGATCTCGTCGATCCGGGGGTCGGATTCCACCGCGAACTTCTTGGCGGCGAACGCCAACAGCAGGCCGAAGACCGCGCCGAGACCGCCTAGAAGCGCCAGACTAATCCAGATTGACTGCACCTTACTTCACCCCCCCGAGCAGATCGGTAAAGAGCCGCTGCAGGTCGAAACCCTGGAAGCCCAGGAAGGCCAGGGATAGGAGTCCCGCCGTGACCAGGGCGATGGGGAACCCTTGTAGGGCTTTTGGGATCGGCGCCGCCTCCCACCGTTCCCTGATGCCGGCGAAGACGATCATGATCAGGGTAAAACCGACCGCCGCCGCGACGCCATGGATGACGGACTTGAGAAAGCTGTAGGCGTAAACGTTGGTGTTGAGCAAAGCCACGCCAAGTACGGCGCAGTTGGTGGTGATGAGCGGCAGGTAGATGCCGAGGGCCCGGTAGAGTCCCGGACTCATCTTCTTGAGCACCGTCTCGACGAACTGGACCAACACGCCGATGACGAGGATGAAGATGAGGGTCTGCAGCACCTCGACGTGGAGTGCGACCAGGATCTGCTGGAAAAGGTAGACGATGCCCGAAGCCAGACCCATGACGAAGGTCACGGCCAAGCCCATGCCCACGGCGGTCTCCGTCTTTTGCGAGACCCCGAGGAAGGGGCAGATGCCGAGGAAGCGCGAGAGCACGAAGTTGTTGATCAAGATCGCGCTAAAGAAGATGACCAGATAATCAACCATTGGCCGCGACCTCCCTTCCCGCCTTGGCCGCTTTGTTGTTGGAGAAAGTCCTCTTGTACCAGCCGGGGAACCAGTTCACGAACCCGAGCAAGAGCCCGTAAGTGAAGAACCCGCCCGGAGGAATGACCATGATCTTGGCCGTGTATTGCTCGGGGATCAGGGACATCCCGAGAAATGAACCGTTGCCCAGCACCTCACGGATGGCGCTGATCAACGTGATGGCAATCGTAAACCCGATCCCCATCCCCAGGCCATCGGCAAAGGACAACCCGACCGAGTTCTTGTAGGCATACGCCTCGGCTCGGGCGATGATGATGCAGTTCACCACGATGAGGGGAATGAAGATCCCCAGCACCTTGTGGACATCGGGCGTGAAGGCATTCATCATTTTGTCCACGATGGTGACGAAGGCCGCGATGACCACGATGAAACAGGGAATCCGGATCTGATCCGGGATCACCTTGCGGATCAACGAAACGATGACGTTCGAACCGATCAGCACGGCGGTGGCGGCAATGCCCATGCCGATACCGCTCGTCACGGCGAGCGTAATGGCCATGGTCGGGCATGTACCCAGGACCAGGCGGAAGGTGGGGTTCTCGGTGACAATGCCGTTCATCAAGGCGCGGAAAAACTTCAAAGCCACACCTCCTAAAGCCCGGCCCGCTTGGCCAGGGCCAATGCGATATTTACCGCTTTGGTCACGGCGCGCGAGGAGATGGTCGCGCCGGTGACGGCGGCGATGCGGCCGCCGTCCTTGTCGACCGCCAGAGTTTCATCGGTTTTGGCGCCGCGAAAGGCTCTAAGAAATTCTTCCTTGGCGACTTTGGTCCCCAGGCCCGGCGTCTCGGTCTGGCTGAGGATGCGCACTGCTTTGACCTCGCCATCCGCGCCAACGCCGATCATGGCCGTGACCGGTCCGCCGTAACCCGCCGGGGCGACCGTCACCACGACGCCCGCGGGCGCACCGTCAGCGGCCGCGGCTTGATAGAAGGCCGTAACCGCCTCGAACGATCTCTCCGCTTCTTTGCTTTGCGCTAACAACCGCGGGTCTTCATCGAATTTCACCGCTCCGGGCAGCACTTCGGTTAGCGCTTGCTGAAGGGCGGCTTCCTTGGCCGCTGCGATGCGGGGTGCCGTGAACGAATCGACCAGGGCCAGCGTCCCCGAAGCCAGCCCGGAAATGAGCATCAGGACCACGGCTAGACGGACGAACAGGTTATGCACGGACCTTCACCTCCCCGAATCGCCGCGGCAGGGTCGAGCGATCGAGCAGCGGCACGACGGCGTTCATGATCAGGATGGCATAGCAGACGCCCTCCGGATAACCGCCGTACTTTCTGATCAACATGGTCAGGAGACCGCAGCCCAGGCCAAAGATGACGCGTCCCTTCTTGGTCAGGGGCGAGGTGACATAATCCGTGGCCATAAAGAACGCGCCGATGATCAACCCCCCCGACAGGAGATGGAAGAGGGGGTTCTGGCCGAATAGCACGGCGAGCGCCGCCACGGAGGCGAGATACGCCAGGGGGATGCGCCAGTCGATTACGCGGATGGCGATCAAAAAGAGGCCGCCGACCAGCAGGGCCAACGCGGAAGTTTCGCCCAGCGATCCGGCCCGGTTGCCAAAGAACAGCTGCGCGAGCGGGATCTCCGTCCCCATCTCGGCCAAGGCGCCCGATTTGAGAAGATACAACGGTGTCGCGGTGGTGACGGCATCCACCTGTCCAGCCGCCCAGCCCAGTGAGTTGGCCGGCCAACGCCAGGCCGTGAGGAGCGTGGGCCAGGAAGCCAAGAGGAAAGCCCTTCCCAGAAGGGCCGGGTTGAGCGGATTGTGCCCGAGGCCCCCGAAGATCTGCTTGCCAAGCGCGATGGCAAAGGCGGAACCCACGACCGGGATCCAGAGGGGAACATCGGGCGGGATAACCATGGCCAGGAGCAGTCCGGTCAAACCAGCGCTGCCGTCCAAGGCCACGGTCCGTTTGGCCGCCTTGAGGCAGAGTACCTCGACGACGACGGCGGTCACGGTCGCGATCAGCATCACGGCCAACGCGCGCCAGCCAAAGAAATAGACCGCCAGCGCCGCCGCTGGAAGCAGGGCCACCCAGACCGCCCGCATCAAGTGTTCGGTAGAGGTGGGCGCCTGCAGATGCGGCGCGGGGGAAACAACGACCTGTGTCTCAGCCATCTCCTCTCACCTTCCTTGGGCGATGCTGCCCTGTTCGTATCCCATGGTGGCCGTCTGCGCTTGAGACTCCGCTTTCTTGGCCGCCTCTTTCTTGCGCTGGTTCATCACAACCAGCTTGGCCTCCTTGATCCTCTGCGACAATGGACGGCGGCTCGGGCAGACAAACGTGCACGAGCCGCACTCGCGGCAGTCGAGCAGGCCGATAGCCGCCGCCTTGTCGAACTGACCCAATTCGGCAAAACCCGCGACCATGCCGGGCACCATGCCATAGGGACACGCCTCCAGGCAGCGCCCACAACGTATACAAGCCATCTCCCGGGCGACCCTGGCTTCCGCCTTGCCTTGGACCAACAGACCGGACATGGCTTTGACCACGGGTACATCCAGGCGGAAGCCGGCGGGTCCGGTCATGGGACCACCGTAGATGAGCCGGCCGGGCTCACCCAACACGCCGCCGCAAGCGGCGATTACTTCGGTCAGGAGCGTTCCGATCCGCACGCGCAGGTTCTCAGGCTGCGCCACCTGCCCGGTTACGGTCATGACGCGCGCGACGAGCGGCATGCCCGTGCGGAGGTATGTGGCCATCGCCGCGGCGGTGGCGACGTTGTTGACCACCACGCCGACGTCGACGGGCAAACCGCCGCTCGGCACCTCCCGGCCCAGGATGGCCTTGATCAAGAGGCGCTCCTCGCCCTGCGGGTACTTGGCCGGGACCACCGCGACCTGCATCGGGTAGCCGGCCCGCTTGATCTCCTTCTCCAGGGCCTCGATCGCGTCGGCCTTGTTGTCCTCGATGCCGATGTAGGCGCGTTCCGCACCCGCGGCACGCATCATGGCGAGAAAACCTTCCAGAACCAATCCCGTCTCTTCGAGGAGCAGGCGATGATCGCAGGTCAAAAACGGCTCGCACTCCGCGGCGTTGAGGATGACGGCCTCGATCCTCTTGCCATCCGGCGGCGAATATTTGACATGGGTCGGGAAACCCGCGCCGCCCATACCGACCAGGCCGGCGTCGCGCATTGCCCGACGGAGATCGGCCGGAGACATCTCCCCGGCTTTGCCAACCGGTCCCAGATCCGCTAGACGTTCGTCCCCGTCCCGCTCGATGACCACGGCTAAGGATGAGCCGCCGGCCGCCAACGGTCTGGGCTCAATCGCGGTTACGCGACCGGAGACGCTGGCATGCACCGGCGCGGCCACAAATGCTTTGGTGTCTCCGATTTTTTGGCCGACCCGCACCGTATCCCCGACCGCGATCACAGGTTCATTGGGAGAACCCAGGTGTTGCGTGAGCGGGATTACCACCTGGGCGGGCAAAGGGAGCTCTGCGATGGGCCGGCCGCAGGTCGCCCCCTTGGCCTGACCGGGATGTACCCCCCCACGGAAACTCCGAAATCTCACCGTTCCACCTCTTCTCATAAGCTATAGAATTTGCCCAGCTCTATCAAAGAACATTACACCCCGTTTATCATAACGCACCATTGCGCATGAGGCAACCAAAAAAAACTCCCCATGACAGGTACGTGGGGGTGATAAGCCCGAATATGCAGATATTGTGCGGCGCGCTCCCCCCGGAGACCTCCGTACGCGCGTATTCGTAGTATCCGGCCGGCTAGGCCAAGATCATCATCGCCAGCATGGCCACGGTTAGAACGATGATCGTACCCACCGTGACCCAGGCGATCGTGTTATAGACCGGTCCGTTCGCGTGCTCTCCCATCAGCCGCCTGTTATTGATCAGTCGGAGCATAAAGACCATGATGACCGGCGCGAGGACACCGTTGAGGAACTGCGAGAAAAGCATCACCCGGACCAGGTTGCGTTGCACCCAGGGCACGAGGACGAAACCCGCGCCGGTGAGAATCATGCAGGTGAACAGCCCGTAGAATACGGGCGCTTCGCCGAAACGCCGGTCGATCCCGCTTTCCCAACCGAAGGCCTCACAGATCGCGTAGGAAGTGGTCAGCGGCAGGATCGGCGCGGCGAGCACGGACGCCCCGAAAAGCCCTACCGCGAATAGATACGCCGCGTATGGGCCCGCGACCCATCTTAACGCCTGGGCCGCAACGGCCGGGGTGTCGATGACCCGCGGGCCGGACACGTAATAGACGGCCGTGGCCGCGCTCACAATGATGAAGAATGAGACAAAATCGGTGACGAATGCGCCGAAGAGAACATCCAACCGTGTATAGCGGTAGTCCTTGGCGGTGATCCCCTTGTCCACCACCGAGGATTGCAGATAGAATTGCATCCAGGGGGTGATGGTGGTCCCGATCACCCCGATGAGCATCGCGATGAAACCGATGTTCCATTCAAAATGGGGCACGAGCAGGTATCGCGTTACCGTTCCCCAATCGGGACGGGCGCGCAGGCCGGAGATTATGTAGGCCGCAAACACAAGCGAAAGGACCAGAAAAGCCCGTTCGACCATACGATAGGAACCCTTTACCACCAGCAACCAAAGGAGCGCGGCGATCGCCGGGATCAGGATCCAGTTGAGGCGGCCCAGGCCGAAGACCTGAAAGCTTGCGGCGATTCCCGCGAATTCCGCGATCGTTACCGCGATGTTGGCCACGAGCAGGACCAGCATGGCAAAGACCGTCCAGCGGACGCCGAATTCCTCCCTGATCAGGTCCGAGAGGCCTTTGCCGGTGACCGCCCCCATACGCGCGGCCATCTCCTGGATGACCCCCAGGCTGAACGTGATCACGAGGATGCTGAAGAGCATCTTGTAGCCGTATAAGGTACCGGCCTGCGTATACGTGGTTATGCCGCCCGCGTCGTTGTCCGCGTTGGCCGTGACCAAGCCCGGGCCGATCACCGCCAGGACGAGCAGGAGTGAACGCCAGCGGGACTTGAGGCCTTTTGCCGTGATGCGCATCTAGATCACCCCCTATCTGAGAAAACCAGGCAAGAAGTATGAGCAGGCAAAAGGCCTGAGTAAAAAAGTTTGAGGGACTAACGAATTATCCATTCTTAGCCCTACATATACTTTGCTTCATAAACCCAATCGAACCGTTGTTACAGTTACCTCTTGCCTTTTGCCTTTTGCCTCTTGCCTCTTGCCTCTTGCCTTCTTTCTAGAATCTTCTCAGGATCTTGCGCCGTATTTTTTCCAGGAAGACGGCATCCACCAGATCGTTGATGACGACCACGCCGACCAATACGCCCCCCTCGTCGATTACGGGGACGGCCAGGAGGTCGTATTTGGTTATCACCTCGGCCACATTGGCCTGATCGTCGGTGTCATGCACGGACGCGACCCGCGGGTTCATGATCTCCGCCAGGGGGGTCGCGCCGGGTGAAATCACCAGATCGCGCAGGGAGACCACACCGCGCAGGATACCCCCCTCATCGACCACGTACAAATAGTACGCCACCTCGGGGTCGGGCTTGGCCTCGCGCAATCGGGCAATGGTTTCCTCCGCCGTCAGATTCTGGGGAAAGGCCAGGTACTCCGTTGTCATCAGGCGCCCGGCGGTGCCTTCTTCATACTCCAGGAGTTCGCGCACCTCGTTGGCCTGGTCGACCTCCATGAGGTTGAGCAGTTCCTCCGCCCGGTCGTCGGGAAGCTCGCCGAGGATCTCGGCTGCCTCGTCCGCGGGCATGGTCTCGAGCAAGTCGGAAGCGCGTTCGCCGCTCATATGCTCCAGGATGGCGCTCTGGACCTCGGGTTCGATCTCTTGAAAGGTCTCGGCCGCGACGTCCATTTCCAGAGCCTGCAATACGGCGGTACGTTCCCGGTTATTCAAATCCTCGATGATATCCGCCAGGTCGGCCGGGTGGAGCTTGGCCAAACGCTGATAAGGCACGTTCAGTTTGACCCGGTTGGCCTCGGTCTCGATCCGTTCCACGTCCTGCCAGCTGATCAGGGTATCGGGGAGATCGCGTCCCCGCTTTTCCCACCAATGCACCAAACCGCGCAGGCCAAGCCGGCGCAGGAGGCCCCTGAAGCCTATGTCGACGGCCACGAGCCGCAGATCACCATGAATGGTGGCGAGTTTCAGGTCGTTTATCCGCACGACTTTGCGCCCGTGCAAGTCCACGATCTGCTTGTCCAGCAGATCCCGTCGCAGGAAGAGTCTTTGCCCGTTGGCCAAGAGAGGGTGGAGTTCCTTGCGCCGCCGGCGCACCGAGATGTATTGGCGGATCCAGACATGGACCTCTTGCCAGTCGAGCAGCATCTCCTCCTGGTGCGTGGTGCGGATCTCGAGTCCGATCACACGCGGTAGATCCTCGGTATCCACGGCCAGGTCGGTGACTCTGCCGATCCGCTTCCCCCTTGGGTCAACCACGGTTTTGCCCAAAAGCCTGCTAAAGAAGAACTCTTCTGCGATCGCCACCATACTCACCCCCCTCGTCGATCAAAAAAGCCTCCCTTGGTCATCGCGTGGCCAAGGGAGGCAAAAAGGCACAAACGGTAAGCTACCGCAAGTGTCGTCCCCTCATACGATCCGACGGCGAGAACCATGAACCAAGCCTCGTCCCAGAGAAAATCTTACTTGGATAAGGGCTTGCGTCCATAGCCACCACCTCCCGGGACCGATCCATTGCGCGGCGCGCTCGGCGCCCCATCTAATCATACCCTGGTCTTACCAGCGTGTCAACCCTCGGCTTTGCTGGCTTGCCCCACCACGCCCACGACCAGTATGCCCATGAGACCGGAGATGACAAACGCCGCCTGGATACCGAGCCTTCCGGCCAGGTAGCCGAGGAAGACCGGACCGGCGATATCGCCCGCGTCCTTGCAGGAGCCGGCCAGACCAAGCCCTTCCCCCATGCCGCCTTCACCAGCCGTCTCCCCCACTCTGGCCAGACTGTTGGTCCAGGTCACGCCGAGACCAAGTCCGGTCAGGATCGCCGCCAGATGGAGACTCCAGCCGCGCATGAACCCCAGCGACGATAAGCCGACGGATCCGAGCGCCAATCCGGCCAGCACGATCCGCCTGCGGCCGCTGCGGTCGGCGATGGCGCCGGACAGCGGTTGGGCCGCGAGGTACGCCAGCGTCGCCCCGGTCAGCAACACCCCGATGCCGCCGGGGCTGTAGCCCAAGGTATCGGCGAGCACCGGTAGGAAGCCGAGCAGGATCCCAAGCATGGCCATGTCGACAAAATTGGTGAGGTACCATGGCCAAAGCCGTCCACGGGGCTTTACGCGCGCGCCGCGGTGCGGCGGCGCCGCCTCGAGCCGCGCGCCAATCCCCAATTGGACGAGAAGGACCGCGGCGCCCGCCAAGCCGGCCGCCAGGAAGGCGCCCCGCATGGCGTCATCCGCGGTGAAAAGACCCGCCGCCAATGGCGCGGAAACATAGCCAACGCCCTTGAGCGCGTTGTAGAGGCCAAAGGCTCTACCGATCCGACGGCGGAAACCCGTGGCGACCATGGCCATCGAGGCGACCGATAGAGCGCCGGCGCCAATGCCTTGACAGACGCGCATACCCGGGAGATACGCCGAAGGCAGCCAAAGGTACGCCAGGCAGGAGAGGGTAAAGAAGATCGTGCCCCACAGCATCACCGGCCTGGGCCCGCCGCGATCGGCCAGCTTGCCCGCGATAGGTTTGGCCAGGATTTCCGCCGTGTTGTAGGCGGCCAAGAGGAGCCCGAGTGCGCCGTAACCAAGCCTATGCTCGCGGCCGTACGCGGGCAGGTTGACCACGATAATATGCGCCCCGAAGGCCGTCAGAAACCCCACCCCGCCCAAGACCGCGAGCCTGATCGCGTCCGCCCGTTTTTTTGAGATATGCATATGGCATTCTATGTCCGGCGGCGGGGGAAAGAACTGGAGACGTTGGGGTGAAGGGGTGAGGGGGTGAAGGGGTGAGGGGGTGAGGGGGTGAGGGGGTGAAAAGCCCCGGGATCGGGGACTGAGAACTGGGGACTTACGGCTTTTAGACTTTTAGACTTGCGACTTATACTCATGCCTTTCGCAGGCGCACCGCCCGTCTCTTGCCGCAATAGGATGCAGAGACTCAGGCTTTCTTTGCTGTACCGCAAGGCAATCCAGCACTGGCGGAGGGCGTGGCATGCGGAACAATTACCAATGGTTCGACCGCCATCACAAGAAGCTATCAAAGCGGTTACGAACCCAACTGCTTGAAAAACCGGAGGACGAGCCGCTTCCAATTATCATCATGTTGCATGACCGGCATGACGTCGAGGTAAAGCAGCAGGTCCAGCGCCTCGGGGGGGAAATCACCCGCGAACTCCCGCTATTGGGAGGCTTCGCGGCTGTTCTTCCGGGCAAGGCGTTGGCCGAGATCTGCCCCGGCGAGAAAATCAAACAGGTGCACCTGGACAGAAAAGCACACCCCTGTCTGCACATCGGCGTACCCACCATCCTGGCCGATCGCGCCCAAGCCTCGGGATTCACCGGACGCGGCGCCACCATTGCCTTCCTTGACTCCGGCATCCATCCGCACGCTGATTTCATGCGGCCTGCTCCGCGCATCGTCGCCTGGCACGACGTGGTCAACCACCGTTCCGAACCATACGATGACCACGGTCACGGTACGCATGTCGCCGGGATCGCCGCCGGGAACGGTTACGCCTCGAGGGGCAAGTACCGCGGCGTGGCTCCGGAGGCCAATATCGCCGCGGTCAAAGTGGCGGACGAGGAAGGCACGGCCCCGATGTCATACGTCGTCGAGGGTCTGCAGTGGGTGCTCGACAACAAGGATAAGCATAACATCCGCATCGTCAACCTGTCCTTGGGTTCGGATCCCAGCGAATCGTACCGCAACGACCCCCTCTGCCAGGCCGTGGAGCAAGTCTGGCGGGCGGGCCTGGTCGTGGTGGTGGCCGCGGGCAATGACGGGCCGGAACGCGGCAGCATCGATACTCCCGGCAACGACCCGCTCGTGATCACGGTGGGCGCCATGGATGACGAACGAACGGCCCTGCGCGAGGACGATCTGATGCCCGACTTTTCCAGCCGCGGCCCGACAAACGACGGTCTGCGCAAGCCGGATCTACTGGCACCGGGGGTGGACATCTGGGCTCCCAAGAACAGCGCCGGTTATGCCCGCCGCACCGGAACCTCCATGGCGACGCCGTTTGTCAGCGGCGCGGCCGCCGTCCTCCTCGCCCGTGAACCGGAACTCACCCCGGATCAAGTTAAGCGGCGCCTCAAGGCCTCGGCGGAAAACCGGAATCTGCCCGTCACGGCCCAGGGCGCCGGGTATCTGAACATGAGTAGCCTCTTGAAACTGCCGTCCCCGAAACAAATGCCCGCGCCCGTGCGTTTGCCGGTAAAGGGGCGCGTCCGGCCAGATCCCTACACCCAGGCCCAAGCCGAACTGCGTTCTCTGTTCAAGGGCAAGCTCTTCTCACTTGCCGGCCGGATGCTCAGGTTTCCGTTGCTGCTGATCGTGGTGGGGATTCTACTCTAGATATCTGCGGCAAACCCGGCTTATCAGTCCATTAGCCTTCTTTGGTTCCGGGGCCTTTTCCGTTAGGACATTCCGATAGGTTTTTCTTGACAGTCTGCCTGGCCGGCGGTTAGAATATATTCCAATAGGCAGTGGCTCCCGCAGGGGGGCCAGCCGAGTCGAGTCCCGAGTCTAGCGGAGAAGAGACGAGCCGGAGCAGAGTATGGAGCCGCAAGGCCTGACTCTCTTGGGTCAGGCCTTTTGTGTTCTGCCGTCCTTCTCCCACCCTGGAGGTGGGTTTTCTTGTCCGCGGAACTCCAGACACTGCGCGCTTCACTCCCACTGGTCACCGCGGTTGGACCCGAAAGGATCAAGATCCGCCTGGGCGACTGCGAAGCCGGCGGCGCCGCGCCGGTCGTCATCGCCGGACCGTGCGCGGTCGAGACCTTGGGGCAACTGATGCAGACCGCCCGCCGTGTCAAGGCCGCGGGCGCCCTTGGCCTGCGCGGTGGCGCCTTCAAGCCCCGCAGTTCGCCCTATAGCTTTCAGGGCCTGGGCCGGGCCGCCCTGGAGATGCTGGCCGCGGCCAAGATCGAGACCGGCCTCTTCCTAACCGTCGAGGTCACGAGCCCGGAGGAGGTCGGCCTCGTCGCGGACTATGCCGACCTCATGCAGATCGGCGCCAGGAATATGCAGAACTTTTCCCTCCTCCGCGCCGCCGGACGGAGCGGGCGTCCAGTCCTGCTCAAGCGCGGCCTCTCCGCCACCATCAAGGAGTGGCTCCAGGCGGCGGAGTACATCATGGCCGAGGGCAATCCTTGGGTGATCCTCTGCGAACGGGGTATTCGCACTTTTGAGCCCATGACCCGCAATACTTTCGACCTGGCCGCCATCCCCCTGGTCCAGAGCCTGACCCGTCTGCCCGTCTTTGCCGATCCGAGCCACGCCACGGGCCGCCGGGAACTGGTCGCGCCGATGGCCCGGGCGGCCCTGACCGCGGGAGCCGACGGCTTGCTGATCGAGGTGCATCCCGCACCGGGCGAGGCTCTCTCCGACGGCGATCAATCGCTGGATCTCGACGAGTTCGACCGCTTAATGGGCCAAGTCGCCTCCTACCGCGCGCCAACCGTAGGTCCGCCCGCGGGAATGGCCCCCGCGATCGCGCCCGCCGAAGGCGAACGGGCGCGGTTGGCCGCTGCGGGCTACCGTCATATCCCCCTCTACGCGCAGTTCATCGCCGACGAACTGACGCCCATCGGTGTTTACCGCCGCTTGGTCAAGGACGGCCCCGGCTTCCTCCTGGAAAGCGTGGCACCCGGCGGCAGCGGGGTCGGCCGCTATTCCTTCTGCGGCGATAGGCCGCTGGCCACAATCGTGGCGCGCGGCGACCAGGTGACGATCGAGCGCCAGACGGATGAAGTGCGCAAACAAGGCGATGTCCTGGCCCTTTTGCAGGGTGTGCTCGACGATCTGGCCGTCGCGACTCTGCACGGACTGCCCCGCTTTTACGGCGGCGCCGTCGGTTACCTGGGCTACGACTATGTACGCCAGATCGAGCCGGTACCCGCGAAGACCCCGGACCCCATGAACCTGCCCGATTCTTTCTGGATGATCCCGGAGCGGCTCATAATACTGGATCACGTGACCCAGATCGTCACGGTGGTGGTGATCGCGCCGGCGGATGCGGAGGGCGGCCGCCGCGCCACCGCTCTGCTCCATGAAACCATCTCAACCCTGCGCGAACCAGCCGCGATATTCAGGGAAAACGCACCCCAGTTGGCGGGCGAGATCGTTTCCTCCATGACCGAGGCGGACTATTGCCGCGCCGTGGAACAGGCAAAGGAGGCGATTGCCGCCGGCGAGATCTTCCAGGTGGTGGTCTCCCAACGCTTGACCGTGGACTATCGCGGCGGTGCCCTCGATCTCTACCGGGCCCTGCGGGCTGGGAACCCTTCCCCATATCTCTTCCTCCTCGATTGCGGCTCCTACCAGTTGGTTGGCTCCTCGCCCGAGGTCATGGTCAAGCTGGAGCACGGCCTGGCGGAGATCCGGCCGCTGGCCGGCACCAAACCGCGCGGACGCACCGCCGAAGACGACCAACGGCTCGAAGAGGAGCTGCGCAACGACGCCAAGGAATGCGCCGAACACGTCATGCTGGTGGACCTGGGCCGCAACGACCTCGGCCGCGTCTGCCGCTACGGCACGGTCAGGGTGCCCCAACTCATGTCCGTGGAGCATTATTCCCAGGTCATGCACATCGTCTCGCGGGTCACGGGTGAACTGGCGCCCGGCAGCGACGCCTTTTCCCTCCTACGCGCCGCCTTTCCCGCCGGTACCCTGACCGGCGCGCCCAAGGTCCGCGCCATGCAGATCATCGCCGAGCTTGAGCCGTTCCAGCGCGGCATATACGGCGGCGCGGTCGGCTATATCGGCTTCAACGGCAATATGGACACCTGCATCGCCATCCGGACCGCGATCCTCAAGGACGGCCAAGCCACTATCCAGGCGGGGGCCGGTATTGTCGCCGATTCCGTGCCCGCACGCGAATACGCGGAGAGCATGCACAAGGCCTCGGCGGTCCTGGCGGCGCTCCGCCGCGCCAAGGGGGAACGTTCATGATCGTCCTCATCGACAATTACGATTCCTTTGTCTATAACCTCGCGCAATACCTGGGCGAGCTGGGCGCCGAAGTCGAGGTATACCGCAACGACGCCCTGACCCTGGCGGCGATCGAAGACAAAAAACCTTCCCACCTCATCATCTCGCCCGGACCGGGCGGTCCCGGCGACGCCGGTATCTCGCTCTCCGCGATCCGCCGCTTTGCCGGCTGCTTCCCCATTCTCGGCGTCTGCCTAGGCCACCAGTGCATCGGCGAGGCTTTCGGCGGCCGGGTCGTGCGTTACCAGCCGACCCACGGCAAGACTTCCCTCATCCATCACGACGGCGATGGTATCTTTACCGGGTTGCCAAACCCCCTCCGGGCCACCCGTTACCACTCGCTGGTGGTCGAGGCAGAGACCCTGCCGGATGAGTTGAAAGTCACGGCCACGACCGAGCCGGGATCGATCATGGGGTTGGCCCACCGCGCCAAGCCGGTCTTCGGGGTGCAGTTCCACCCGGAGTCGATCCTGACCGAGGGCGGACACCGGCTGCTCCGCAATTTCTTGGAGATGTGAATCATGAACGGCGTGGTAACCCTGGTCCACCTTGAAAAGCTGCCGCCTTCCCCGCTGGAAGCCAAGACGATTGGAGGAGAGCGAAGATGATCAAAGAGGCAATCGGTGTAGTCGCGCAAGGCCATGACCTGTCCGCGGAGGACATGGCGCTGGCCTTTGACGAGATCATGAGCGGCCAGGCGACGGCGGCTCAGATCGGCGGGCTCTTGACGGCCCTCCACATGAAAGGGGAGTCTCCGGCGGAGATCGCCGGCGCGGCCCGTACGATGCGGGCCAAGGCCACCAAAGTGGCGGTGGATCTAGACGGTCTCATCGATACCTGCGGCACGGGCGGCGACGGCAAGCAGACCTTCAATATCTCGACCACCGTAGCTTTTGTCGCGGCCGGCGCGGGCGTGCGCGTGGCCAAGCACGGTAACCGCGCCATGT
>JBLNCE010000195.1:0-29580 GCA_050260415.1 Bacteroidota bacterium | reverse complement strand
TTCACTCATGAAAAGCCACGGCCAGGCTAGCGTAGTCGCCGATCGCCTCGCCCAGGAGCGCCGGGACGACCCGGCACACGGCGCGGCTCCGGTCCAAAGCCTCCGCGGCCAGGACCCGTTCGGCCTCGGGCCAGAGCAATTCCCGCTGGCGCGCGAAGATGCTCCCGATCACAATTAGCTCCGGATTGATGAGGTCGACCAGGACGGCCAAGGCCTGGCCGAGCCGGCGGCCGGCTTCGCGGTATACCGCCGCCGCCGTGGCATCTCCCCGGCAAGCGGCGGCGGCAACGCTCTGGGCGGTAATTAGCTCGAGGGCATCGGTGTCGCTGCAAAAATCCACCCGCTCCCCCCGGGCCCAGGCCGCGCGCACATATGCCTTGGCCAGTTGCGCGAGGCCCCCGCCGCTGCAAAATCCCTCCACCGAACCGGATTTGCCGTAACCAACCGGCCCATCCTGCGCCAGCCGCACATGCCCGATCTCGCCCGCCATGCCGTTCGTGCCTTCATAGAGCCGCCCCCCGAGAATCAGGCCGGCGCCAAAACCCGTCCCGAAGGTGCAAAATATCATATTGCTGGTTCCCCGGCCGGCGCCGTAGCGCCACTCGGCCAACGCGCAGGCGTTGGCATCGTTTTGAAGATGGGCCGGCACGCTGAATTCCCGCCGGCACAGTTCGGCGATCGGTACCTCGTCCCACCCCGGCAGGTTCGGCGGAGAGAGTATGAACCCGCGTGCCGCATCGAGCGGCCCGCCGCAGCTGATGCCGACGGCGGCTAATTCGCCCGCAACTAGGTCATGACGGGCAAGGATTGCCCTGGCCGCCGCAAACAACGCGGCGACTGTCTCCCGGGGGGCGGAACGCGGGGTCGGAAAAGCCTCCCGCTGCAGGATCGCGATCCCGCCGTCCGGCTCGGCGCGGCCGAGGATCGCGGCGCACTTGGTGCCGCCGATATCAAAACCCAGCGCGTGGAGACGCTTCTTGGCAGGCAAGGATCATCACTCCCATCGGATTAGCTCCGGAAGAAAGCATCCTCCACCATGGCGCAGAGCGCATGGTAGACGGGCAGGTGCAACTCTTGCACCTCCGGCGTGCCGTCGGCGGGCACGCGGATCAAGATCCGGCAGTATCCCGCCATCTCCCCACCCGTGCGCCCCGTCAAGCCGATGGTGGTCAAGCCGAGAGATTCGGCGACGCAGAGGGCGTTGATCACATCACGGGCGCCGCCGGAAGTGCTCAGGCCGAGCAGGATATCCCCCTTGCGGCCGTAACCAAGGACCTGTTGGGCAAAGATCAGGTCCGCGTGCAGATCGTTGCCGGTCGCCGTGAGCAACGCCGTCTGCGCCGTCAGATCCACGGCCGGCAAAGCCCCCTGCAGGCGGGAGACCAGCATCCGCGCTTCGCGCGGCAGCATCTCCGCGAGCCTCGCCTGGAGATCGTCGGGCAGCGGCCTCTTTTTGCGGAAACCCTTCATCAACTCGCCCACGATGTGGCCCGCGTCGGACGCACTGCCACCGTTGCCGCAGACGAGCAGCTTGCCGTCCCGCTCAAAGCAGGCGATCAGGGCGCGGCCTGCTTCTTCTATGGCTGCACGGCAATCGGTCAACGCGGGATAGCGCGTTAGCAACGCATCCAGAGGGTCATTGGGTCCGGGCGCCATCGATCGGCCTCCTTTTTTCAACCCGGATTTCGAAACCCTCCACTTTTCTGCATCAACCGTCCGGTTTCCTCCCATTTCTTATCTGAGTCACCTTTCGTGATGAAAGCGCATTCTCCGAGCCCCCGCGCGGTCGACCCTGGGGTGCCCGCTGGCGCGACGGGCAATGAACCATTATTCCAGACCGGGCCAGAGGAAAAGAACCGGTCTTAGCGAATATCGGATCTAATTTGAACCGGGATTTTGAAAGTACATCCCCACGGGAAAATAGGGCCGCGAAACACCGGATAAACTATGCGGAACACAACAAGCGGCCTCCAGCGACGCATGGTTTGAGGAGGGCATTCATACGCATGGATACGCAGAAGACCGAATCCGTAAACGCGACCACCCAAACCGATAATGCCTTGGGCACCGAAGCCAAAACCTCATCCAACTTCATCCACGAAATCGTCCAGGAAGATCTGCGCACCGGCAGGTACGACGGCCGCGTCCATACGCGTTTTCCTCCCGAGCCCAACGGCTACCTGCATATCGGGCACGCCAAGTCGATCTGCCTGAACTTTGGCACGGCGGCCAAGTTCGGCGGGCTCTGCAACCTCCGCTTCGATGACACGAACCCCAGCAAAGAGGAGGTGGAGTACGTTGAATCCATCCAGGAGGACGTGCGCTGGCTCGGGTTCGATTGGGACGACCGCCTTTTCTACGCCTCGGACTACTTTGAGCAGCTCTATCTCTTTGCGGAGGAACTCATCAAAAAGGGTAAGGCGTATGTCTGCGATCTGAGCGCCGAAGAGATCAAGGCCTACCGCGGCACCCTGACGGAGCCCGGCAAGGAAAGCCCTTACCGCGGCCGCTCCGTCGAAGAAAACCTCGATCTATTCCGCCGCATGCGCGCGGGTGAGTTCCCGGACGGTTCCCGCGTGCTGCGGGCAAAGATCGACATGTCCTCCCCCAACATCAACCTGCGCGATCCGGTGCTCTACCGCATCCTCCGCGCCACTCACCATCGCACCGGCGACGATTGGCGCATCTACCCGATGTATGACTACGCGCACCCGTTGTCGGACGCCATCGAGGGCATCACCCACTCCATTTGCACGCTCGAGTTTGAAGATCACCGCCCCTTGTACGATTGGTGCCTGGAAACGCTCGGCATCCCGCAAAGGCCGCGCCAGTATGAGTTCGCCAGGCTGGCGTTGACCTACACGGTGATGAGCAAGCGAAAGCTGCTGCAACTCGTCAAGGAAGGACGCGTCCGCGGCTGGGATGATCCGCGCATGCCGACCATCTCCGGCCTCCGGCGCCGCGGGTTTACGCCCGAAGCCATCAGGAACTTCTGCGACCGCATCGGCGTGGCCAAGGCCAACAGCACCGTGGACTACGCCCTGCTCGAGCACTGCGTGCGCGAGGATCTGAACAAAAGGGCGCCGCGCGTCATGGCGGTGCTCAGACCATTGAAGGTGGTCATCGAGAACTACCCCGAGGGTAAGGTTGAGCAGTTGGAGGCGATCAACAATCCCGAGGATCCGGCCGCGGGCACGCGCCTGATCCCATTTTCCCGGGTCATCTACATCGAGCAGGACGATTTCCGCGAAGTACCGCCGCCCAAGTATTACCGTCTGACCCCCGGCCGCGAGGTGCGCCTCCGCTACGCCTATTTCATCAAGTGCACCGAGGTGATCAAGGACGCGGGCGGCAACGTCGTCGAACTCCGCTGCACCTACGATCCAGCCACCCGGGGCGGCTCCTCCCCCGACGGACGGCAGGTCAAGGCCACCATCCACTGGGTCTCCGCCGCCCATGCAGTTCCGGCGGAGGTACGGCTATACGATAACCTGTTCGCGGTGGAGGATCCGGGCGCGGCGGCGGATTTCCTCGCGACGCTCAATCCGGACTCCCTTGAAGTGCTTGATTCGTGCCTGGTGGAGCCCTCGCTGCGCGAGGCACGGCCGGGGGATCGATACCAGTTCGAGCGGGTGGGGTATTTTTGCGCGGATCCGGACGGCAAGAAAGGGAAACCGGTTTTTAACAAGACCGTGGGCCTCCGGGATACATGGGCGAAGATAGCGGCCAAGGGGTAGCTAAACGATTCTGGCGAGCTTCTTCCGGACAAAGAAGCTCGCCAGAATCGTGACCGCGCCGATGGCGACGGCGCGATATCCGCCGACCCGGTGGGTTGCCCGCCGGGTCTCTTTGTCATGCAGCCGTCCAGGGCAACCTGATCCCGACCACGGGGTGTGCCGCGCCACCGCCGCTTGTTACCCAAATGCTGACCTCTTCCAGAACGGTGCTATTTCGGCACATCCACCACCACGAAATTGTCGAACCGCACCGAGATCGGCAGGATGCCGAAGTTGCCCGCCATGACGCCGACACCGACGTCCTTGCCGACGCTCTCGAGGGGGATCGCTTCGGATACCTTTTGGCCGTTGATGAAGAGGATGGCGGTATTGCCGAGCTGCCCCACGGAGAGTTGGTTGACGCCCGACGGCTTGATATAACCGGACGATTTCCAATCGAGCACGGTCTGGATCTGACCGCCGCGCACCTTCCACAAGGCAAAACTGGTGTAGGCGGGATCCACCACGAACAGGTAGTAGAGCAGATCCCAGTCCTGGAGGTTGAAGACCAGGCCGTAATACCCTTTCGAACCGGAAACGACGCGCGCGTCGGCCTGCACGACATAGTCCACCGGCAGCCTGACGTCGATCGGCGCCGCGTAGCTGTATAAGGTTTTCTTCAAGATGCGGATCTCGTATTCGCCTTTGACGTACGAGGCATCCTGGCCGTCGCCGCGATCGATCGACCAGCCGCTTTTCTCGCTGCTAAAGTCGTCGAAGAAAATTGTCTTCGACGCCCCGGCGGGCTTGGTGCCTCCGGTTCCCGTCCCCGTTCCCCCGGTGGTGCCGCCCACCCGGGAGATGCCCACGCTCTTGAGATAATCCGCCGAGACCGCCGGCAGTTCCGGATTGGGGATCCGTCCTTCCGTCTGCTCCTGCCTGACATCGATGAAATAGAAGACGCCCTTTTGCATCGCCTCGTTGAACTCCTTGGTGCCGAGCTTGACCGCGTCATCAAAAGACAGACGGTTGCTCCCCCCGCCCAGGCCCGTGTTCTCCACGGGGAGCAGGTCGCCCGAGGGAAGCTCGATGACGGCGAAACAGTGGCCCGGTATGAGGAGCAGGTTGGCCTTCAAACCGGTCGCCTCGGCGATGGCCGCGTACGCGATCGCCAGGTCGACGCAGGTGCCGGCCTTATCCCGAAAGACGTCCCGCGGGAATTTGATCTCCTGCACCAGCCCTTGGCCCACGGTCATGAACGAGGACGGCGTCTGGTAGACGATGTTGTTGGCAAGCTCCAGATTATAGGCGGCCCGCAGCCACTTGATGGCCTCGTCGTCCTTGATCGCGGCCGCGGCCCCGCCGGCCGCCTCGCTGACGAAACCGGCGAACTGCTTGACCGCGTCGTCCATCCTTGTGACGAAGGCGGCCAGCAGGGAAGCGTTATTGAAGTAATCGAACCAGCTGTCGGTCAGCTCGTTCTTGTTCAGGTTCGTCCAGAGGAATTGATTTACGCCGAGGATATCCAGGCGCGCGGACATCTCTTCCGTCTGGACCTTGCCGCCCGGCTCCGTATACTGGTACTTGACGTAGAGACTGACCGGGGTCCTCGTCTTGAGCTCGGTCACGCGCGCGGCGATGAACGGATAGTAGAGATCGACCACGGCGCCGCCGGGCATGACCACGGAATAGGTCTCGGGCACGCGCATCTCGGTGTATTCGCCCAGTTTGTACCAGACCTTGAGATCGTAGATGGGGACGCTGCTCGTGTTCCGAATAACGGTCTTGGCCACCCAGTAAGCGCCTCCGCCCACCTGCGGATCGGCATAGATCTTGTACAGCGCGGACATCAGCTGTTCCTTGCTATGGAGGTCGACTTCGACCGACGGTTGGCCCGCGGTCGCCTTTTGGTGCGGGATCGTATAGGATAGCAGGTGGCGGGATTTGTCCACGGTGACGTTCTGTGCCTTGGCCGGCAGCAGGTAGGAGTAAGTCGTGGTGATGAACATGCCGTACTGGGGATTGCTGGCGGTGGTGGTAAAGACCTTGTTGGCGTCCTGATCGACGACCTCTTCGTCCTGACCCAGCACGATCTCCCAGCGGTTGCGCTTGCAGACGGCGTAGCCGAGCAGCGTCGCCTTGAAGTTGAGCGAGCGCTTTTGATCGTCGGTGGTGATCTTGAGCGTATCGCGTTCGATCTCCATGCCCGACCGGTCGCTGCCGAAGTCGCGGAAGAGTATGTACAGGTTGGGGTAGGCCTGTTTGATCCGATCGTAGGTCTGCGGCGGGGAGAAAGTCCACGTCGCATCGAGTCTGCCCTGGCCGGCCTCGCTGACCACGATGGTCTCCCTGATCGTGATCGTCGTTTGATTTGATTGCGCGTGGACGGGAACGAGGAGCATGACGCAGCCGGCCATAACCGCCAGCAGCAGGAGACCAAGTCGCTTAACAGCGCACCACCGCGCAGATCGCCGGATACCCATCCCGATTACCTCCTCATTTGATTCTAGATGATCGTGCAAAGACCAAGGCGTTCTGTGAGCCGCCGGAACGGGGGCCAACGCAAAACAAACGCCCGGACTCTCTATAGATATGAATTGTTGTGTGGAATACACCGTGCTTTGACATGAAATCTTCCCCAAGGAAGACCAGTTCTTTGGGGTCGTCAGATAGAATGCAGAGCTGAATCAAGAAAGGGCTCCTTCATGGAGAAAGAGTCCGAAGCGAGCACACGTCTCCCCGAGGTAAAAGAATCAATATCCATGAGATAATCTTAGCCATAGGTGCTATCTTTGGGAATACGCCAAAACATACGCCATTCCGCCAAAAGCAGGATTGACAGAAGATTCCCGTTTCCATATTATGATGGTAAGTGCTGGAATGGAGTGGGTGGGACGGAATCTTAGGCTTGATCGTTGAGGGGAGAGAGAGCATGCCACAACCGCGGCTGACGTGCCTGCGAGCGCAAGAGTGGCGGCAGATCCACGATTTTCTGGTGGAATTTGGCTCACGGTTCGACGGCGGGGATTACTGCCAGGCCGCGCTGGAAAACTTGGCCGGCCTTGTCCCTTACGATAGCGCGCGGATGTTCATCAAACACGAGGCCTCGGGTCGTGAAGAGCATATGCTGGTAGGGATAACCAGCCAGAATTTTGACGCATATCGAAAGTACTATCACCGCCTCAACCCGGTCGATCCCGACCTATACAGAGACCCGACGCGAGGAGTGACCCAGGTCGATTGGCGCGAATATCGTCACACCGAGTACGTCACGGATTTCATTTCGCCCCAAGGGATCCGCCGTTGCGCCGGCATGCTGCTCTACGACAGCCGGCAACAGCCGGTGGGCGGGCTATTCTTGAACCGCGCGCCGAACAGCCCCCAATTTAACCGCAGGGAACTGGCCGTCATGGGGATATTGCAGATCTATCTCTCACACTACCTTAGTATCTATACCAAGCTGGCAAACCAGGAAAACTCCCACTTCCACCCGACGGAGTTAAACAAGTCTTGCCGTCTCTTGAGCAAACGCGAGGCCGAGGTGGCCACCCTGCTCTGCCATAGGCTCACCGCCAACGAGATCGCGGCGAAGCTCCTGATCAGCCCGCTGACGGCAAAGAAGCATATCGAGAATATCTACGGCAAGCTGGGGGTCAAAAGCAGACAAGAGCTGGTGGGAAAGTTGCTGGGGCGAAATGTGCAAGCAGAGCGCTGAGGTGGCCGCGCCCTGCTCTGCCGGGAGCTTCATAGCCTTGGTAATGAGCAAGCCGAGTCCGCCAACGGCCCCTCGGCTTGCAACCAAGACTAATCTGGCAGATTCCTCCACTCCGTTACGTCGCCTACCCGTGAATTGCCCCCACGGCTTGCCACGCGACGAAAGAATATGGTAGTCTAAATAGGGAACGCCGCTACCTACGCAGCAATCATCACACTAACTGGAGGTGCATGCATCATGCGCAAGATCGTCCCACTCATCACCGCGGCAATCATGGTCCTCTCCCTGGCCTCTTCCGTCTCGGCCGGGGAACTCAAGGCCACCGGCGGCTACTCCGCCCTGGCCGACGGGGACGGGAACGGAACGTCCTTTATCACGGGCGGCCTCCGCTACGACGCGGATCGATTCCTCGTCGGCGGCTCCTATGCCATGGACCTGGACTACAACCCGACACCGCCGCTCAAGAACTCCGACGACCTCTTCCTCGTCTACGGCGGTCCCCGCCTGCTCGAGGCGGGACCCGTCAAACTGACGGCGGTCGGCGGCTATTACCAGTGGGGCAGCGAGGTCACGGACAATCTGCTGACCGGCGCGACGCTCCGAACCGAACTGCACGCGGCGGCCCTCGGGGTTCAGGCCTCGGCGGCGCTCGGGCCTTTCGGCGCCGAACTGCTCTATCTCAAAGGACTCAGCAATGGACTGGAACAGATAGTGGTAAACAACGACGTTGATACGTCCTGGCTGGAACTGCGAGGAACAGTGCGGCTCAATGAAGACGTCCGTGCCTATCTGGCTTATCATGACCTTGGTTACGCGGCCGGCGAGACCGGCGATGAACTGCGGGGTTATGGCGTCGGTCTGACCTCCGTGTTCTAAACCCGAATTTCGAGAGTAGCTTGATTGATAAAAAAGGGGACGGCTATGACCGTCCCCTTTTTATCGATCGCCGCTCAACTCTTAACCAGGTTTTCGTCCAGTCGGTAGCACCTAAACCCTCTTGACAAAGCCTATGCATAGGTGTATTCTAGACAAGTGATATAGTGCACTATATCAATAGTACACTAACCCAAGGGAGGAACTGGACCATGCATGCCCTAGAGATGGAGAATCTACGCAAAGAATACCATAACGGGCGCGGCATTCACGGCTTGACGCTCCAGGTTGGACAGGGTGAGATCTTCGGCTTCCTGGGGCCGAACGGCGCCGGTAAGAGTACCACCATCCGTACACTGCTCGGCTTGCTCACTCCTGGCAGCGGACGGGCCAGCGTGGCCGGGCACGACATCGTGGCCGACAGCGTGGGCGTGCGCGCGGTCACCGGCTACCTGCCAAGCGAGAACACGCTCTACACCAACCTGAGCGGCCTGGAAAACCTCGCTTTTGCCCTGGAAGTGCGCAAGGCGCCGGGAAAAATCAAGTACGCTAAGGAATTGGCGGAGCGACTGGACGTCAACCTCAAGCAGAAGTTGCGTAGCCTCTCTCACGGCCAGCGGCAAAAGGTCGCCATTATCATGGCCCTGGCCCATGATCCGGAGGTGCTGATCATGGACGAACCCACGACCGGCCTCGATCCCCTGGTGCAGGAGACTTTCTTCAACATGCTCCGGGAAGAGCAGAAAGCCGGCAAGACGATCTTCATGAGCTCCCACGTCCTCTCGGAGGTCGAGGCGCTCTGCGGACGGGTGGGCATCATCCGCGACGGCCTACTGGTCGAGGTCAACGAAGTCGAAGCCCTGCGCCAGAACCGGGTCAAGCGGCTGGAAGTGGTCTTCCGCGGCGCCGTCCCCGAGCTCAAGGGGTTGTCCGGCGTGACGAATCTCAACGCCGACGGCAACCGCCTCAAGTTTGCCTATCACGGACAGATGGGGCCGCTACTCAAAGCCTTGTCCGTCCTGGAGGTTCAGGATCTGACGATCAACGATCCTTCTTTGGAAGAAGTCTTCCGCGCCTTCTACCATAACGGTGGAGCGGAAGGAGGACATTAAGATGCGCGCCTTTTGGAGCCTGTGCAAACAGCATCTGCGTCTTTACCGGCTGACGACGTCGATCTGGCTCGTCATCCTGGCCATGATGGCCTATTTCGTCGCGGAGATGGGCTCCGGTCTCGTTGCAGGCAACTCGCTGCAGGCGATTCTGGCGCAATTCCCCGAGGCGATCAAAAGGCTCTTCGGCGACCCGAACGCCTACAAGTATCCTGTTGATATCTACATTCAGGGGAAATGGTTGCAGTTCGTGCCGCTCCTGGCGGGCATCTTCGGCGTGCTCTCCGCCATGGGCATCATGGCGCGGGAGATCGATCGCCGCACGGCCGATTTCGTTCTGACCCTGCCGCTCAACCGTTCCTTGGTGCTGTTGGCGCGTTTCGCAGCCTTGGCTTTCAATATCGGCCTGCTTTATGTCGGTTCGGTCCTCTTCGTCTGGCTCGGTTTATACCAGACGAATCTGAAAGGCGCGATCGGCGGTTATTTCCTCTTTTCCTTGGGCCATTACTTTCTGACCCTCGTTTTCGCGGCCGCGACCCTAGCTCTCAGCCTGTACCTGGAAGATTACGCCGTGGCCAACCGTTACGCGCTCATCGGCGTGGTCGGGTTCTATTCGCTCTACATGATCGTCAAAGGCGTGGGCGCCACGGCCTGGGTCACTTGGCTGACCATAGTTGGCACGGTCGATGCGGAGCAGGTCATCGGGCGCGGCCATCCGCCCTGGCTTGCCATGATTGTGGGGATCCTACTGACCACGGTCTGTCTTTTGGCCAGTGTCCGCATGATGGACAAAAAGCAGATTCCAGCCTAAAACCCGTTGGCGTTACTAATACATGGATCGCGGCAGCCTGCCGCGATCCCGGAAGGTGAAGACGATGTCCTTGATCAAACGCCGTTTCCGTGAAGAGCTGCATCCGCTCATCTCTTGGGGGATCGCACTCTTTCTTTCCGGCTTGGTCCTCATGGCCGCGGGTTCGATCTTTATGAATCAGAAAGAGTTGACCGAGGGCTTCAGCGATATCATTAAGGGTCTGCCGAACATGGCCAAGAACTTCCTCGGTGGAAATCTTGCCACGAATTTTTCGTCTATGTATCTAACCGGCATGGCTTTTGACAGCATCGCTCCGATCCTAATCCTGATCTACGCTTCGCTTGCGGCTTTGGGGCTTTACACTCGCGAAGCGGGACAGGGCAACCTGGAATTCCTCTTTTCCTTGCCGATCGCGCGATTCAAGCTCATCACCCAGAGGATCCTGGTCTTCTTACTCGACCTGGCGATTCTGCATCTCCTCCTCGCCTTGGGGACAATACTGGGCACCGCGATCACGGGGATCAAACTGGATTACTCCGCCTTGGCCTGGGCCTTGGCGGATCTCTTCTTGCTCAATTTCTGCGTCAGCGGCTTGGCTTATCTTCTAAGCCTGTCAACCAGCGACTATTCTCGTGGAATTCTGCTGGTTTTAGGCATCATGGTCGGTTTACTGATCCTTAACATGGGCTTGGGCTCGGAGAGCAAGAGCGTGTTGGCCCATATCAACCCATACCACTATTATAAGGCCACCGATATCTTTTACGGTTTAGCTATTCCCTGGCTGAAGATGCTGGGGTTCGCCCTGAGTGGTTTGGCCTTTTGGGGCGTTGGCACCTGGTGGTATATGAGAAAACAGATCTAGAGCGAGGTGCCCATGTGGTTTCATATTGATCCCTCGAGCGGTACGCCTATCTACCTGCAGATCGTGGAGCAGGTCAAGCAAGCCGTGGCCGGCGGCGCGTTACGGTCAGGCCAAAGGCTGCCCGCCACCCGCGATCTCGCGGTGGAGCTTGCGGTCAACCCAAATACCGTGGTCAAAGCCTATCAGACGCTCGAACGCGAGGGTCTGATTGAGCTGCCCAGGGGACGCGGGGCCTTTGTCGCCGGTATACCACGAGCCGAGCACGCCGAACGGCTATCCCTCCTCCAGCCAGCGGTGGAACGGCTGGTGGCCGAGGCCTACCGCCTGGGTTGTTCGGACGCTGAAGTCCTTGCCTTGGTGCAGACAAGTTTGTCGGCGGCAGAGGCAAAACGGGCTCATACAGCAAAGGAGTAAAGCTGATGGAGACCGAGTACAGCTTGATGGTTAAAGACCTGCATCACGCCTACGGCTGCCGCCGGAAAGTCTTGAACGGCGTTGATCTGTCCGTGAATCGGGGGAGCATCCTGGCGTTGCTCGGCCTAAACGGAGCCGGCAAGACGACGCTCATCCGGTCAATACTGGGCCTGGTCAGGCCGGATACAGGGGTGGTGGAACTCCTGGGCCGCCCGCTAAACGGTAAAGCCGCGCCGTCGGAACTGTTGGCGCGCCTGGGTTACGTCCCCGAACGGCCTACGCTCTATGAGCGTATGACCGCCAAGGCTGTTTTGGAGTTCGTGCGTGAGGTCCATCCGCGTTGGCGGGAAGGAACGGTCCGGCGCTTTTTGGAGATCTTCCATATCCCGTTGGAACGGCGGTGCAAGGACCTCTCCACCGGTACCAAAGCCCAGTTGGCTCTCACCATCGCCATGGCCGGCGATCCCGAACTGCTGATCCTGGATGAACCCACGCTCGGCTTGGACCCCCTCCACCGCCATCAATATCTCCAGCTCTTATTGGCGGAAGCTACCGAGCGGGACCTAACCATCATGCTGACCTCGCACGATCTCTATCAGATCGAACGCGTGGCGGACTCCGTCGCCATCCTGCACGGAGGTCGCATCGCGGTGCAAGCGCCCTTGGATGAGCTGAAAACCAGCGTCAAACGGATTCGTGTGGGCACGGCCGAATCCTCGTCCAAGCTTGCTGCGGAACTGGCTGCTCTGCCGGGTGTGAGGAAGGTCCAGGCGGACCTGGGCGGGTACCTGGTGGCGACCGTGGATGTATCGGCCACCTTGGCCGCCGATCCGCAAGGCATACCCGGCGTCAGTGGGATCCAAGTCCTGGATCTGAGCCTCGAGGAGATCTTCCTGGTCTACTGTGAGGACGGTAACTCTTGATCCTTTACCGGCCGCGTTCCTAAGCAGAATAAAAGCAGATTGGCTTAATATGCGAAAAGAGCCCCGTCCGCATATCCTCGGGACGGGGCTCTTTTGTCACCTGCTTCTTGCCTTAGATCGGGAAATTATCGCCGAAGATGAGGAGGATTAGGATCAGGAACAGAATAAAGGCAAATTGCGTCTGCTTACCAATGCCCAACAGATCCACCTTTTTGTCCCCTTTCACACGAGATCCGGATTGATGCCTTCCGGCACATCTTATGTCGCCCTATCCCCCTCTGACACGTGCGCGCGCCACAGGTATATGAGTAGTAGGCCCGATAGGACACAAAGATTAACGCTATAAGCAGAGAAGACGAAAACATGGTACACTATGCACGGCGGCCAACCAAGAACCCCTGGCGGAACGCGGGAGTTGGAAATGACGGCAAGCCATCTGACACTTTTTCGGGCCCATTGTCGTCTTACGAGGATAAAGCACGCAGAGGAAAGTATTTGTGAGTATAGGCCGTCTAAAGCACCTCGCCATCGGGGATCCGACCGTCAAACGTCCCATTATCCAGGGCGGCATGGGGGTGGGGATCTCCCTCTCCGGGCTGGCCTCCGCCGTGGCCAATGAAGGCGGCATCGGGGTAATCGCCACCGCCGGCCTCGGTTTGCTTGGCCGCGTTGCGTCCAAGGGTCCGGCGGCAAATATCGATGCGCTCAAAAAACAGATCAGGAAAGCCAGAGAGCTGACCTAAGGCGTAATCGGTACTATACGCCTGACGCCTTCGTGGTCGAAGGGCCGATGGCCTGAGGGCATCTAGGCTTCAAGCCCGAACAGCTCGGCGATCCCGCGTACGCCCTCGAGCAACTGGTCCCCGAAGTCGTCGAACAGGTAAGGCGGATCGAGGAGACGGCAAAGAAGCCCATCCCCGTGATCGCGGCGGGTGGGATCTATACCGGCGCCAATATTAACAAGTTCCTCCGGTTGGGCGCCGCGGGAGTGCAGATGGCGACCCGTTTTGTCGCCACACACGAATGCGACGCCTCACCCGCCTTCAAACAGACTTATGTGGACGCCAAGAAGGAAGATCTGGTCATCATCAAGAGTCCCGTAGGTCTGCCGGGCAGGGCGATCGGAAACGGTTTTATTGACGACGTCAATAACGGGACGCGAAAACCCTACCACTGTCCCTACCACTGCATCATCACCTGCGATATCAAGAACAGCCCTTACTGCATCGCCCGTGCGCTGGTCAACGCGCAGCAGGGTAAACTGCGGCACGGCTTCGCCTTTGCCGGCCAGAATACATACCGGACCAAGGAGATCGTGTCCGTCAAGGCGCTGATGGAGTCCCTGGTGAGGGAATACGAGGCTCTGCCGCAGTAGAGCTATTTCTCTTCTCCCTTGAAACGTAACGCCGCCGAGTTGATGCAGTACCGCAAGCCGGTGGGTTGGGGTCCGTCGGGAAAGACGTGTCCCAGATGCCCGCCGCATTTGGCGCAATGAACCTCGGTCCGTTCCATGCCATGGCTATGATCTGGTTCAGTCTCCACGCTTGCCCGGTCGCTGGGCGCGTAAAAACTGGGCCAGCCGCAGCCTGAATCGTACTTGGCCCCGGAGGAAAAAAGCGGGGCGCCGCAGCCGGCGCAGAGATACTCGCCGGGTTCATGATGCTTGTAGTACTTACCCGTATAGGGCCGTTCCGTGCCTTTTTCCCGCAGGATGCGATAAGCATCGGGCGAGAGTTCCCGCTGCCAATCCGCGTCCGTCTTCATATGGTGCGCCTCCCGGGAGGCCGGCCGGCAGCGGCCGCCGCGCCGGCTGCTTGAACACGCCCTTAGCATCCCTCTATTCGCCGGAAAACAACGCGGGAAAGGTGGACGCCGGGGTTTTTCATAACGCTTCTAAAAGAGATGTAAAAAAAGCATCAAACTCACCCCCCGTCCCCCTCTCTAAGTTTAGAAAGGTGCCCGCAGGGCGGGGGTGAGTTGGATAGAAGGACGGCTTCTTAGCCGCCCTTCTTCCACGAATCATTTGCGGTCCGCTCAGCGGCCGCAATCGCTGCCATGGCAGCGGCCCTTAGGCGCGCCCCACCCGCCGAAGCCAGCCTCATGCAGTTTCGCTCGCTGTTCGGGGGTGAGGATCTGCATGAGCTCGGTGCGGAATCCGGTTAGCTTCAGGCGCAACGCCTGACGCGCTTCCTTGACCGCGTTGCGTTTGGCCGCCAGAGCAGCCTCATCCTCCGGATGGAGCACCTGGGTCTGCCGGTACGCGAGGATCGCTTCCGCCAGCTTCTGCCGAAGCGGGGCGATCTCCAGGAAGTGCTTTCTCTGCAGAGCGGCAATCCGCTCCCTCTGCGCCTTGGTAAGGCTGCTGTCATTGAAGAAGCCGGCGGCCGCATCCGGCCGGGCGGGCATCTTCCCCGTCTTCCGGCCCCAGGCCAAGCCGATCTGTTGCATCCCGATCGCCAGCACGAGAATCGAAAGCACAAGCAGAACGACTTTCTTGATCGTACTCCCCCCTTTCCTGGCGTGGCCCCCGTTCCTTCCGCCTGCATTTAGTATGGGTCTCGTTATCCGCGGCAGGCGAAAAGCCGCTGGAAAAGGGGAAGTATCTCCTGCCAGCGGAGTCGCGGACTGGCTACCTAGCCAGTGCCCGGTCGCAAAGCGGTATCGCCTTGCGGTGCCCGGACTCCCGTGCCGTTCTCAGGCCGTGCCGGCAAGCGGGCAAAGGTAGACCCCGAGCGCTCGCTAAAGATCGAAGACCGCATCGCTAATCGGTCCGATGGCCAAGGAAACGGAGACTAGCAAGAACCGATCCCCACCCGCACCAGCGTTGGGTTTAGAATCCGGACGATCTCCGCGGGGTCGAGGCCGACTAAATAGCCCCGCCTGCCGCCGTTGATGTAGATCTTCGGCAACTCCAAGATGGACCGCTCCATAAAAACTGGCATCGCTTTCCTGATGCCGAAGGGCGACGTCCCCCCCACCAGATAGCCGGAGTGCTTGGCCGCGATCTCGGGCCGGCACGGCGCGATGGATTTTACCCCGATCGCCCGGGCCAGTTCCTTGGTCGAGACCTCCAGATCGCCGTGCATCAGTACCACCAGGGGGTCTTTTCGTTCGTCCTCCATGATGAGCGTCTTGACCACGGCATGCTCGTCCACACCCAATTCGCGGGCGGAAACCGCCGTGCCGCCATGTTCCTCGTATGCGTAGAGATGATCGGTGAACACCGCGTTGGCCGCGCGCAGAACGCGCACCGCCTGGGTGACGGGGATGTTAGCCTTGGACACGCAAAACACGCTCCTGATCCGACCTACGGCGCCAGGGTGACATACGCCCAGCCCGCGCATTTCCCCGCTCCCCAAACCATCTGATCGCCCGACCAACTGGTGCCGTATGCCTTGTCCAGGAACGGCAGCATCCAGAGATCGTCACCCTCCGCCCGCCACTGCGGGTCCTTCTCGCCCAGCCTAACCTGCAGCGCATAGACCGCCCGGTAGAGCGCCTTATCACCCACATCCCAGATGGACATCCCCTGCCGTTCCAAGATCCGGGCGCCGGCCACGAAGCCTTGGAGCGTGCCCCAAGCATAATTGGTGTAGGCCGGCGGGTTCTTGAAAGAGCCGCCGCGGCGCATGTCGTCGGGGACGAAACCGTCGATGTTCAAGCCTTCCTTGACCGCGCCCTTCGGGTTAATCAGGCGCGGATTAGCCGGATCGGCGTGCCAGGAAAGGTCCTCACCGAAAACATAACCCGGGTTGGGTCCGGTGATTCCCTGTACGATATAACCGCGGATCTCCGCCAAGGCTTTGGTATCGCCAAGGTAGGCATAGATGGCCGCCAGGGCGCCGAAGGCGTTGGTCCCCCAGTTGTTCGGCCGCGCCTCGAACATCTTACGCAGCGTCCTGCCGTCGGATGCCACGTACACCTCGGCCATATCACGGAGCCAGGTCTCGAACTGCGGCGACCGGTAGCCGGCCAGATCCGCCGCCATGACGTAAGCACCGGTCTCCCTGGCCCAGGCCAGAGTGTTCTCGGCGGGTTTCCCGCCCGCGGCAAGTTTTTCCGCCGCCGCCACGACCTTGTCCCGGTACTTCTTCTCCCCCGTCCTGGCGTAGACAATGCCCGCGGCTAGAATGTCCACGTTGTTATTGCTGTTTTGATTGGCCACGGTCGCGTATGCGGGATCCGCCACGTCCGCGGCGTGCAGGACGGCCTCCCAACCCGGCCCCGCCATGGGAACCTTGGCCAGTTCCGCGGCGCTGGTCCAGATGCCGGGTTTCAACGGTGAAGTGGGTGTCGGTAATGCCGAAGCCGCCGGCGCCTCAGCCAAGATCAAGCCGAGGCTCAGGACAAGCAGGAAGCTCACCGTGCTCACTAACAGGGAAAATCTAAATAACCGCCAGCTCATTGGCCTTCCTCCTCTTTAGCATAACGCTATCGAAGTAGTGTGAAAATGCCTTCCTCCGTGCGCTTGACACGGCGGGCCGCAAGCAAATATGGAATTCCAGAAGCCCCGATCACACCCGCTCCCACAAGCCAGCTCGCGGGAATCGAGTAAGCGTCGGCGAGGTATCCCATGAGCAGCGCGCCCAGCAAGCCGCCGGCGCTCAGGCAGAGCGAATCGAAGGACAGCATGGTGGCCCTGGTCTCGTCGGGTACTTCCCGATGAAAGACGGCCAGATGCGGCGAGTTAGTCATCCCGTTCACCATGAATAGAGCCAGGTAGAATACGGAGAAACCGGCGATCCCCTTCTGCCGCGCCAAGGCGAGGAAGAGCGCCCCCATCGCCGTGCGGGACCAAAAGAGAACCAACTCGTATCGCTCCTTGAATACGCGGCAGAGAGCGGTAACAAGCAGGCTGCCCAAGGATCCCGACAGGAAGTAGCCCGCCGAGAGCACACCGAAGATCCACGTCTGCGTACTATCGCCCAGGATCGCTTTGACGCGTGGCTGCCAGAAATTTTCCAGTCCCGCAAAGCCGAACCCCCAGGCCAGGGTCGTCAGGAGCAGGAGAAGAACCACCCGTTTTTTGAGCCCGTATGTCACGGCGGTCCGCAGGATCCGCGGGGTCATCCTTAGTCCGTCTGCGACCCCGGGCCGGCCGTCCGCGTGGGCGGGTTCACGTACGAGCGTGATAGTCAGAACAAACTGCACCGCCAGCAACGCCGCCTTGGCGAACAGATTGGCGTCATAGACTCCCAGCCGGTGCGCGCCGGATAAATACCGCCCCAAAGTCATGGGCAGAATCCCGCCGAACAAAGCACCGACGCAAAGGCCGATCGGGATGAAGACGTTTACCAGCGCGGTGGCCTTCTGCAAGTTACCTTCCGGGACCAAACGTTTGAACTCGTCCACGAACCAGGCGTCGATAGTCCCGGAGGACAGCGCCCTCCCGATCCCGAATAGCACGAACCCGACGGCAACCGGCCAAAAGCCGGTGCCAGCCGCGATGACCAGGACCGCCAGGAAGGTCGTGCTGAGCGAAGCCAGATAGACTTCTTTGCGTCCGATCGCGTCCGCCAGACCGCCTGTGGGCAGCTCGAGCAGGAGGGTCGTGCCCGAGTACAGGGCGCCTATCACGCCGATCTGAAAAAGGTTCAACCCTTTGTCCAGTTGTAGCAAAGAAAGCACCGGGATAATGAGGCCGACGATGAACCAATGGAAGGACTGGTTGAGGGTGTAGACAAAAAGGAGTCTCTCTTTAGTCAATGGCATCCTTCCCTTTGGCTCTGACATAGACATCCCGGCTTTCGAAAGCTCCTTTACTGGCTGCCTTTGACGCTTTCGTGAGAGAGTTCGGTCGATGTATTAGATTCGGATACCCTCATGGAAATACCTCCTCAAGGATTGCCATAATGGCACCGACCGGTCCAGCGGCATATAATCCATGGAGACCATGGGCGAACGACCATCGACAATGGAGCGTGATTGAGATGCAGCTTTCCCAGGCTCCCTTTTGCCCCACCGGTAGCCTGTACGAAATCCAGCCCGGCGACACCCTGTCCGCCATCGCGGCCCGTTTTGGCACGACCGTGGACGCCATCATCGCGGCCAATCCCGGCATCGAACCGCTGAATCTCCAGATCGGCCAGGTGATCTGCGTCCCAGGACCGCGCGGCGCCTGTCCGAACGGAATCCTTTACAGCATTCAACCGGGCGATACCTTCTTCGCGCTTGCACAGCGTTTTAACGTAACGCTACAGGCATTGCTGGCGGCCAATCCGCAGGCCGATCCGAACCAACTGCAGATCGGCCAGATCGTCTGCATACCAACCCTTCCCCCCGCGCCCGGCGCCCTCTGTTGCGTGACGCTGCCCTTGGGCGCGGAGATTCCGCCGAGCCAGCTCTTTCCGGGCGGTGTTGCCCTGATCAAACCGACCGCCCCCGCGACGGACGCGGTCAGTGTCACCTTTGCCGCCACCAGCCTGCCGCCGCCGTCCGAGTTGGGCGATTTCGACGCCTATCTCGGTCAGGTCGTCTTTCCCGCCGTGGCGCCCGGCATCCAGCCGAACGTCTACGCCGTCATATTGCAGTCCATCCAGACCGATAATCAGATCACCTGGGCCGGGACGCGCATCATTCCCGAACAGGTGCCCAGCAACGCGGTGCTTGAGATCCGGGCGATCAGAACCACCATCGGCCGCGGGGGTATCACGATTCTGCGAAGCATCGGGCGTGTTTGTCAATAATACAGGGTTCGGTTGAGCTTCGAAGTCTGTCCGAACCCTGTCATGTCCACCCAGGAGGGGTAAAAGCCCAGCGACGGACATGGCCTGCTCTGAGCCATCCTTGCTTTCGCAGGCTTACCGACATCCTGTCGAAGAGATGTCCCAAAGCGGGCCGGATAGGGCTTTAGAAAGCCGACGGTAGGCTGAGAGCCTACCGCTACACTAGATCTGGCAAGGGCATAAATGCCCTAGGAACCGGATCTCGATCTTTCCCCATAGCCAGGATGGCTTGCCTGCCTTTGTGTAGCGGCGTCCTCTCAGGGCGCCGTCGGCCCGAGCATCTACAGCAGCAGGATCAACCGTTATCCAGAACATAGCCAGAAAGTTTATACAGGTGTAGCCCGGGGATTCATCCCCGGGTCCCTGGTTTGGCCAGAATCTGATCGGGGATAGTCAATTTGCCAATATCGTGGAGCACGGCGACCAGGGACAACTCGTCAATCTCGCTGTTGCTCAAGCCAAGCGCTTGGCCGACCCTCACGCTCATGCACTGCAATCTTTCACAATGCCCCTCGGTTTCGTGGCTTTTCTTCTCGAGCGCTTTTTGCATGAACCGTGTGGAAAAACTGCGCGAACTCCTCTGTTCGAGGAATTTGTGCCTGTACATGCGATCTTCCGCCGTCTTGAGCAGATGCGTCACGGCTTCAAGCTTGGTGGCGGTGGCGACGCCCAAGGCGACGCTCAGCCCCATGAGCGTCGGCAGCGCTTCCTCGCAGAAGATGGTGATCTGCCTGGCTACCTGCTGCGCCGCATATTCATCCGTTTTGGGCATCAACAGGACGAATTCGTCTTCACCCCACCGGATAACGACGGCGTCTCTTGGGCTGACCTGCCGCAGGATCCCGCCGAAGGCAATCAGCAAAGCATCGCCCTGGTCGTGGCCGAAGAGATCGTTGGCGAGTTTCAATCCGTTCAAGTCGGCCATGATCAGACTCAAGGGCAGGTTCTCGAGCACATTAAGTTGTTTTAACTCACGCTCGAAGAAAACCCGATATTGAGGCCCGTCAAGTCGTCGTGCCAGGCCAGGTATTGGATCCGGGCCTCGGCGTGTTTGCGCTCCGTGATGTCGCGGACGATGGACATGGTCACGGTCCGGCCGTGGAGTCTGAAGGTATGGGCGCTGACCTCCACGGAAACCTTGGCGCCTTCCTTTGTCAGATACTCGGTTTCGAACCTGCGCCTGGCCTAATCCTTCCCTTCCGGATACGTCTGCCGCCTGCCCAAACCGATCGAGACCAGGCCGTCTCGATCCATCGCCAGGAGTTCGTTTCTGGTGAAGCCCAGGCGGCCAATGAGCCGCAGGTTACCCGGGCCACGGCAAAGCCGAAGAGGTAAGCCCAGGCGGTCTGCATGGCCCTGTCCAGGTAGACAAGGACCCCGTGCAAGACAAAGGCCTGCCGAGGGTCAAGAAGATGGGATGCACGACCCTCTTGAAGACGGGATGGATTTCAAACAAGGAGACATAGCCGAGGAAATACGTCCCGCAAGCCAGGCTCCAGAGGATTAGGTGCTTCTTGAACTCCCTCTGGATAAACCCGATGACGATCAGGGTGACCAGGCAGATGAGAATACAAGCGAGCACATAAACGAACCATTCCATCGGGATCCCCCAAATATGCCAAGTGCCGCGCCGGTTTCCGGGCGCGGCATCCGGCAACGCCGTCTATGATTCAATCTAACTCCATAATCGACCATCTGTCAACGGATCTTGACCTACGTCACGACTGGAGTTCGTTAATCATGGGTCTTGGGACGCGAGTCCGTTCCGGCCCCCTCCGCGAGGTGTTCTTGAATCGCTTTCAGAAACATGGCGCCGTACTTCTCGAGTTTTGCCTGGCCGACGCCCTTGATTCCCAGCAACGCTTTGGTGGTGGTGGGAAGATGCCCTGCCATCTCCCGCAGGGTGCTGTCGGCAAAGATAATATAAGGAGGCACGCCTTCCCGGGCGGCGATGTCCCGTCTCAGTCTACGGAGGGTATCAAAGAGCGCATTGTCCTGGACCAGTTTGGCTTGGCGGTTGACGACGCGTTGCCGGACGGAGGTTTCGTTCCTCAATACGCCGAGGGCCGTTGGTCTCAGCTTGACCACCGGATACTTGCCCTCGGTCAGATAGAGATAATCCTCAGCGATCAGGCGATTGATCAGGTCCTTGATCTGGGAAAGCGGCATATCGCGCAGCGCGCCGTAGGTGGGGAGTGCATCAAACCGCATCCGCCGCACTTTTTGGGTGGCCGACCCCTTGAGCACCGCCGCCACGGTCGCGACCCCGAATCGTTCCCGCATCCTGACGATACAGGAGAGTATCTTCTGCGCGTCGACGGTAATGTCGGTAAGCTCCGTTTCATCGTTGCAGTTCCCGCAATTGCCGCATTGCCGCGGGGCGCCTTCCTCCCCGAAATACGCCAGGATGAATTGGCGCAGGCACCGGGAGCAATGGGCGTAGTCGATCATCGTCTGGAGCTTCTTGTATTCGTTGCTTTTCCGCGCCGGCGAGAAGACGGTCTGCTCAATGAGGTATTTCTGGATGAAGATATCCTGGGGCGCGAACAACAGGATGCACTCGCTCGGTTCCCCGTCCCGGCCGGCCCGTCCGGCCTCCTGATAATAGGCCTCCATATTCTTGGGCAGGTTGTAGTGAATTACGAAACGGACGTTCGATTTATCAATGCCCATCCCAAATGCGTTGGTGGCGACCATGACCTTGATGTCATCGTAGATGAACGCTTCCTGATTCCGTTTCCGTTCCGCGTCGGACAAGCCGGCATGGTATTTCCCCACCGGCACCCCGCTCCGGCTGAGCAAGGCGTAAACCTGGTCGACCTCCTTGCGGGTGGCGGCGTAAACGATCCCGCTATGACCAGGATTGTCGGCAATATACCTCACGACGAAATCGCGCTTGTTTTCCCCGCGGATCACGGAAAAGGAGAGATTGGCGCGGTTGAAACCGGTGACCACCATCCCCGGATCCTTGAGGGAAAGCAACTTGACGATATCCTCCTTTACCTCCGGAGTGGCTGTGGCGGTAAAGGCCGCCACCACGGGACGGGGGTTCAGCCGGTCGATAAAGGGTCCGATGCGGAGGTAACTGGGCCGGAAATCATGGCCCCACTGCGAGACGCAATGCGCTTCGTCGATGGCGAGGAAGGGAATGGTCAACGACTGTGCCAGTTCGGCGAAGGAATCCACTTCCAGCCGCTCCGGGGCGACATATAAAAGCTTATAGACACCGGCCTTGGCCTTGCCCATGCGTTCCCTGACCTCGCGGGGGGTCAGGGAACTGTTGATGCAGGCGGCCGGGATGCCGAGGCTGTTCAGAGCGTCGATCTGATCCTTCATGAGCGAGATCAAAGGCGAAATCACGATGGTGACCCCGGGGAAGAGCAAGGCCGGGATCTGGAAGCAGATCGATTTTCCAGCGCCGGTGGGCATGATGGCAAAGGTGTCGCGGCCGCCGAGGATGCCGGTGAGGATCCTGGCCTGGCCTTCCCGGAAGGATGGGAAGCCGTAATACTTCTTCAAAATCTGCTCGGCTTGTTGGAGCATCTAAGCGCCCTCCGGGATCAATGCGAGTATTGGGTGTTGAGTGTCGCGTTTTGCGGCAACCGTTTCGAGCCATCGCCATCCGATCAATTCTGAACCCTTGCCGTGGATCCTTTTTCGGCTGTTACGCCCGCCCTGCGGGCTGGCATGATCGACAAGCCCTGGTTGATTACGATTTATTGTTTAACGTAATGAATGGTCGGCCAATCGGGAGGTCCGTTGTTTAAGTAGAAATCGCTAAATGGGTACGGCAACTGGATGACGGCGCCGCTGGATGATAGCTTGAAGCTGATGAAAGAGTCGTAATTGTCCCAGTTGACCAGGATGACGCTACCGCTGGCTACTAGTGTATACCCGCTCGATCCCGGCGGGCGATCGTATAATTGCCAAGTGCCGTTGCTATGGAACCTAAAATAACAATAACCGAGCGAGAGACCTTGCCAGTAATCGCCAAGCCAATCCGAATATGACTTAAATCCCGAAAGGACCTGGGCCAGAGTGGGATTATTGAATGTGAGGGTCGTGGTCTGGCCCAGAGTCACAGTGGTGTTGCCGGAGATACAGAACATCTCGTTCTTCATGTTATAGGTATCGTAAAAGCCATTGGCGATATAGTAACTGACCGTGCCTGACGAGGTAAAGGGAATATCGCAGTAATTACCTACCAGGACAACGTAGCCGTACGTTAATTGTTCCTGATTGTTCAGCTTCAGCGTCACGATGTCATACTTGGTGTTGTTGACTATACGCAGGATCCCTAGCGCCTGGTTCGTCGTGGCGCTGGCCGTATTGGAATAGCCGGAATTCCCCGCCGTGTTGCTGGCCCGGACCCGGAAATAATAAGTGGTACCCGGCGATAGGCCGGTGGCGTCGTAGGTGACGACGTTGGCCGCGACGGTGGCGATCTGGGTGAAGCCGCCGGAACTGGAGGTGCTCCGTTCGATCTTGAAACTGGTTTCGTTAGTGGAATTGTCCGTCCATATCAGACGGATGGAACTCGCGGAAAGGACCGTCGCGAACAGGTCCGAGGGAGACGCCGGCACCTCCTGCTTTGGCCGGGGGCCGCAACCGCTTAGAGCCGCCGCGAGGAGCACGAGCAATAGGAGACGCGTGATTCCTCTTTGCGCGGAAATGGTGCCCGGAAAAGCGAGAATCCCTCGTAAGCGCCGGGACTTCCAATTATTACCGCTTCAAAAATAAAAAACCGCCCATCAATAAGGGCGGGAAAGACGATGTGCTCGGTCTTGGAGGGCAGAGCAGCCTGGGCGCGGGATCAGCCATTCTTCAGAATAGCCTCCCACCCCGGCTCCTCCGACTGGGGACTATCGACTGGGAACTCTGTTTTATTCTAGACAAATCCGAAAAAGACCGGGAACAGGAACGCCACCACCGCTGTCCAAACCAGATACAGCCCTAGATACCGCGTCTGCCATCGTTCCAGGCGCGCGAAACCTTCCCGCTCGATCAGATAACGAAGGTAATGGGCGGCCAGGCCCGCAAGGTTGATAAACAGGATGATATTCTCACCCAACGCGGCGAGTTTGTTTGGCGAAACCCCGTAGGAAGAGAGCCTGAACACGATGGCCGAGAGGGCGATGCCGTCGACGATCAGCGCCACGACGATCAGGGCAAGGTTTAGATAATCAAACACGCCGGGTGTTTCATGCGGGTCCCGCGACGAGACGATGTACAGGACCAACCCAAGCACCAGCGCCAGCATGAGGTCGAACCCGATCAGGAAGTTCCGGTCGACGAACGGGCTCTTGCCCTGGATCAACATGACCGCCAGGAAGGAGGTCATCGTGCCGAAAAAGAGCGGGCTGAAGATCTTGGCCAGGACCGGGGCGAAGTTCTCGACGATGCTTTTCTTGGCTTCCACCAGGTAAACGGCGATGAACGGCACGGCGAAAACGCCGTATACGATCAGATATTCCTGGACGAAACGCTCGAGATCCACTTTGATGGCGGAAAAGATCATCACGGTGAAACCAGTCAGGACCACGACCCCGCAACCGATCAAGACTGCGTAGATGAATGCTTCGCCCGTGAACCGGATGAAATCCATGCGCCGGGCGGAGCTTTGCCAGGCGGCGCCGGCATAGGCCAGACCGGTGATCAACCACAGGAAGATCGGCAGATGGATCCCGGTCAAGAGTTCGGTGGCGCCGGGAGCCCGGAACGGATAGAGGTTAACCAAGAAAGCCGCCAGGAGGAAAACGCCCAAACAAGCGAGGCTCAGCCGCCAACCCGGTTTCCTTTTGCTGAAAAAGTAAAGGGCCATCAAAGGCAGGACAAAAAGGCTCAGGTTCTTGAGATAGAACATGTTCTCCGGGTTGAAGACCCCGAAACCGAACAACTCCGGTATCTTGGCCAACGTACCCGCCAGAAGCGCGAACAGGATGACCAGGCCGATCTCCCGCCGGGTTGTTGCCCGGGCGCCAGGATCCCGGTCGAGGAGCAACTGCCGCCAGAGATTCTCCGTATTGACCTTGGAGTATTCCCGCGACAGGGAGTCCGTGTTCCCCAAACGCTTGACGCTGATGAGAAACGCCTCGTCCGCAGCCAGCCCGGCCTGGATCAGATCTTCGATCTCGTCGCGCAGATGATGCTCCAGCTCAGTGAGGTCGGTCTCGGCGAAGTTGCCCCGCGCGCGCAGGCAATCGCTCCAGGAGCGGATCTGGGTTTCCAGGTCAAATGCGGCCTCCGTCTTACTCATGATTCTCCTCCCTCCAAGTCCTGTCCAAGGCGGCGTGGACGGTTTCCCACTGCTCTCTTTGCCGTGCCAATTCCTCCAGCCCGGCAGTCTTGATCCGGTAATACTTCCGCCGCCTGCCAATTGCGGACTCCTGCCAGTACGATTCGATCAGATCCTGCTTTTCCAAGCGGTGCAGGACCGGGTAGAGCATGCCCTCGGTCCAGACGAGTTCGTTACCGGACAATTCCTTGACCCGCTTGATGATGGCATAACCGTAACTGTCCCGCTCCTTCAGGATGGCCAGGAGCAAGGGTGTGGCCGAGGCCGCGATCAGATCCTTGGCGATGTTCATGCGGGTACCCTGTCTCGATGCCTTAAATCTCTATGCATAGCACTATTATACATAGAAGTGCTATGTATTATCAAGACAAAAAACATAGTTCCCAGTCCCCGGTCGGACAGTCCCCGGACAAAGCAAAAACCCGTTCTCGTTCACCGTCCCGTCGGGATTGAGCGCCGGCTCAATCCCAAGGTGGAAGATGATGCGCTCTCCGGCAGGGAAAAGGAGTTTTGAGCCACGAAAAAGGCGCCGCCGCCCGACCGATCGTATGCCACAGGGGCTGTCGCCTGGTATAGGGACAACAGTACCGCCTCTACCCACCCAGCCGGCCTAAAAAACGCCAATTCGTTCGGCATTAATGACATGTGCGGAAACGTCTTTGAATGTTGTTTTGACTGGTATCCTGGACATGTCGGTTCCTACCGGGTATTGCGCGGCGGAACCAGGCGACAAGGCTAAAGCCCAAAGCCCTCACAATATGAAAACCTTTTCGTTTTGGAACAACAAAAACTACGAAAAGTACGCCTAACAAACTATTCCAAATTAGGGTTTCGACGATTGCAACCACAAAATCTCCTGTAGATTTCACTGGATGGCCGGAAATAACCTGGCTTAGCGCGTCTAGCCAGGCTGTTTTAGCGAAATTGAGTAGGAGCTTCGCTCTTCAGCATCTCCTTGTGTCTTACCCCGCTCAGCTTGCCGATCATGGTGTTCGCCCTCATCTACCTCTGCGGGGTGACGACCTGCGCCGCACTTCGGAAGCGCACAGGACTGACGCATAACACCTTAAAGGGCTATGACCCGGATATGGTTCAGTTCAAACCCACCTCAATCATCTTCGGCCTTGGAGGGTCATACTGGAAAGTGCCACCGCCCTTAGCTTTTTTTTGGAGGGCGGTGGCCTCGTCAAGGTCTCCGCCCTTCTCTCTTTCGAGGCTCTTGGAAGTCCCGGAAAGAAAAGTAAAAAACCCGCTGTAGCAGCGGGCTTGTTAACTGGTAGCCCCAACGGAATTCGAATCCGTGTCTCCGCCGTGAGAGGGCGGTGTCCTAGGCCACTAGACGATGGGGCCGCTTCAACTAACAAGTACTGAGTACAAAGGACAAAGTACCAAAAAGTCGATTCCCTTTAGTACTTCGTACTTAGTACTTTGTACTTTATGAGGTGTGGCTGGGGGAGAAGGACTCGAACCCTCGCCGACGGGGCCAGAACCCGTTGTCCTACCACTAGACGATCCCCCAGCGGGCAAATACTATTATACCCACGGGCCAGGCGGTTGTCAACCATTTCGCAGCGCGCCGCGGGCTACCCGTCGCGCGGGGTCGGAAATCCCGCGTCCCGGGTCACTCCCCGTCTCGCTCCTCCTCTACTCCCCTACTACTCTTCTCCTCCACTCCCCGTCTTCTCTACTCCTCCACTTGCTCTTCTACTCAGGCAATCCGCTCTTTATGTCCACCGCGCCAACACCCCGACCGCCTTTTCGATCCTCTCCACGCACCGCTCCCGCCCGATCGCCGCCAGGGTCTCAAAGATGCCGGGGGTGGCGGCGCGGCCCGAGACGGCGACCCGCAGAGGCATGAAAACCTCGCCGTCCTTGATGCCAAGCTCCATCGCCACCGCCCGCAGCGCCTTTTCAAGGGCTGGTTCATCGAACTCGGGCAGGCGCGCCAGAACCTCCGCGCAACGCCGCAGGACCGCCGTCACCTGCGCCGGCGACTGTTTTTTGCCGACGAGCAGATCGGCCGTTGGCGGCGCGATCTCCTGCTTGAGGAAGATGTCCAGGACCTCCGGCGCCTCGGTCAAGAGCCGCAGGCGCTCCTGCACGAGCGGGATTACGCGGACCAGGTACGCGAAACGCTCCGGCGGGCATGGATCCGGCAGCAGCCCGGCGCGCTGCAGGAACGGCAGACAATGTCTTGCCAGATCTTTTGGGGTCAACCGGCGGATGTAAAGACCGTTGAACCAGTCGAGCTTATCCGTGGAGAACGCCACCGGCGACTTGCTCACCCGTTCCAGCGCAAAGGCCTTCGCCGCCTCGGCGGCGGTGAACATTTCCCGCTCATCCTGCGGGTGCCAGCCCAAGAGGAGCAGAAAGTTAAAGAGCGCCTCCGGCAGGTAGCCCTTGTCCCGGTACTCGCGAACACTGGTGGCGCCGTGCCGTTTGCTCAGCTTGCCGCCACCCGACGGCGCGAGAAAGACGGGCAGGTGGGCGAATTTCGGCGGCTGCCAGCCAAACGCCTTATAGAGCAGCACATGCCGGGGCGTGCTGGCGATCCACTCGTCCCCCCGCATGACATGGGTGATCCCCATATGGTGGTCGTCGATGATATTGGCCAGATGGTAAGTGGGGAAACCGTCGGATTTCAGGAGCACCAGATCGTCGAGGGTGCGGTTTTCCACCGTGATCTCGCCGCGGATCTCGTCGACAAAGGTCGTGCTGCCCTCGAAGGGAACTTTGAGCCTGACAACCGACTTGTCGCCCCGCGCCAGCGCCGCCGCGACCTCGTCCGCCGGCAACGCGCGGCAGTGCCGATCGTACCCCGGCGCCTCTTTGGCCGCCTCCTGCGCCGCCCGCACCGCCGCCAGCCGCTCCGGGCTGCAGAAGCAATAATAGGCCTTGCCCTCGGCTACCAGTTGCTTGGCATACTCTTGGTAGAGCTCCAGCCGCTGCGATTGGAAATAGGGTCCCACCTCGCCACCCGTGTCCGGTCCCTCGTCCCAGTCCACGCCCAACCAGCGCAGGCTGTCCATTATATCCCGGAGGGCGTCGGGCACGTACCGGTTCCGGTCCGTGTCCTCGATGCGCAGGATGAACCGTCCCCCCGTGGCCTTGGCCAGGAGCCAATTGTAGATGGCGGTCCTGGCGCCGCCGATGTGCAGGTAGCCGGTGGGGCTCGGGGCAAAACGGACGCGCACGGCTGAGTTCATCTAAGTTCAAGCCTCCGATGCGATAAGTCCGATGGATCTTCGCTGGAAAGCGCGATTCTCCTGCCATCATTATATAGGGGAATAGTCTTCTCGCAGGTGCGATGATGTGCCCTCTCCCCTTCGATTCCCCTCCCCCGCACGCGGGGGAGGGGAAAGGTTGCTGCAATTTTGCGCAAACCGGCGGGAGCACGAGTCCAATGGATAGAAAAAGGGGCCGGACTTGGTCCGGCCCCTATTCGACCTTGCTAGCATTGGCCTTTCGGCTTGGCCTTGGTGACCTTGGTTTCCGGGTTCATCTCGGACGCGTACTCGGTGGTCGCCTGAGTCTGGCCCGTGGCCCGACCAAGATATTCATAGTCCGCGGCCTTGGTCTTCTTGCGCTTAGGCACGATGACCCTCCTCTTCTAGTCAAGGCTGGGGTTAGTATTTCATACGGAGGCGGGGGGAATACGCTCGTAAACCTGCCAAGCCTTGTCCGTGTTTAGGGGGGTTAGTATTTCATACGGAGGCGGGGGGAATACGGGGTTTGCCGTGATTGTGGATAAGCTCCATTATCCAGCGAGATCGGTCCCTACCACACGCCATATTTGACTCTAGCTGGTCTTGTACAGTGACGAGTAACAAAAAAGCCCCAGAAACCTATACTCCATAAGGCCTGACGGCCAATGAACCATGAAAAACGTTTGTAACTATGCTCTGGATCCTTTTACCGGCTTGATGGCGTAGAACCTGGGCGGAGGCTTTATTCTCAATCGCTACAGCAACTGTTTGACCGCCGATCGCAGGGGATTCGTCTGCCAGACTTCACCTGACGCGGTGCGATGGATGCCAATCTGGAGATCGCCAAGATCCTTGCGCATATTTCGCCAAGTCTCTCCGGTTTCGTTCTCGGCTACGCGAATCATCAGCATGGCGAGCCAACAGAGAAGAA
>JBLNCE010000194.1:0-6042 GCA_050260415.1 Bacteroidota bacterium | reverse complement strand
CCCCTTCACGCCCCCAGCCCCTCGATAAACTCCACCTCCACCCCGTCCGGGTCACGGACGAAGGCAAACTTCGGTCCGCCCGGCGTGGCGATGGGTCCCCGCGCGATCGCGACCCCCTTTTCCCGCAGCATGGCCAGGGTCTCGTCCAGGCTCTCCACGGCGAAGCCCAGGGAGACGTCCCCGGCATCCTTAGGCGCCTCGCCGCCCCGGATGAGCTCGACCGTCCCGCCCGCCCGATCCTTTAGAAAGACGATCTCAAACCCCGGCCGCGGGCTGAACCACCGCCTGACGCCGAAGCCGAGCAGGTCAGTGTAAAAGGAGACGGACTTGTCAAGGTCTTTGACGTGGATGGTGACGAAGCTGAAACGCATTGACCATTTATCCCCGTTTGTGCACCTCAAACATGACCGAACCCCCGCAGGGGTTTGAGAAACACTTGATCCCAGCCCAGGAATTCATTTCTGGGCGGAGAGATTCAGCGATTTATCGGTCCTTGCCCGCCGCCTATGGAATTTATCTATCCGCTTCAGCGAAGTGCTCACGCGCCGGCGCTGATGCCGACGGAACCCGCCGATCCGTATTCCCTGTCCATGCCGCCGTCTTCGCCGGCCAGCTTGATGGCCAGCTTGGCGCAGAGCGGCCCGATTAGTTCATAGATAACCGTGGTGGCCACGATCGTCGTTGAGATCATATCGCCGAGATCCGGCAGGATCTGCTTGGCGAGCAGGCTCAACCCGAGGGCCACGCCCGCCTGCGGGACCAGCCCGAGGCCGAGGTACTTCAGGACAACCCGCGGCGCGCCGGAGATCTTCGCGCCGAGGGCGGCGCCCGCAACCTTGCCCGCCACTCTAACGATCACATAGACCAAGCCCACCAGCCCGATCGATTTCAATAACCCGACGTGCAGTCCCGCGCCGGAAAGGGTGAAAAACGCCACGTAAATCGGGGTATCCATCGCGCGGACCGCCTCGAACATGGCTTCGTTCTGCCTAGCCAGGTTCCCCACCGCCGCGCCGAGCGCCATGTTGACCAATAAGGGCGAGAGCCCCGTCTGAAGCGCCAGACCGGTACCGAGCAGGATCGCCCCCAGAGTGAATGTCAGGAGTTCCGCCTGTGTCTTGATCCTGTCGCCGATCAGGCTGGTCGCGACGCCCAACATGGCCCCGAGGGCGATCGCCGCCAGGATCTCGAGCAACGGACGGAGGATCATGCCGGCAACGGAGGTAACGTGCCCGGAGAGAAGCATCAAGGCCACACCGGAAGCGATGGCGAAATTGATCACACAGATGGGATCATCGATGGCCACCACCGCCAAAAGAGTGTCGGTAAGGGGCCCTTTGGCGCGGAACTCCCGGATGACCATGATCGTCGCGGCGGGCGCGGTGGCGGAGGCAATGGCGCCGTAAAGGAGGGCGTTGGCCAACGGCTGCCGCAAAATCAGGAGCATCGCCACCGTGACGAGGAGGGCCGCGCCGAACGCCTCCAAAAAGGCGATCCAGATGACGCTCTTGCCGAGCCTCCTGATGGTGCGGACCGTAAACTCGGAACCGATACTGAATGCGATCAAACCCAGGGCGCCGTGACTCAGCCAGACCGCCGCATTCAGCATGCGGTGCGTTAGTAAGTTTAAGAACGACGGACCGATGACGATGCCCATAATCAGATAACCGGTAACGGCCGGGAACTTCGCCTTGTTGACGATCTTACCCGCCAGCATACCCAGTAGCAAAAGCAGGCTTGTGTTGAGAATCAGATTCATCAGATTGAGATTCATTTACCGTCATACCTCACCAGCCAGGCCAATGACCCGCGTTATTGGAAAAGTAAAGATTATGCCCGTCCCGGGCTTGTCCAGATCGCCCAGGACTTTCCTCAGGGCGTCGATCAATCCCTCAATCTTACCTTCATCCTTAATGACGGCAAAGATTGTCTGGTTATGGTGCCTGCCGTTCTCGACCAGACTGCGCAGACTGGCAAAGATCGGTACTTCGGCGGCGAGCACCCGGCCCATACCGGTGCTATGCAGGACCGTGGCGCCCCTGACCCCGCAGTCGAGGAACGTCTTCAGCACGGGCGTCAGGAGTTCAGTCTTATCAAGGACCAAAAAAAGAACCTGCATGATATCCCTCCCGGCGGCGGTAATAGAGTTACCAAGGTTTTCATGACTCGAACCCACATAAGTTCCCTATATTCCTTATTACGACGCTCCAATCCTTCCGTTCTGTATTTAAAACATCGATTTTGCTGCCGTAAACAGCGCCCCGGTATCAATGCAACGACAGTCGGCGCCATGCGTCCATCCTTCCCGTGCATCCCATTAAAAAAAGGCCCGCTATAGGCCGTAACACACCCATCAAGCCGTCCCTCTTCACCCGTTCACCCCTTCACCATCTTCACACCCCCGACCCCGTCTCCTTCGCTTCCTTGCCGCTCAGCGTCCAAAAGAGCCAGAAGACGATGCCCATGACAACCCCACCAAGGTGGGCCAGGTAGGACACGTCGCCAAAGCCCGCGACCTGTGCCCTGGCGCCGAAAAACTGCATCCCGATCCAGGCCAGGACAAAGAGCAGCGCGGGCAGCCGTATCCAGATGCGAAATAAGATGTAGAATGCCAGTTTGGCACGGGGGAACGACAGGCCGTAAAAGGCTAGAACTCCGGCTATACCGCCGCTGGCGCCGATTACCGGCACTTCCGCGTTCGGGTCCATGAAGGTATGCAGGAAATTCCCCGTGACCGCGGAGCCCAGGAAGAGGAGAAGGAAACTGAGGCCGCCGATCCGATCCTCCACGCTATCCCCGAAGAAGAATAGAAAGTAAGAATTGCTCAGGAGATGAAAAAGCCCCCCGTGCAAGAGCACGCAGGTCAGTAAGGTCAAACCGTAATGCCGGAATGGCTGCGCGGGGATAAAGGCCAGGTTACCGACGGTGGTCCTCATGTCCGTCGCGAAGATCGCCACGAGGCTGACGACGGCGATAAAGAACGTCAGCGCCCAAGTGGTGGCGGGGGGCCGCGAGAGTTGTGTATCACACTTGACTGGCATCCCGAGGTAGCCGGCGATGCGCTGCCACGCGCTCTCCGGTGCGAACCGGCGTTTTTCCGCGTACTTGCTGTTGAACTGGTTGGTCGCCGACTGGGCGTAAAAAGCCGCGATCCTATCCTGTTGCTCCTGGGTCAGAGCCGGTATCCTGCTTGACAGATCTGGCGCCGCCGGTGCGGCCGGCATGGCCGTGGCCGCCGTCTCGGCGGCGCCGACGGACGGGAGCGCGACAGATGGAGGATTTATGGGTGTCATGGCGGCGTACGAGGGATTCATAGGCGGCGGCGTTGTGGTCGACGTGGGCGTTGCCGCGGCTGGAGCCGGCGACGGTAAAAGCTTCTCACTGGCCCGCGCGCTGATCCAGGTGGTGCCGCAAACCGCGCAAAAATCCAGCGGGACCGGCTCCCCGCCTTCGGCCCCGTTTACCTCCGTCATGTAATTGCTGCACATCGGGCACGGGCGCCGCCGGGGCGCTCCGATTTCACGCGCTTGCGCCGACAGGCGCCGGGCGAACTCTTCGCTTTTCATCTTGACGAGGACTGCCTGGTTCAGGCATTGAGCCCTGCATTTGGCGCAGATCCAGACATAGCCATGGTCCGTCGCGGTATCAACCAGTTCCCCCAGGCATTCCGGGCAGATCAACATGCACCCGCCACCCCCGCTCGTCTCACCTGTGGCACGATTGGACATTCCTGGAATCCATCTTGATCTTCGTTATGATTCACCCTATTCCTGCCTGGATGCGACGCCCGCGCGAGATCCAAAGAGGGGCAATCCGGCGTGCATCGCGAATCTGAATCAAGGGAGGTGGGGATTCAACGCCACGCGGGGATCGACCACGATTACCGCCGCAGCGGCAGACGCAGCGCGCCGTGATGGATATCATGCTGGAATTGGGCCTTGTGACCGTTTACAATCTTGCCGGAGGCCTTATCGCCTGGGGGAAAGCTTGATTTTCTATATCACTACCCGTTCACACTTCACGGCGGCCAGGTATTCTTGCACCAGCGCGGACTCGATCATCCCGGCCCGTACAAACTGGGTGTTGGCCGTCCCGCAGGCCATGCCAAGCATGATGGCTTCCTTGGGTTCGGCCCCTCTCCGCAAGGCCACCGCGCACCCGGCCACGAAAGAATCGCCGGATCCGACCGCGTTGACCACTTCCACGGGCGGCGCCTGGTAATGATAGACCCCGTCCGCCAAGGCGGCCAGGCATCCGTCCTTGCCCAGTGTCAGGCAGGGCACCTGGATCCCCGTCTTTTGCAGGTTGCGCAAGGCGTCCACCTGTCCCGCGCGGTCCGGCCGGGTGCCCAGGAGTTTGGCCAGTTCATCCTGGTTCGGCTTGATCATGTATGGTAGCGCCGCCAGGCCGTGCCGCAAGGCTTCACCGCTCGTGTCGAGGATAAACTCCCTCCCCTTGGCCCGGGCCATCTCGATGAGCGTCCGGTAGAAATCAGCCGGCAGGCCCTGCGGGAGGCTGCCCGAGGCCGCGACCACCTGGCACTCGTCCAGCATCCGGTCGTAATCCGCCAGGAAGCGTTCGACTTCCGCCGCGGTCAATACCGGACCCGCCTCCAGGATCTCGGTGGATGTCCCCCGCTTTTGGTCCGCCACCGCGAGACAGAGGCGGGACTCCCCCTCAATCTCGGTGAAGCGTCCGGTAATGCCTTGCTCGCGGACCTGCTCCGCGATGAATTGCCCCACGCGACCGCCGATGAAGCCGGCCGCCAGCACCGGTTCGCCCAGGAGATGCGCCACCCTGGCCACGTTAAGGCCTTTTCCGCCCGCGGTGGCCGTTACCTGGCGGGCGCGAAAGACGCCATCCACCGCGAAATCATCGACGAAGTAGACCCGGTCCATGGCGGGGTTGAGGGTGATGGTCAGCAGCATCGCAAGACCCCTTCCTGATAATGCGCCTGGCGCTCGCAGAATATCGCCGCCGTAATGCGGATCTCAATGGACACCGGAACACCCCGGGTACATATCATACGGTAAAGAGTCCCGCGCCCCTCCATGGCACCCGCGGGCGAGCAAGCACACCGGGCGATGGCGGCCTTGTCGACGCGGCCGGGCAACCCGTTCTTATCCCGAGGCTGTTTAGACCGACTGGAGGTAGAGGTGGAGTAGATGCTCCTCATTCACGTGGTGGCTCCCGGCGATACGCTCTTCAGGATCGCGGCGCGGTACGGAGTGACCGTCTCGGATCTGGTCGCGACCAATCGGCCGCCCAATCCAGAGAACCTGGTCGTGGGCCAGGCGCTGATCGTTCCCACCACCGAGCTTAGTTACACCGTCCGGCCCGGTGACACGCTCTTTGGCATCGCCGGCGTTTTCGGCGTGTCCATCGCCTCATTGGTAGCGGCCAACAACATTGCCGATCCGAATCTAATCCTTCCCGGACAGGTCCTGCTCATTCCGGGATGGGAGGCACTGATCCACCCCGTCGCCCCCGGCGAGACGCTCTTTGGGATCGCGCAGAGCTTCGGTGTTTCGCTCGAGCTCGTGCTACGTGTCAACACGATCGGCAATCCGAACCTGATCTTCCCCGGCCAGCCGATCGTCATTCCCTTACGCGGCGTGGAAAAGAGACCCCTCACCACCAACGGGTTCATCTTCCCAACCAGTCTTTCTTTTGCCCGCCGGATCTTGACGCCGATCGCCCGTCTCTTGACCTACATCTCGGTCTTCGATTTCCCGGTTGACGGCCGGGGCGGCATCGCCGTACCAAACTACGGGCCGGTCGTCCAGGTCGCACGGGAACTGAATATCGCCCCCCTGGCGGTATTGACAAATTTCACCGGCGGCAATTTCTCATCCGATCTGGCGCGGGCGACCTTGGTCGATCCCGCAATCAGGGCGAGCACGATCGAGCGTTATCTCCAGGTCCTCCAGGAGGGCGGCTTTGCCGGCGCCATGGTGGACTTCGAGAATATGTACCCCGAAGACCGGCCGCTCTACACGCAATTCATCGCGGAGCTCAGCGCGCGCCTGCGTCCGCTGGGGC
>JBLNCE010000193.1:0-3743 GCA_050260415.1 Bacteroidota bacterium | reverse complement strand
TTGGAGATGCCGCCGGACCAGAAGGAATCCCAGATGCGGTCGATTTGGTTTTTGATCTCGCCGGTGAGCATGTGGGGGGAGGCCTCCTTGTGTGGGGACGTGGGGATACCTTTGGTAAGATTCGACAAGTGCCGAGCAAAACCTTGCCAGGATGGATTATTGGGGCTGAGGGTCTCGCCAAGTTCTAGGGAAGGGCTAAGCGGGCTTTGTTGCAGGATCTGTGCGGCGGGAAGGTTTCACTTTTTCTAGGTGGATTCGCTGATCTTTGTTGAGGCATTTCGTCGCGCCGTCCATGTGCTTGGCGAAATCATAATTGTGTAGTGACCGGGTTTTAATCGTCGGTCTTGCAACATAACGGGAGACTCCATCCCTATTGATCCTGGGTACAGGGCGTCGGTGGCTGGACCCTCAGCATGATTGATCGTAGCAAATAAGACCGTCAAGGGATGACGGTCACAAACAATCCATGAAAAACACTTATTTCTTAAAAGGTCCAATCGTTAATTTCCATAAAACCTTCAACATTGCAGCAATTAATTCCAAAATATTCGCAGATATTTGGGATCTTTGCGGAATTTCCCTTTTTCCCTTCCTCTGTGATAACGTATCCGTTCCGTATCTTTGCCATAGCAATAATAAACGGGTCAGCCACCGGCATACCGCGGAGACGTTGCTTTTCACCCACCAGTTGTTGAAAATGCCGGACCGAAAAAATCTCAGCGACGAACTCGGCCTCTTCGGGGGTTGGCGCCATGAATAAGTGCCGATTGTCCTTAAGCCATGCCTGAATATGGGGTTTCAGATCATGACCTTCAAGTTCGCGATAGACTTCACGCGCTGAAATGATAAGCCCGCTCAGAGCCGCGTCATTAAAATTCTGCCAGAATGTCGGGAATCTTTGAGGGTAATAATGGCCAATCACTAAAAAAGCACATGTATCAAAGATGTATACCATCAGTCGATCGCCCCTTTCAGGACGAACTGCTCCAAACCGGCAACGCTGCTTGCTTTCACATTCAAATAATCCGCAAGCTGCCCGACGTCAAAACGACCCTCATAATAGCGTCTAAAGGCGAGCTGCAAATACTTGTCGCCCAAATAAACAGCTTGTGTGGCGTAATAATTGCCGCCGCTCCCTTCACCTCGGCTCTCTTCATACTGCCGCGTCCACTCCTCGGCTTTCAGCTCATAAAAGTCTCGGTCCACCAATCCCCGGTTTAGGTAATTGCGCAGGATCACTTCCCGGCTGACCCGATAACGCTGAGCAAGTCTGGCCAAAGTTTCGTCATCGTAGGCGCCCGGCTCAAAATGCGCATTGAAATCCGCCGATGGAACAAGGCACTCCGAGGCGAACTGGTTCGCGAATACCTCGATCTCCTTCTCTGGCCGGGGCAGCATATCGATGAAGCGGTCGTTTTGTTTGGTGACGCCACTTGTGCGTAAAAGAATATGGGCAAGTTCATGAAAGAGTGTAAAACTTTGTCGTGATGATGATGTACTGTTATTAATATAAATCAATGGAAATTCTGAGTCCATCAAACAAAAACCGGATATGTCCCGCTGTTTTAAGGATCGCTTAAAGACAAAGATCCCCTTGTTTTGGATTAATGTTCTCCATTGCTGAAAAGCATCATCCGAACTCTTCCAAGAGGCCTGTAATGTCATGGAGACGCCAAGGTAATCCCGGACCATTTCCGCTAATTGTCTAGGATGTTCGCAGGATGTAAGGGTGATGTCTCGGAAGATCTTTTCGGGACTCGGGTTGACGCCGTCATTCAATTCTTGTAGGGAAAGCCGCATCGCTTCGGCCTGCCGTAATGCATATCGCGTATCCCGCTCAAGCTGATCCCGTTCAAAATCAGGCAGCGTCCGAAATTCTCGCACCGGATCCCGTTCTTCGGGAGGCTCTGGGAAAAAGAACAGTGCCACGGGCCGTCGATAATGGCAGGCGATCTGCTCTAACTGCGCATATGTCGGCGCTTCGGCTCCGGACTCCCAAGCGGTGATGAGTTCCTCGCTCTTTTTGATTCTGTGCGCCACATCGGCCACACTCACCCCGGCTAGCTCCCTCGCCCATCGTAGCATGCGAGGATTCACGCCCCGGATGGTTTCCGACATGATGACTCACCGCCTTTCGGAGATATGGTCATGAATCTTCAGCGCTCGATGACAACCAAAGTTTTGTCTGGATTGTAACTGAGCCTTTTTTAGCTTCATTACGCTTATTATGCCGATAATTCACCCAACAAACCTTTGACAATACCTCAGCTGACAACCTCTGTGCCGTGGCGCCTTGGCGCCTCTGCTGGAGATGAAGCGTTTCCATGACTTGTTATTTATATCGAAAAATTCGCCCACCAGCCAAAAGATTCCTGCCAATAAGAGTCGCGAGTTTGCCCTCCGCAGCCTTGGCGAAGGAGGGTCACGAGTCAAAACCATCGAAGTCGGGCATGGCCGGATCGATCATCGTAACTCCCTTCCCCCAAGCAGATCCCTCACCGCCGCCAGGAACGCCGCGAACTCCTGCGACTCGTCCGCTCCCTCGGTCCCCGGATAGCCGTTGGAACCCCACGATTCGATCTCCCGGTCCGCATAGCGGATCTTGACTGCCCAAGAAGTCCCATCGCAAGCCGGCATGTAATACTCCGCCCGCCAGTCCCAAACCCCCACCGCGTCCAGGGCCGCCCTGAACCGGCGCCAGGCCTCTGGAGCGGGATCGACGATCTCATCCCGGCCAAATGGCCCTTGTCCGTAGATCACCCGGCCCGCCGCCAACCGCGCCTGGTAGCGGGAACCGCCGAAGTGATCGACCAGAATCTCCAGGACCAGCGGCTCGACTGCCTCCCGCCGCCAAAACCACGCGACCCATCGCCTGATGCTGTCCCAGCTCGCCCGCCATCCCGCGCGCTTCCTCTTCTTCCCGGGCATCCGCTCATATAGCTCCATCTGCGATACCCTCTCTTCCGAGGCTGTTTTTGCCGGTGGCCGGAGCCTTTTCGCCTGTCTTGTAGAGCATGGCGGGGCCTCCTTTCTTGCGATTGGGGCATGGGGATTCCGGCGGACCATCAGCGTGATCGATCGTAGCAAATGAGACCAACAAAGAATGACGGCCTCGAAAAAGCCGAGCTGTTTGGCTTATGTCAAGCATATAACCAGCATGGTAGCCGTATTCAAGCCCTGGCAGTCATTTTTCTCGTGCTTATATCGCCGCCGATTTGCGCCAAACCGTGTATCTCTTAAGTTCCACCCCCACCACCCTCCACCCCGCTTCCATCCACGCCTCCGCCTGCACGTGCCCGCCGTTCGCCCACCACGCCGTATATGTCCGTGCGGATGCCGGCAGCCCGTCGCCGAGGATCTCCTCCAGGGCGCGGTAGCTCAGAAACTCCAACTCGTGCGGCGAGGCCTCCAGGTATCGCCGCAGGGCCTCATACTTTCCGGGCGCCAAGCTCTCAGGGGCCGGCGCGCTTGCGACGGCTGGCTTGGCCCGGGCAGCCAGGTGCTTTCCAGCCGAACGGTTCAACGCGGGGTCGAATCGCTCGATCAGGTGGCTTTCCAGGTTGAATCGATCGCCCGTCTCACGCCAGAAGAGGCGGACGTGCCGTCCAGCCTTGACCTCGCGCAGGATCGCCGCGTTGATGCGGCAGTTGGTAGGCTGGCCGCCTTCGTAACAATTGCGCGGCGAGATCTGCCCGTAGCCCGTATTGTAACGCACGGCCAAATCCTCGCATTCGCCGACGTAA
>JBLNCE010000192.1:0-2527 GCA_050260415.1 Bacteroidota bacterium | reverse complement strand
GTATCGATATTGAGTTCGTTCGCCACTTCGTCGCGGAGACGCTTCAATGCTTGGCGCGCCTGCACGACCACGGGCGTGTTGCTATTACTGCCAGAGGCCATGTCTTCTCCCCCCTTTTTGTACTGATGGTATTATTCCCGCTAACGCGGTTAAAACCCCAGCAGAACCTAGTTGAGGGGGAAGAGAAGACTGGAAGAGGATCCTCTTGAACAATCGTACTCGTACTCGTGATCGACCTCTTGATGATTAGGATTACGATTACGCGCACGAGCCGACAGTTGCATTGTCGTAAGGCTATTCTTAGGTTAGCAAGGAGCTGATACCATGACCCCCGCCATCGAACTCTCGGGCGTGGTGCGCACCTTCGGTAAGGTTCGCGCGCTCGACGGGCTTGACCTCTCGGTGGCCGAGAACGAGATCCTGGGCTTACTAGGCCCGAACGGTTCCGGCAAGACCACGCTGATTAGAGTCATCGCCGGCCTGCTCCGTGCAAACGCAGGCATGGTTCGCGTCTTGGGGCTGGAAGCCCCCAGCCGGTGCCTGGCCGCCAAGATCGGCTACATGACGCAATCTCCCGCTCTCTATGAGGACCTCTCCGTCCGGGATAATCTGGTTTTCTTCGGCCGGCTCTATGGTCTGAGCCGCGCCGAGGCCGCGCGCAACGCGCTGGACTTGGCCGCGTTGGTCTCGCTCCAGGAAAAGATCGAGGTCCCGGTGCGCCATCTGAGCGGCGGCATGCGGCAGCGTACCAACCTCGCCTGCGCGCTCATGCACCGTCCGGCGGTACTCCTCCTGGATGAGCCCACCGTGGGGGTCGACCCCAAACTGCGGCGCTACCTTTGGGAGCATTTCCGCCGTCTCAACGAAACCGGGACAACGATCCTAGTCAGCACGCACATCATGGACGAGGTAGAGCGCTGCCACCGCGTGGCCATGATCGATCAAGGCAGAGTCATCGCCGCGGGCGCCCCGGCAGAGCTCTGCCGCGCCGTCGGCGCCGCCTCGATTGAAGATGCCTTCCTCGCCTACAGCGAGGGTGCGGACGGCAAGGAAACCCGGGAGGGAAAAAGATGAAAACGGCACGCATATTGACCATTGCCGGGCGCATCGTCAAGCAGTTCGGGCATGACCTCCGCACCATGGCCTTGCTTTTCGTGGTGCCAATCCTGGTGATGTCGCTCATGGGCTATCTGATGTCGGAGAACAAGGAACCCGTTACGATCGCTTATGTCGATGCCGACGGCGGTCTCCTCACACCCATGGGCCGGCTTGCGCTCGGGGAGGAGCTCGGGCGCGAATTGAAACGCGCGTCGGGAATCGAGGTCAAGTCATACGCGACCGCGGGGGCGGCGGAGGCAGCCGTCCGGGCGGGCAAGAGCATCGGCGCCGTTATCGTGCCGGCGGAAGCCTCGGCGCACATCCTCGCGGGCGAGCAAGTCAAGGTACGGGTGTTGGTCAAGGGGATCGATCCGTCCACGGATCGGATCGTGATGGCTGCGGCGGCTAAAGCCCTGGCGGGATTCGCCGCCAAGCGGGCCGGCGCCATGACGGGCGGTTCGCCGCCGGTGACGCTCGAAAACAAGGCGCTCCAAGGTAGGGTCGACGGCAAGACGCTGGACTATTTCGCACCCGCGTTCATCGTGGGGTTCGCTTTCTTCTTTACCTTCCTCCTGACGAGTGTCTCATTCCTACGCGAGCGATCCTCCGGCACCATGGAGAGACTGGCCGTTTCACCCGCCTCCAAAATCGAGGTCATGCTGGGATATCTCCTCGGTTTCCTACTTTTCTCGCTCGTACAGACTTTCCTGATCCTGGCCTATTCCGTCTGGGTCCTCCATGTCCACGTGGCCGGCTCGATTTTCTTGGTGATGTTGGTCCTGGCCCTGATGGTCATCGGCGTGGTCAACCTGGGCATCTCGCTCTCCTTCCTCGCCCGGAACGAATTGCAGGTCATCCAGTTCATCCCGGTGGTCCTGGTGCCCCAGATCTTTCTGGGTGGTTTGATGTGGCCGCTCGAGACGCTCCACCCCAGTCTGCGCGCCTTGGCGCAAATCTTTCCCTTGACCCACGCCGCCGCCGCCTTGCGGCAGGTGATGCTGGCCGGTGCGGGCTTCGCAGACATCCAGGGCCGTCTCTGGGCGATCCTGGCCTTTGCCGTGGCCGCGGCGGCGCTCGGCGCCGCAGCTCTCCACCGGGAACGGGCTTGATGCCGTTTAGCACGCATACAATAATAATAGGGATGTAAAAACCGGAACGCAGATTACCTAAAGTCTTAGAAAACCATGCGACACAGGTCTCTTATGTAATCTGCGAAATCTGCGTTTAGCGGTCCAGACGGGTTTTTCACAACGCTCTAAAACCTCTACGGGTAATGGAAACGGGGCGGCCTTCCGGTCGCCCCGTTCCGCTCCTCCTCCCGCCACGCCGCCTTACCGGGAGGGCGGCGGATACGGTTTCGTCAAGGGATGTCCGTCCAAGGGCGGTTTCAACCCTGCCAGGTCCACCCCAGAGCGTGGGAGGATCGTCG
>JBLNCE010000191.1:0-10463 GCA_050260415.1 Bacteroidota bacterium | reverse complement strand
GGAAATGCTGCGCGGATCGCGGGCCAGGATCGCGATGTCCACTTTGTCTGCTGCCGCCAATTGCGCCGGGTCGAGGTACGTCAAGGCCGGGAAAGCTGCGGGCATGCTGGTCTCATCGACCGGCCCCTTCATCACGCCTACCACCGTGTAGATTTTGGAAACGGACGGGGTAAAGGTTTCCCCATCTTGGAGAGCGACAAATTCTTCTCCTCCCCATGCTTTGACCATTTCCTCGTGGTTGGGGATATTCCGCTGGCCAAAAGCCAGGTGCAAGGTGGAGCCAGGTTTCAAACCCAGGCCGGAGTCCCTTACCATCACCGGCGAAATGAGCAGCTCATCCCCTTTTTGGGGGAAGCGTCCGGAAATCAGCCGGATGGATTGGTTTTGGAATGAAAGCGCGTCATAGGCGGTGACGTACAGGTAGGGCCGAACTGTGTTGTGGCTGCCGTAGGTGGCGCTCCCGAGCGAAGCGCTGAACATCGCCGTCTGGACGGCGCTGTTTTCGGTAATATATTTCGCCTTAGCATAGGGCACGGCGTGGAATTGGGCGTGCCAATTCCCTGCCATGAAGATCTCGTGTTCGATCATCACCTTCTGGAAACTGGCCCCCAGCAGGAACACCCCGCAGATCAAGGCGGAGGACAGGATCACCCCCAGGATGGTCACCGCGGTACGCTTCTTATTGAGCCGCAGGTACTTCAGGGTATATGCCGTCAGGATGTTCATGCCCGCACCGCCTCGTCGCGCACGATGCGCCCGTCGGCGAAGGAGATGATGCGGTCGGCCTGCAGGGCGATGTCGCGGTCGTGGGTCACCAGGATCAGCGTCTGATGGTAGCGTTGGTTGGAGAGCTTGAGCAGCGCGATGATCGCCTTGGAGTTGCTGCTATCCAGGTTGCCGGTCGGCTCGTCGGCCAGGATCAGCGCGGGGTTATTGATCAGCGCCCGCCCGATGGAGACGCGCTGCTGCTGCCCGCCGGAGAGCTGGTTGGGCAGGTGTCCGACTCGGTCCGCAAGCCCCAGCGTGGCGACGATCTCCTTCAGGCGTGCCTCGTTCAGGCTGCGCCCATCCAGAAGCAGCGGCAGGGTGATGTTCTCCTCGACATTGAGGATGGGGATCAGGTTGTAGAACTGGTAATGAGGCCGATCTGCCGGCGGCGGAAGATAGCCAGTTTCGTCTGGTCGAGGGCGCAGATGTCCGTACCATCCACCAGCACCTGGCCGGAGCTGGGCGTATCCACCCCGCCCAGGATGTGCAGCAGCGTCGATTTGCCCGAGCCGGAAGGGCCGACAATGGCGACGAATTCGCCTTTTTCCACGCTGAAGCTGACGTCATCCAGGGCCTTGATCTGCGTATCGCCTTTTCCGTATACCTTCGAAAGGTTGTGCACCTTGAGGATTTCCATGTTGTACCTCCAAAGAATAAGTGTAGAACTTATTATTTTCCTATACTGTTGTATACAGCTAATGCATCGGTAATATTATACTGTTTCGAATGGCGATCCCCTTTCGCACCAGCTGAAATCAGAATATATTCTTGTCTACCCACTTTGGCGAGACTCGCGAGACATAGACCGGCTTCCTCGGTATATCCAGTTTTCCCTCCCAAAATTTCTCCATCAACAATGTCTTGATTCTTGAGTTCTTTAAACATCGTACTGTAAAAGGTTATTCCGTCAGGGTGTCTATTAGTAGGTGGTGTGGAATGATGGGATGAAGTAAAAATTTCCCGAAAAGTACTATTTTGTAAAGCATAGCTTAGCAGAATAGCCAAATCTTTGACTGTTGTGTAGTGGTTTTCATGGTGAAGCCCGGTCGTGTTTTCAAAATGGGTCTTATTCATACCAAGATCTGCCGCTTTTTGATTCATCATTTTTACAAAATTCTGCTCCGATCCTGCAATCTGATCAGCAAGTCCAATACAGCACTCTGCACCGCTCGGTAGTATCACTCCGTACAACAAATCGATTGCCCTGACCTGCTCATCCGGTTGGAAACCTGCCATTGATGCATCTGCTTTGTATAGACTCTGAAATGTAGCGTTGGTCAGTTTGATTTTTTCCTTCAGATCACGTAAATTTTCTATCGCAACAATGGCTGTCATCATTTTAGTTAAAGAAGCAGGGTAAATTTTTTCTTCACTATTTTTCTGCATCATGACGGCATGATTTTCTAGCCGGATCAGAATTATATTAGGACTGTTCAGCTTATCGGGAGAGATATGAACAGAGGGATTTCCCAAAGTAATATAAACCAATGCAACAATGCCAACCATCAGAAGAAGTGTCGCGAATATGCGGATTCCTGGCGTTTTCTTTTTTACTTTTCGCGCCACAATAAAACAGCTCCTTATATGCTGATATTATTCAACCACAGAACAAGGAGCTTTGTTGGAATGTTATCTTATGAACTTCTTAAGATTTTCTTATGACGGAAGCTTTACTGTAAATGTCGTATATTCCGGGTCGCTTTCCACAGAGATTGATCCGTCGTGAGCCTTGACAATTTCCTGTGCGATTGCCAAACCCAACCCTGCTCCACCGGTGTTTGTCGAACGTGCAGAATCTAATCGGTAAAACTTTCCAAAAATAGTATCAAGCTTTGCTTGCGGAATTGGATTTCCCTGATTAGTAAAGGTTATAACAATATTTTGTTTCTGTTGTTTGGCAGAAATTTCAATAACACTGTTTTTATAACTATAAGCAATCGCGTTTTTCAGAATATTATTGAACACACGGGCCAGTTTGTCTGCATCTCCCCGCAGAGTGAGGCCGTCGGGCACATTGACGAGCACCTGCTTTTCTTGTGGAGTAAGCATTGGATAAAATTCATCCGCCATCTGCTGGAGCATGAATAGCAAATTGATTTTTTCTTTATTCAGAACAATAGTTTGAAGATTGAATCTTGTGATCTCAAAAAACTCATTAACAAGCTGCTCTAATCGATAAGCCTTTTCCAAGGTAATACCAATATATTTTGCCCTCTGTTCAGGAGGCATATCAGGAGCTTCATCCAGAAGGCTCAAGTATCCTATAACGGATGTCAGAGGGGTCTTTATGTCATGAGCTAAGTAAACCACCAAATCATTCTTGCGTTGCTCGGCATCAAGCGCGGCTTTCTTTTGTTTTTTCAAGTTGGTTTTTATTTGGTTAAGTTTTTTTCCATAAAATTCAATTCCGGTGACAATACGATTTCATCATCGGATTCTTCGACAAGTTTATCCATTCCAGCACTAATCTCATCAAAATATCTGGTAAACCAAGAAACAAAAAAGCGAAAAATGATAACTAAAGAAAATATGATTGTAACGGATAGGATAATTTCCATATTGTTGCGAATTAATAACTGATAAACTCTCAATGCATCTAAAACACTAAAATGAAAAATGTTGACTAAGAATCGAACGATACGATCTCCGATATGTCCACGCAGGATATAGCGCAATAGACAAGCAGTCACACCAGCGACAACTGTGATCAGAAGTATTTGAAGAAATACCTTACTCTCTAATTTTGAATAATCGTTTCTTCTCTTATTCAATTTTATAGCCAACTCCCCAGACGGTTTTGATATATTTAGGATGTTCCGCGCTGTCATGCATTTTTTCCCTTAAATGCCTGATATGAACCATCACCGTATTATTGCTATTGGTGAAATATCTGTCTCCCCATACTTCATGGAACAATTCTTCCGAACTGACCACCCGTCCGCGATTGGAGCAGAGGACCCAAAGAATTGAAAACTCTGTCGGAGTGAGAGGAAGCTTTTTTTCATTCAGCGTACATTCATGGGTATGCTTGTCCAGTACCAAGCCGGAAAAAGCAATCAAGTGTTCTTCCTGGTTTGCCTTCGCAGAATTATAGGTGGTAAATCTCCGGAGCTGCGCCTTTACACGGGCCATAAGTTCCAATGGGCGGAACGGTTTAGTAATATAATCGTCCGCGCCTAATGTCAGCCCGGTAATCTTATCGATTTCTTCTTCTTTAGCCGTCAGCATGATCACCGGAAAATTATGCTTTTCCCGGATCTGCTGGCAGATTGAAAAACCGTCCACATCAGGGAGCATAACATCCAAAATAGCAAGATCCAGTTTTTCATTTTTAATACAGTTAATGGCATCCTTACCGTTATAAAATTTATAGATATTATAGTTCTCATTTTTCAGATAAACTTCAATTAAATCGGCAATAGCCTGTTCATCATCAACTATAATGATATTTGCAGTCAAAAGCGTCATCTTCTTTCTTTTAAGTATATATCTTTATGATTATTATACCACAAAAGGATAATGTATTTTATTGTGTTGATTATCAGGAGTCCTCAAGGCTTCAATCACGAGGCTATTGTTCTTCCTTCTCTTGCGAAATCCTCCCGCCTGGTTGTCCGAAGACCATCCTATCGGTCGCCAGGTGCGCCGTAAGTTCTCCATCCGCACCAGTCCCGCCTGAGTGGCGGTGTTGGCACATAACGAACGAACTTGGCACCGCCCTCCAACTCATAGATCCGGTGGGAGAACGACTCAAATAACCGCTTATCTTGCCGCGCAAAAACAAGAAAACTGCCTCATGATGCCCGCCGTCAATTCGTCCGCCATCCTGAGGAGCAGTTGCTCTCCCTCACTCGTAAAAGGCGATATCGGCCGCGTAATCCTTGTTGAGCCTTGCCACAGCCTGGGCTTTGACCAGGGCAAGGTGTTCATGCCACATGCGCGTCATCTCTTCCCTGGACCAGTAGGGATTGATCGCGCTTAGGAAGGCCGCGATCTCATCGGCATTGGCGTACCATTTCCGCTCCGTCTCCGCCGCGGCGGCGCTGTCACCCGCTTTGGCCTCCTTGACCAGCTGCGCGGCGAGGACCAGATGGGTAGTGATCAGATCCTGCACCCGTCCGGCGACCTCGTTTCCGTATAACGGCCGGAATACCGCCGCGATGTCCGCGGGGTTGCGCAGTAGGCGCTTGGTGACGAGATCTTCGTCCGCCAAACCCTCGGCGATGCTGATGATCGTCATCCTGGTCCAGGCCGCGTGCTGCTCCCAGAGCATGCGCATGAGGTTGTTCAAGTAACAATCGCCCGTCTCGCGGGGGCATGAAACCATCGGAATCACTCCTTTTCGCAAAACGCTCCTATACTATATGACCATATAACAAGCGTCGTAACCGCGCTCGCCGGCAGTCTCCTTCAGCGGCAGGAGCGCTTGCGCTTGGGTCGAACTAAATCGTGGACGATTACTTTCCAGATCCGGAGGCCGCCACATGACCGAGCACCATCCCGCCCTGGCCACCCTCCATCCCGCCGTGCGCGGCTGGTTTACGCGCGCGTTCGGTGTTCCCAGCCCGCCGCAGGCCCTGGGCTGGCCCCGCATCGCCGCGGGCAAAAACGTCCTCCTCCTAGCGCCGACCGGGTCGGGCAAGACCCTGGCCGCCTTTCTGCAGTGCCTCAGCCATCTTTACCAGCGCTTCGCCGCGGGCGACCCCCTGGACGACGGCGTCCGGGTCCTGTATATCTCGCCCCTCAAGGCCCTGAACAACGACATCCACAAGAATCTCGCCCTGCCCCTGGACGGCATCGCGGCGGAAGCCGCCCGTATGGGCCTGGAACTGCCCCGCCCCCGCGCGGCGGTGCGGACGGGCGACACACCCGCCGCCGAAAGGCGGGCCATCATGCGGCAGCCGCCGCAGATTCTCATCACCACGCCCGAGTCGCTCTTTCTCCTGCTCACCTCCAAGGCGCGCCAGGTCCTGCGGCGGGTGGAATACGTCATCGTGGACGAGGTCCACGCCCTCTTTCCGACCAAACGGGGTGTCCACCTGGCCCTCTCCCTCGAACACCTCGAGGCCTTGACCGGCCGGCCCTTTCAGCGTATCGGCCTCTCGGCCACGCTGCGCCCGCTGGCGGAAGTGGCCGCATATCTCGGCGGCGGCACCTTGGACGCGGGCGGGACCTGGCGCGCCCGCCCGGTCGAGACCATCGATACCGGCCAGCGCAAGGAGCTGGACCTCTCCATCCTCCTGCCGGTGGACGACCTGCGCAGCCTGCCGGAGAAGACCGTCTGGCCTCCGATCTACCGGCAACTCTTGGGCCTTGTGCGCACGCACCGCTCGACCCTGGTTTTCGTCAACAACCGCCGCCAGGCCGAGCGGATCACGGCCAACCTGAACGATCTGGCCGGGGATCGCATCGCCATGACCCATCACGGCAGCCTGTCCAAGGAGAAGCGCCTCGAGGCCGAGGAGCAGCTCAAAGCCGGCAAGCTGCCCTGCCTCGTCGCCACCTCCTCCCTCGAACTGGGCATTGACGTGGGCGCCATCGACCTGGTGGTCCAGATCGAATCGCCGAAGGAGGTGGCCCGCGGCTTGCAGCGGGTGGGCCGCGCCGGGCATCTCGTCGGTCTGCCGAGCAAGGGCCGCATCATCCCCAAAACCCAGGCCGATCTCCTCGAATGCGCCGCCGTCGTGCGGGAGATGCGCACCGGCCTGGTCGAGGAGGTGCATGCCCCCGAGAACTGCCTCGACGTCCTGGCGCAGCAACTGGTGGGAATGGTCTGCCCGGAAGACCGCCGCGCGGATGACCTGTTCCGCCTGGCGCGCCGCGCGTACCCTTACCGCGCCCTGGCCCGCGCCCAGTTCGACCGGGTCCTGGGGATGCTGGCCGGCGGCTACGAGGACGGCCGCGCCCTCGATCTGCAACCCCGGCTCTACTGGGACCGGGTCAATGGTCTCGTCCGCGCCGCCGACCGCGGACGGCGGCTGGTCTATACGAGCGGCGGGACCATCCCCGACCGGGGTTACTTCGGCGTCTATCTCGAGGGCCGGGACGTCCGCCTGGGCGAACTGGAGGAGGAGTTCGTCTTCGAACGGCGCCTGGGCGAGCGGTTCGTCCTCGGCACGACGGCCTGGCGCATCGAGGAGATCCGCCGCGACCGCGTGATCGTCTCCCCGGCCAAACGCGGCGAGGCGATGATCCCCTTCTGGAAAGGCGAGGTTCTTGGCCGCTCCTATGAACTGGGCTGCCGTTTCGGCGCTTTTCTGGAGGAACTGGCGGGCAGGCTGGGCGACAGCAACTGCGATGACTGGCTGGCCCGGGAGTGCCTGCTCGAACCAAAGGCCGCCCGGAGCCTACGCCATTATCTCCTGACCCAGGTCCGGGCGACCGGCGCCCTGCCGAGCCACCGCCGGCTTGTCATCGAAGAGTTCCAGGACGAACTCGGGGAGTGGCGGATCCTGCTCCACACGCCCTTTGGCGCGCGTATCCACGCCGCGCTGGCCTTGCTCCTCAAGGAGCAGATCCGCGCCCGCGACGGACTCGAGGTCGAGACCATGCACGACGACAACGGCCTCCTCTTTCACTGCCCCGGCGCTCCGCACCCGCCACACCTCGACCCCGCGGCCCTGCCGTTGGAGACGCTCCCGGAGACCCTGGCCGAGACCGCGCGCGGCTCGAACCTCTTTGCCCTGCTATTCCGCGAAAATGCCGCCCGGGCCTTGCTCCTGCCAAAAGCTCCGTACGGGCGGAAACGCACGCCGCTCTGGCTGGCCCGCCTGCGCGCGGCGGACTTGCTGCAAACGGTCAGCGATCGCCCGGATTTCCCCATCGTCCTGGAAACGCTCCGGGAATGCCTGGCCGAGCACTACGACCTGCAAAGCCTGCAAGAGGTCCTCTCCGGCCTGCGCGCGGGCGCCATCGCGATCCATCGGGTCCGTTCCCCGCGGCCGTCCCCGTTCTCGCAGGCCCTACAGTTCAACTTCCTCGGTACTTACATGTACGTGCCGGACCTGCCCAAGGGCGAACAGCGCTTCCGGGCCCTGGGGTTAAGCCGGGAGGCGTTGCGGGAACTCTTGGGGAGCGAGGACTTGCGAGGTTTGCTGGATCCCAAAGCGATCGCCGCCGTAGACGAAGAAGCGCGCGGGATGTCCTCGCGCCAGGCGCCGCGGAACGCGGATGAACTGCATGCGTGGTTGCGGGGCGGGCGGGAACTCGCCGTGGAAACGGGGAGTGTCGGTCCGTTCCTCGATGCACTCAAGTCCGCCAACCGTGTGGTCTTGCTCTCCTGGAAGGCGGGCAACCGTACAGTGCAAGCCTGGGTGGCCGCGGAGGATGCGTCCGACTATCTCGCCGCCCTGCCCGGCTGCCGGGTAGTCTGGCCGGAATCCTTGCCGCCGCAAGCGCCCTCCGATCCCGCCGAGGCCCGCCGCCGCCTGCTCCGGCGCTTTACCAAGACGCACGGTCCCTTAACCCTGGGTGATCTAGAAGCCAGTTACGGATTGACGCGCGCGGAAGCGGCCGCGGAACTAACCATCCTGGAGGCGGACGGCCTTGTCCAATCCGGGGAGTTCTCCCCCGGCGTGGTCGAAACAGAATGGTGTGACGTGGACCTGCTGCAAAGGATCCACCGCATGAGCCTGGCCAAGGCGCGCAAGGAGATCGAGCCGCGCGGCCCGGCGGCGTACGCGGCCTTCCTCGCCCGTTGGCAGGGACTGGCTAACCCGGGCTTGGGGCCGCAAGCTCTGGCGCAGGCGCTCACACAGCTTGCGGGCCTGTGGCTCCCCGCCGGGGCCTGGGGGGGAGGGGTCCTCCCCGTCCGGGTCCGGGACTACCAGGAGGCTATGCTGGAGAAGCTCGTGGCCACGGGGCAGTCCATGTGGGTGGCTCGTGGCGCAGGGACAGAGATGAAGGTGGGGTTCATTCCGCAGGGGGAACTCACCCCCCAACCCCCTCTCTTTCGCGAAAGAGAGGGGGAGGGCGCCGCGGCGCCGGGGGTGAGTTCCCCCGCGACCGCCGAGCTCCAGGTAAGGGATCTCCTAGCCAACCGCGGCGCCCTCTTCCTGCCCCAGATCGTGCAACAGACCAACCTAAGCGCCGCCGTGGTCCTGGAAGCCCTGGAAATGCTCATGGCCGGCGGCCTCGTCACCAACGACACCCTCGGCCCGATCCGCTACTTCACCGCCCGCCGGCCGGAGCACCTGCGCTACCACCTGACTCAGCAGACCCTTGCCGAGATGGGCCGCTGGTCCACGATGGCGCCCGGCCCCCCGCCGGATCCAGAGATGCTGGCGGACCTCCTCTTGCGCCGTTACGGACTCGTGACGCGCGACGTTGTGACTCGCGACTGCCTTTCCTGGGACGATCTCCTGCCGGTCTTGGAGCGCCGGGAAGCCATCGGCAAGGTGCGCCGGGGCTACTTCGTCGACGGGCTCGGCGGGCTGCAATACGCCCTGCCGGAGGCCGTCGAGCGTTTACGGTTGCCCCTGGAGGAAGGCATGCCGCAATTCTGGGCCTTGCTCAGATGCGACCCGGCGAACCCGTATGGATCGGTGCTCGCGATGCCGGAGGCGGGTATCCAGGCGGAGATCCTGGTCCTGCGCCGGGGAGCGCCGGTGCTGGCCGCCGGGGGAAAGAAGATGCGGATCGCCGCACTGGTGGAGTTGCGGGATGAAGCACTGACCGGGGCGCTCGCCGAATTTGGGAAGCTTGCCTCCCGGCAGGGACGGGTGACGGTGGCGGAATATAACGGGCGGCCGGTGCTGGAGACGGAGGCGGCGGAGATCTTGAAGGGATTGGGGTTTGAACGGGGGTACAAGGAGATGGTGCGGTGGGAGTAATCATCAGATACTAGTATGTATTGCAATGTTTTTACTAGTAACTATTCTTCTAGTATACCTTCATCTACACGATGGTACCGACTTTATTCCGTCAACAGCCCATGAATCATTTGATATCAATGCCGTTAATATGATTGATATAACCATAAAAATATAAAACTGCATTCTTGCAAGCAATCTAAGCATTGGAATCATTCTTTTCCTGTTGAATTAGCTCCACGTAGTCCGAACCTGCGTGCCCTCAGTCACCAGAACTATCCTCATCGCAATACGCCCCGATAATCGCCAGCAGCGTAAGCTCCGGTACATCCCTGCCCGCAGGCGTAATCGAAACGGATCGGCTATTGACTCTCAGCAATGTAATCCTGTTTGTTGTAGTTATCTTATACTTGCTGCCAGATAAGACCAGAAAGCGTCTGACCCAGATATACTTCCGCCCATTGCTGAAATGGATGGTCCGTCGGTTGAAGAGCCACGGGATCATGAACCAGGCGATCTCCTTCTGGCCGTCCACCGTACGAACTACACATTTGTATGAACAGAAGCCACCGCCCGAAACCTCCCATGTCCCTTCCGCGGAGGAGGCCAAAGCCGGGTATGAACTCAACCGGAGCAGTGCAAAGGTTTCATCTTTCGTACAAAGCTCAAAACCTCCGCCGTTCCATACCCAATTCAAATTCACACCTTCCGCTTCGCGCAAGGGCTTCATCCCAACGGCCCTGCCCGAAACCTCCAATACATCGGTCTGCTGCGAACAGCGACCGCTGCCGATCAGCAAGAAGCCGAAAATGATGAGAATTAGCGGTAGGATTACCATAAACAATCCCCTAATTGTTGCGGCGTACGATATAGAACTTTCTACCA
>JBLNCE010000190.1:0-8133 GCA_050260415.1 Bacteroidota bacterium | reverse complement strand
TTGGTTCCGGTCGCGGGATTCCAAAGGGTGTGCGACCACACCCTTTGGTCCGGGAGGGTGCGGGAGGACGGATAGTGCCTCCCGCGACCCAGACTAGTCTACATATGAAAGCTTATACGACACGGATTCTCGGCTAGATCTGACAAGGTCTATTGGGAACGGTTCTGAACAATAAACTGATTTCGCGTATTACCGCAGAGTATGTAGGCGGCCAGTGTATGGTGGGTCAGGGTGGTGATCATGGTAGGATTGGATGGCTCGCTTTTGAAAGTCGCCGCTCTCTGGGGACTGGCGACGGGTGTGGGGTGGGCCGGCGGGGCGGCGGCGGCGACGGCCGCGAGGTTGGACGAGGCATGCTGGACGGTTGTTGCCTCGGGTGAATGGACAATATTCTTTGCCGCATGGGCGGGATGCGGCGCGCTGGCGGGCGCGCTCGCCGCGCTGGGGCAGGGATTGGTTTCCTACCGCCGCGACACGGGCGGCTTGATGCGATGGATTTCCCTTTCGTGCCTCGGCACGGCCCTTGGTTGGTCGGCGGGGGCGGGGCTGGCGGCCGTCATCAACGAGCGGCTGCTTTGGCGGATAGAGATCCCTGTCTTGCTAACCGCGCGTATGCAAGGCGAACTGCTCAATTGGGCTTTGACCACGAACTTTATCTTGGTCGCCTGCCTGGTGCTGGGTGGCGCAACGGCGTCTCTCGGCCAGGCGCCGCTGGTTGCCCAGCGGGTCGGGTGGCAAAAGACATGCTGGTGGGCCGCGGCCTCCTGCCTTGGCGCGGTGGCGGCCGCCGTGACCGCCGTGTTGATGGTCACGGTCTTGGCTGAACTCTCGCCATGGCTCGCGGTGCCTTTCCTGGCCCGTGGAATAGGGGGAGCACTGCCGGAACAGCCGCGTTTCATCGTTGTTGCGTCCATCGGGATCGCGCTTGCCGCGGCCGGGGCGATGACCGGCATGCTCCTTGGCCAGGTGTTGTTGTTTCTTATGCCGAAAGCCACGCGGAGAGGATGAGGATCGGTGCCCCCGGTGAGCTTATTGATCAAACCCGCCTCCGGCAACTGCAATCTTCGCTGTAAATACTGTTTCTACCACGACCTGGCGGCTAACCGCCAGACGAAATCGTTCGGCGTGATGGGCGCGGAGACGCTCGAAATCCTGGTACAAAGGGCTTTCGCCGACGCGGAGCTGGCCTGTTCGTTCGCCTTTCAAGGCGGGGAGCCCACCCTCGCCGGCCTGGATTTTTACCGGAGATTCGTGGCGCTTGTATCACGCTACAACGTCAGGAAGCTCAAGGTGGCGCTGTCCATTCAGACAAACGGGCTGGCGTTGGACCGGGACTGGGCGGAATTCCTGGCGGCCAACAAATTTCTCGTGGGCATCTCGCTTGACGGACCCGGCGAGATCCACGATCTCAACCGGGTGGACGGCAGAGGAGAGGGTTCTTACGCCAGGGTGATGCGGGCGATCGATCTATTGGACCGGTACAAGGTCGAGTACAATATCCTCTTCGTCGTCAACGCCGCCGTGGCGCGGCATGCCGACCGGGTCCTGCGCTTCTTCGAAAAGCATTCCTTCCGGTATCTGCAGTTCATTCCCTGCCTCGATCCGCTTGGTGAGGCCCCGGGCGCGCACGAGTATTCCCTGCGGCCGGATCGTTACGCGGCTTTTCTAAAGAGCGCCTTCGACCGCTGGCATGGCGCGTTCATGCGCGGCGAGCCCGTCAGTATTCGCCATTTCGACAATCTGGCCGGCATGGTACTGGGGCACCGTCCAGAGGCATGCGGCATGTCGGGCGAGTGTACCTGCCAACTCGTGATCGAGGCCGACGGCGGCGTGTATCCGTGCGATTTCTATGTCAACGACGCCTGGCATCTGGGGAACATCCGCGCGCATAGTCTCGAGGATCTGCGCCGTTCGGAGAAGGCCCGGTTTTTTGTGGAAAGCTCGCGCCATATCGACCCGAAGTGCAAGGAATGCCGTTGGTATGCGCTCTGCCGGGGCGGCTGCCGCCGGTCCCGGGAGCCTTTCGTGGATGGTAAACCCTCCCTCTACCATTACTGCTCTTCGATGCAAGACTTCTTCGAGCACGCGGGGGACGGTATTATGCAGGTGGCGCGGGTTGTGGCCGCAGGGGCGCGCCGGGGATAAGTTCAGAGTTTTAAGACTCGAGGTGATTTGCCGTGTCCGCCAATCCATACACCAAGTTCTCCAAGGAGGATCTCATCCTGCGCGATCTGCTCGCCATCGACCGCACGATCCTCGCCAACGAGCGTACCTTCCTGTCTTACCTGCGCACCGCCCTGGCCATGGTCGGGGGCGGGCTGTCCTTCATCAAGTTCTTCGATTCATGGCTGGTGGCCGTGGTCGGCTGGCTCTTCATCCCATTGGGCTTGATCACGTTCGCCGTTGGATTCGTTAGATACAGGCGAATGCGCGCCATCATCAGATTGGCGGAGGACGACGGGCTCGACGCGGAGGGTCCGGCCGGCAAGGCGGCCGGCGGAGACCCAGGATCGGCATCCGCCGAGATGAACGGGTGATTGACACCTTCACGGGGGACAAGTAAAATGTGCTTATAGTCTGAACCAGCCACGGGGGGAGGCCGGAATCTTGAACTCCCTTGTGCAAGAGATAAGCGAACTCCGCCGCGCGCGCCGCGCGATCATCCTCGCGCACAATTACCAGCCGGATGCCATCCAGGACCTCGCGGACGTGGTGGGGGACTCGCTGGCTTTGAGCCAGGCGGCGGCCGCCAACGCGGCCGAGGTGATCGTCTTCTGCGGCGTGCATTTCATGGCCGAGAACGCGGCCATCCTGGCGCCGGAAAAAAAAGTGATCCTGCCCGCGCTCGACGCCGGGTGCCCGCTGGCGGAGATGGCCGATCCGGAGGCCGTCGAGGCGGCCCGGGCCGCGCATCCCGGCGCGACCGTCGTGGCCTACGTCAATACCTCGGCGGCGGTCAAGGCGGTTTCTGATTATTGCTGTACCTCTTCCAATGCGGTGCGGGTGGTGCGGGCGGTCCCCGCGGACGAGGTAATCTTCCTCCCCGATCGGAACCTCGGGCACTACGTGGCGACACAGGTGCCGGAGAAGAAGATCCACATCTGGCCAGGGTTCTGCCGGACCCACCATCGGGTGCGCGTCGAGGACGTGGAGCGGGCGCGCGCGGCCTACCCGGATGCGCCCATCCTGATGCATCCCGAGTGCCCGCCGCCGGTCGTGGCGATGGCGGACTTTGTCGGCAGCACCTCGCAGATCATCGCCAGGGCGCGGGCGATGCAGGAAAGGACCCTCATCATCGGCACGGAGATGGGCATCCTCCACCAGTTGAAACGGGAGAACCCGGAGAAGACCTTCTTCATGCTCACCCCCGGCCTCGTCTGCCCGAACATGAAGCGGACCTCCCCGGAGAGAGTACGGGACGGCTTGCGGGACCTCAAGCCCGAAGTGACGGTGTCCGAGCCTATACGCGGGCGGGCCCGATTGGCGCTTGAGCGGATGCTGGCGCTGGGATAGCATCCCCATCGCCTTGACTGAAGGCCCATTCTTTGGTACAGTAAGGAAAACGGTGACGGTGGCGAGTAACGGGGCGGGTGCAGCCCGGAGAGCCGCCGGCGCTGCAGGCGGCCTTCAGCCCCCGTGAAAGACCCTCCGAAGTGCGGGTAAGAACGGATCTCGCCCAATAAGACCCGCCGGCCGCCCCCGTTACCGGGCGCGCAAGGCCGCACGACAATAATGGCGAATGGCGGCGAAGTTCGGTGGCGCCACGAGCAGGTTCCCCTCGTCCATAGTAGCGAGCGGGAACCTTATTTTTGGGGTATGAAGCGAAAAACGTGCGCGAGACCGCGCTCTTCCCGCGGGACCTGTCCGTTTGTCGCCGGAAGCGGTTGTCGTTGACAGACTTTGCGCGGAAAAGTAGAATATGCATATACGTTGGGAAACGCAGACTGTGGAACATAAGAGGACACGATGAACGGTACGGTAATCGAACGCGATTTCCTGGTAATCGGCAGCGGCCTGGCCGGGCTCTATACCGCCCTCAAGCTGGCGGAGATCGGCCGGGTGGCGCTCGTGACCAAGGCGGGCCTCGAGGAGAGCAACACCTTCTTTGCCCAGGGCGGCATCGCCGCGGCCATCGACCCCGAGGACTCACCGGCCCTGCATTTCCAGGACACCCTCAGCGCGGGCGCGGGGCTCTGCCGGGCCGAGGCCGTGGAAGTCCTGGTCAACGAGGGTCCGGATCAGGTACGGGAATTGATCGCCCTCGGCGTCCCGTTCGACCGCGGGCAACACGGCGTGGCCCTCACGCGCGAGGCCGCGCACAGCCGGCGCCGCATCCTGCATGCCCTGGGCGACGCGACCGGCCGCGCGATCAGCCGCGTCTTGGCGGCCCGGGTGCGGGAGCAGCCCAAGATCGAGATCTGGGAGGAGACCCTGGCCGTCGCGCTGCTCTTGAACGAGACGCGCTGCGGCGGCGTGGACGCCCTGGCGGCGAACGGCGAACGCCTCCGTTTCACCGCCCGCGCCACCGTGCTTTGCACCGGCGGCTGCGGCCAACTCTATACCGTCACCACCAACCCGAGGGTGGCGACGGGTGATGGCATCGCCCTGGCTTATCAGGCGGGCGCGCAGGTCGCCGATATGGAATTCATGCAGTTCCATCCCACGGCGCTCTCGCTTCCCAATACCCCGCATTTCCTGATCTCCGAGACCGTGCGCGGCGAGGGCGGCGTGCTCCGGAACGGGCGAGGGGAGCGGTTCATGACCCGCTATCATGAACTCGCCGACCTGGCCCCCCGCGACATCGTCGCCCGGGCGATCGCCGATGAACTGGCCGCGGCGGGAGAGGATCATGTCTACCTCGACCTTTCGACCATGGCCCCGGAGCGCATCAGGACGCGCTTTCCGAATATCTTCGAGACCTGCCGCCAGTACGGGCTCGACATCACCAAGAGCCCCATCCCCGTGGCCCCGGCCGCGCATTATATGATGGGCGGCGTGGTCACCGATCTCTGGGGCCGATCTTCCCTGCCGGGACTCTTCGCCTGCGGCGAGGTGGCCTGCACCGGCGTGCACGGCGCCAACCGCCTGGCCAGCAACTCGCTCCTCGAGGATCTCGTCTTTGCCAACCGCATCGCCACCCTCCAGGCGCGCGAACCGGGCGACCTCCCGGCCGCCGGGGACTTGCGGGCCGCGCCTTGTCCGGATGCGCCGGACGGCCTGGAGGCGGAGCGGCGCATCGCCGATCTGCAGCGCATCATGGCGGCCGCGGCGGGCATCGCGCGGACGGGAGACGGCCTTGCGCGAGCGCTGGCCGAGATCCGTGCCTGGCCGCTCATGCCGGGCTCGTTGACCGCGTCCCCGCTCCAGCACGAACTGGCCAATATGACCCTGGTGTCGAATTTGATCCTCGAAGCGGCCTTTCTGCGCACCGAGAGCCGGGGCTGCCATTATCGGGCCGACTATCCCCAGCCCGATCCGGCCTGGGAACGCCGGCTCTACCTCGCCCGGGGCCGCGAGGTGGCATCCGGAGGTGCCTCATGAACACATTAGCCTTTGCGGACTTGGTGGCGGCGGCGCTCAGGGAAGACCGGGCCGACCAGGACGTGACGACCTTGGCCGTCGTGCCGGCCGAAGCGGTGGGACACGGGCGCATTTTGGCCCGCGAGCCCGGCGTCATCGCCGGCTTACCCGTGGCGGAGGCGGTCTTCCAGGCCGTCGACCGCGGCATCCGCCTCACGCCGCATCTGCCCGACGGCACGCGCGTGGCGGCGGGCGACCTCGTGGCCGAACTGCACGGACCCTTGCGCGCGCTGCTCTCCGGCGAACGCGTGGCCCTCAACTTTCTCCAGCATCTCTCGGGCATCGCCACGGCCACGGCCCGGCTCGCGGATCTCGTCCGGGACTATCCCGTCAGGATCCTGGACACCCGCAAGACCACCCCGGGACTGCGGGCGCTGGAAAAGTACGCCGTGCGGACGGGCGGCGGGGCCAACCACCGCTTTTCCCTGGCGGAGATGGTCCTGATCAAGGACAACCACATCGCGGCCGCGGGCGGAGTGGCGGAGGCGATCCGGCGGGCGCGGCTGCACGCGCCGCCGTATGTCCGCGTGGAAGTGGAGGCGGAGAACGAAGCTCAGGTGCGGGAGGCTTTGGCGGCAGGCGCCGATCTCATCATGCTCGACAACATGACGCCGGCGGAGATGCGCCGCATGGTAATCTTGGTGGCCGGGCGCGCGAAGCTGGAAGCCTCGGGCCGGATCGACGCGGAAAACGTCGTCGCCGTGGCCGCCACCGGCGTGGACTATATCTCTTCCGGCGCCATCACCCATTCCGCCCAGGCGTTGGATTTGTCGCTGGAGATCGTGGAGGTTTCCGCGTAAAAAGCAAGAGACGACCGCTGCTTGATCCGCTTCACCCCCGCCAAACCCCCGTTGCCCACGCCGATAATTGATGCTAAGATCAAGACAAGAGCGCGCAGAGGGGGGGTAACCCGTGGAAGTCCATGAACCGCCGGCCACATACGCGGAGTATCGCCTCCTGCCCGAAGACGCTCCCCGCTACGAGATCATCGAGGGGGTGGGCTATTTGTCGCCATCACCCGGGGGGCGCCACCAGAGAGTCAGCGCCAATGTGATGCGGGCCTTGGATCGCGTTGTCCATCGCGGCAAGCACGGCCAGCTTTTTGCCGCCCCGCTGGATGTCGTCTTCTCCGAGGAGAATGTCGTACAGCCGGATATTCTCTTCGTGGCAAGGGATAGGACAGCGATTATCCGCGGCCGAGGCATCTTCGGCGCCCCCGATCTCGTGGTGGAGATCCTATCTCCGTCGAATGCCGCACGCGAATTTCAGCAAAAATTCTCCCTCTATCGGGAATTCGGCGTGCGCGAATACTGGATCATCGATCTCGAAAATCGGACCGTGGACGTCTGGACCGGTAAGGAGCAGCCCCTTGATACAAGACGGGTCATCGCGGGCGACGGCACCGTAGGAAGCGGCGTACTGCCGGCGCTTGCCGTGGGGCTCGACGAGATCTTCGAGGGAGTGGACGAGATCCCGGTGGATTGAAGCGGATGCGTATAATGTGAGGTGAAGCGCCACCCATGATTGGGCGGCGCTTCTTGTATTAATGAGCAGTTGCACGCGCATCTCAAGTGTCTTGCCGCAGTCCACCGGCGGCGAGCTTGGCCAGGATGACATCTTCCGGCGCGGCAAAGTAGGCGGTTTCACCCGTGGCCGGATCGAGCAGCTCGCGCCGTCGGCGGCGCATTTGCTCGGCGTGAAAAGGTGAGGCGCCGAGGATGAAGACATCCACCTTGAACATGGTCGGGAGATGGATCAGGTTGAAGGAGCGCTGCAGGCGGATGGCCTCATGGATCATCCCCGCGTCGGCGTAAAAATCCGGTCCAAGCATATCGATTAAGGCCTGCACTTGCCCCTCGCCGAGCGGGGCGACGAGATCGGCGTCCATGGTGGCGCGGCCAAGCCCGTGGATACCGGACGCCAGGGAACCGCCGATGAAGTAGTCGGCGCCCACCGCTTCCAGGGCGCTGATCACCAGCAGCGTGACGACAAGTGGTCCGTCCATCAATATCCCTCCCGGTCGGGATCCCAGCCGAAGACCTGGCGCGCGATCGCGCGGCCGTGCATCACGGCGCAGAGACGCTTACGCATCTCTTCCGGCCCCGCGTCCGGATAACGCGACCGCAACCCGATTTCGGCCAGGCGGACTTGCATGGCCCACATCCTACAGATCGCGGCGAGTTTCTCCGCGGCTGTGCGACCGCGAACCAGGTCGAAGAGGACCTGTTCAGCACGGGGGTCGGTATCGGGGGAGAGGGGATCGGACATGGCGGCGGCTCCTTGAGAACTATTATTGATGGCAATTGGATCTGCCTTACGCGAAGGAATTCGGCGGCGGAAAGCGGTTAACCTGCTTCATATTGAGCAGTCCCCATCGCGGACGTAGGGTGTCATCAAGCAGATCCAGGGTGAAACGGACGAAATCCTGCTGCTCGAGGGAGAGAAGCCCCGTGAACTCCGCGCCTGCTTCCGCGAGCATCCGGAAGAACCCGATCAAGACAAACGTTTTTGAAACAGGCCATATACTGTCAAAGAGAACCGAGACATGTCGTT
>JBLNCE010000189.1:0-10215 GCA_050260415.1 Bacteroidota bacterium | reverse complement strand
GCGGCGGCGGAGGCGGGACGACCCAGTTACGGGAGTAGGGCTTCAGGGAGTCTCTTTATAGGATTATCGTGCCGAACTCTGCCGGCGCTTCATTTCAGTGCAGGAGTAATCTCCCGATGAAGCGAACGTCTTGGGGAAGATCGCCGTATGTATCATATGGGAGGGATACTAAGCCCATGCCCGCTCCTTTATTCCCCGGTGATTCCTACGACACGCCGGCCGATACGCCGCGCGTCTTCCTTGACCGGCTATCCCTCGGCAGCCGCTGGTATTTCCTGGCCGGATACGTGCATATCGTGCTCAAGGCCCGCGCGCTGGCGCTCAAGGGCCGCTTCGACAATCAAGCCTGGATCGCTTTGTCCTATCAGACCCTCAAGCTTATCGAGGGGTGCGGCGGCCGTGTGCACCTGCGGGGGCTGGATAACATCCGCGCCTTGCGCGGGCCGGCGGTCTTCGTCAGCAACCACATGAGCATCCTGGAGACCTTCGTCTTCCCCTGCCTGATCGAGCCTTACCGCCATGTCACCTTCGTGGTCAAGGACAGCCTGGTCACAGGGGTCTTCGGACCCGTGATGCGGTCGCGCGGCCCCATCGTGGTCGGACGGGAGAATCCCCGCGCGGATCTGGTCAAGGTCATGACGGAGGGGCCGAAGCTGCTGGCCCAAGGGACTTCCATCGTCATCTTTCCCCAAGCCACGCGGACGGTGGATTTCAGGCCGGAACGCTTCAACACGCTTGGGATCAAACTGGCCAAGGCCGCGGGGGTCCAGGTGGTGCCCGTGGCCATCAAGACGGATTTCTGGGAGAATGGCCGGCTCCTCAAGGACTTCGGGCGGATCAGGCGCAGGAAGCCCGTGCACATGGTCTTCGGGGCGCCGTTCACGGTCAGCGGCAGCGGCAAGGAGGACCATGAGCGGGTCGTCCAGTTCATCGCCGGGCACCTGCGGGAGTGGCAGGAAGGGGCAAAGGCAGGAGGAGAGGGAGTAAATCCCCAATAAGGCTTTTGTATACTCAGGCACCAAAGACGCAAAAAAGCGTTGAAAGGGGAAAAGTCTGCGCACGGCATAGAACCGTCTCACGAAACGGGGGGCAATGTGGGAGTGACGGCGAGGTTTCCCGGCTTGGGCCGGCTGTTTCGGCCGTTTCGGAGGCTGCAATGGAAACTCACCCTCACGTACACCCTTTTCGCGGCGGTCGCCATTCTCCTCTTGCAGGCGATCAGCCTGCTTGCCCTGCAGACTTTTCTACCCAGGGCAAATGCGTTCTCCAAAACCATTTTGACCCGCAACCTGAGCAAATCGGCTTCGCAGGCCGCGCCGTTCCTGGCCAGGATACCGCCCGACCGGCCGGCGTTGGCCGATTGGCTGCGCCGGAACGCCCAACTGCGCGGGATGCGCGTCGTGATGCGGGGGCCCAGGGGGCCGGCACCCGGCGCCGCCGGTTCTTTCAAGGCGATCGTGGACCCGGACGGAGAACTGATGGCCGCCGCGCCTCCCGTTACGGAACCGGCGGATTTTCTCCTTTCGATTCGGCGCCACCCCGAGGCCGAAAGCGTACTGAAGGCCGCCCTTTCGGGGCAGCGGGATCCGGACATGCTGGCGGCCCGCATCCCGGACGGCAGCCTGGTCGCGGCCGTGCCGATCCTTGGCAAAGACGATGCGATCCTCGGCGCGCTGATCTCGACCTTCCCCGCGTCCCCCAGTACCGGCGGTCTCCTGCTTACCATCCTGAACTGGCGTAACGTCGTCTTCATCACGTTCGTGGCCGGCCTCGTGGGCGCTCTATTCGGTTTCCTCACCGCGCGCTGGCTGACCCGCCGTCTGCATCACATGGCGCTGGCCACGGATGCCTGGGGCCGGGGCGATTTTTCCGTGCGCGTTCCCAACCGGAGCGGCGATGAACTGGGCCGCTTGGCGGAACAGATGAACGCCATGGCCGGGCAACTCCGCGATTTACTCAGCACCAGGGAAAAATTGGCGGTCCTGGAAGAACGCAATCGGCTGGCCAGGGACCTCCATGACTCGGTGACACAGGCTCTCTACAGCGTAACGCTCTATGCCGAAGCCTCATCCCGTCAATTGTCCGCCGGCGACGGCGGCGCCGCGCGCAATCATCTCGAAGACCTGCGTGCCACGGCGCAACAAGCTCTGCTCGAGATGCGGCTCTTGCTGCACGAACTGCGCCCGCCGGAGCTTGACAAGGAGGGGTTGGTCGCCGTCATTCAGGCACGTTTGGACGAGGTTGAACTGCGCGCCGGCCTGAAAGCGGAACTGAAGGTCGAGGGCGTGCCGCGCCTCTCGGCCGAAGCGGAGGAAGGCCTATACCGCATCGCCCAGGAGGCGCTGAACAACGCCTTGAAACACGCGCGGCCCCGAAGGATTACCGTGCGGTTGCGGGCAGAAGGCGGCGCCGCGATCATGGAGATTACCGATGACGGCGTCGGTTTCGATTGTGGCGCGGGGGCGCCGCACGGCGGTCTGGGCTTGCGGGGCATGGAGGAACGTGCCGCGCGGCTGGGTGGAACGTTCTCCGTGACGAGCGGACCCGGACAGGGTACGACCGTACGGGTGGAGGTGCGCGCATGAGCGAGACCATCCGGGTCTTGATCGCCGACGACCATGCGATTGTACGGAAAGGTATCCGCGCGCTCTTGGCCACGGAGCCGGGGATCGAGGTCGTGGGAGAAGCCGGGGACGGCCGGCAGGCGGTCGTGGAAGCGGAGCGGTTAAGCCCGGACGTAGTCCTGATGGACCTGGTCATGCCGGATACCGACGGTATAGAAGCCACCCGCCGCATCACCATGCAACAGCCGCAAGTCCGGGTGCTGGTCTTGACCAGCTTTGCCGCGGACGAAAAGGTCTTCCCGGCCATCAAGGCCGGCGCGCAGGGTTATCTCCTCAAAGATTCAAGTCCGGAGGAGCTGGTGCAGGCCATCCACCGGGTATACCGCGGCGAATCATCGCTCCACCCGGTCATCGCCAGGAAGCTATTGCAGGAACTCTCCCGCCCGCCGGAGCCCCCCTCCTCGACCGAGCAGTTGACCGAGCGGGAGATGGAGGTCCTGAGACTTGTGGCCCGCGGGCTTAGCAATCGCGAGATCGCCGACCGGCTGGTGATCAGCGAGGCGACCGCCCGTACGCATGTGAGCAATCTCCTCGGCAAGCTGCATTTGGTCAGCCGGACCCAGGCCGCTCTCTATGCCCTCCGCGACGGATTGGCTTCGCTGGAGGACGAGGGACAGGGCGAAAAACCATGAGGTCTCCGTGCGCAAAGGGATCGGCTCTACGACATTTGATGTAGGCGGTTCTACGCCGATCGCCGAGGCCGGCGCCCCGAAGTCGGTCCTTTTTACGTAGGGCAAATCCGCACCATATTCGAGAACATACCGGGTGTTTAGCCGTTATATTTATTTGACGGTATACGGTTCTGGATGGAGGTCACCGGAAGATGAAGCGACGATGGTGGTTAATTGCTCTGGCGACGGTAATGGTGCTGCTGGTGGGCTGGCGTATCCTGGGAGGCCGCTCGCGCGCCGCGGACGGCGGCGCCGCGCTAACATACAGTCCGGTACAAGCCGCCCGCGGGCCGATCTCCATCGCCATTGACGCCACGGGCAAAGTGGCTCCGGCCGAGAACGTGAACCTCGCACCCGCGGGAGAAGGAAGAATAACCGCCGTGCTGGTGAGCGAGGGCGATCTGGTCCATAAGGGCCAGGTGCTGGTGCGGCTCGATCTCACGGATGCCGAGGCCCATCTCAGGCAGGCCGAGGACGCGCTCAAGGTCGCAGAGGCCAAGCTGCGGACGGTCTTGGGAAATGCCGCCCTTTCGCCGGCCCAGGCGAGGATGCAGGTCGATCGCGCGCGGGCCGCGGTGGCTTCGGCCAAGTCCCGTCTGGACCTGCTCCGTTCCGGTCCGAGCGCCGACGAGATCACGCAGGCCAAGGCCAACGTGAATCAAGCCCAGTTGGCCCTGGAGTCGGCGCAGAGCGACTATGAACGCATGCAAAGGCTCTACGCCGAGCATGCCGTGACCAAGCAGCAATTGGACGCCGCGCAGAACAAGTACCTCTCCGCCAATGAAAGTTTGATCGCGGCGAAAGCAAGGTTGAACCAGTTGACCGCCCCCGCCAAAGCCGAGGATCTCGCCGCGGCGGAAGCTTCGTTGGCCCAAGCGCAGGCGGATCTGGCCATCGCGGAGGAGAACCTGCGCACGGCCGGGCTGGAAGAACAGGTCGCCGCCGCCCGCGCGGACGAGCGTAAAGCCCGCGATGCGCTGGCCACGGCCCGGCAGGATGCCGCCGGCATGGTCCTGGTCGCGCCCTTCGCCGGTTTGGTCACCGAGGTCAAAGCCAAGGTCGGCGCCTATGCCACCATGGAGACCCCGCTCATCAGCATCGCCGACCCGGTCAACCTCATCGTGGAGGCGGAGGTGGATGAGAACGACATCGCGCTGACGCAGCCGGGACAGAAGGCCCGTATTACTTTGGACGCCATCCCCGATCTGGAGCTTGACGGGGAAGTCCTGACCGTCGGCGGGTTGGGCAAGGAGCTGAACGGGGTGGTCGTCTTTGCCATCAAGGTTTCGCTGGCCGATCCCGCGCACCGGGTCAAGATCGGTATGAACGCCGATGTGACGATCGTCATCGACAGCCGGGATGACGTGGTCAACGTCCCCAACGCGGCCATCGAGACGCGCATGGGCCGGCCGGCGGTGCGTTTATATCTGCCGGACGGCACGACTCAGTATCGGCGGGTCCGGATCGGCTTGCGCACGGATACGGTGACGGAGATCGTGGAGGGCTTGCGCGAGGGGGAACGGGTCGCGGTGCCCGCCGTCAAATCCTCAGCGGAGACGTCGCGGTCGCCTCAGGAACGCGGCCGCATGATGCCGTTCGGCGGCGCCGTCCGCATAAGGAGGTAACCATGCCTTACCTGATTGAGCTCCGCGAGGTCGCCAAGACCTACATCATGGGTGAGGTCGAGGTGCATGCGCTGAGAGGGGTCAGCTTCAGCGTGACGCCGGGTGAGTTTGTCTCGATCATGGGCGCCTCGGGCTCGGGTAAGTCCACGCTCATGAACATCCTCGGCTGCCTGGACCGGCCGACCGCGGGGGAGTTTTTGCTGGACGGCAGGCCGGTTGGAGGGCTTATGCCCTCGGAACTGGCCCGGATCCGAAATCGCGAGATGGGATTCGTTTTTCAGTCCTTCAACCTCCTGACGAGGTTGGACGCGGTGCAGAACGTCGAACTGCCGCTGGTCTACGCGGGCGTAGACCGGGCGGAAAGGCGGCGCAAGGCCGAGGAAGCACTGGCATTGGTGGGGTTGGAGAACCGCAAGCACCATCATCCCCACGAGATGTCGGGCGGGCAGCAGCAGCGGGTAGCCATCGCCCGCGCGCTGGTGAACGCGCCGAAGCTGATCCTGGCCGATGAACCCACCGGCAACCTCGATTCGCAGTCCGGCCAGGAAATAATGCAGATCTTTCAACGGCTCAATGACGGCGGCATCACCATCGTCCTGGTGACGCACGAGGAGGACATCGCGGCTTATTCCAGGCGGACCCTGCGGTTCAAGGACGGCTTGCTGGTCGAGGACACGACCCGCCTTCCGAAGGATGTGAGGGCGGAATGAGATTTGGCGACAACCTGGCGGTGGCCGCCAGTTCCCTGCGGGGAAATCCCCTCCGTTCTTTCCTGACCACGTTGGGGGTGGTCATCGGGGTCACGGCGGTCATCATCATGGTCTCGATCGGCGAGGGCGCAAAGGCACAGGTAACCAACCAAATCCGTGCGCTCGGTTCGAATCTGCTCATGGTGAGTCCCGGCCGGATGAATCAGGGCCGGGGCGCATTCGGCAGCGGCACGACGCTTACCAATAAGATCCCGCCGCTGCTCGAGGGTTGTCCGTCGGTGAAGATGGTCGCGCCGGAGGCGGGGACCCAGCGGGAAGTGTCTTTTGGGTCAAGGAGCACGATCACCAGCATCACGGGCGTGACCGAGATCTATCCGGCCGTGCGGAACCTGACGGTAGCCAGCGGCGCCTTCTTCAATGCGGAGGATGTTCATAGCGCCAGGAAAGTGGCGGTGATCGGCCAGGATGTCGTCACGGAACTCTTCCCGGACCAGGATCCGATCGGCCGGCAGATCAAGGTGGGACGCGTCAAATTTACGATTATCGGCGTCCTGGCGGCCAAGGGACAGTCCGGCATGTTCAGTAACGACGACGTCGTTTACGTGCCGTTGGCCACGGCCCAGCGCAGGCTGCTCGGAAACGAACGCTTGCGCACAATCTACCTGCAGGCGGCGGACGAAAAGCTGATGGATCAGGCTTACGCCGAGGTAAATGACGTTCTCCTGCGGGAACTGGAGGATGAAAACGCCTACTCCATCATGAACCAGGCCGATATCCTGGCCACCGCGGAGGATATGACCAGGACCCTGACGCTGCTGCTGGCGGGCATCGCCGGGGTCTCGCTCCTGGTGGGCGGGATCGGCATCATGAACATCATGTTGGTTTCGGTCACCGAGCGCATCAGGGAGATCGGGATCCGCAAGGCCATCGGCGCCCGGGAGGAGGAGATCTTGATCCAATTCCTGCTCGAGGCGGCGACTCTGAGCCTGCTCGGCGGGGTCGTCGGCATCCTGCTGGGCGCGGTGGGATCCGCTGGACTGGCGGGCGCTTTCGGGTGGAAGACGGTGATCAGTTCCACCTCGGTGGTGCTGGCCTTTGGCCTGTCGCTGGCGATCGGTCTCTTTTTCGGCGTGTACCCGGCCGGTAGGGCCTCGAAGCTGGATCCGATCGTGGCGCTAAGGCATGAGTAGTGTTCCAAGGGCGATGTAAAACCATAGATCACGCAAAGCCACAAAGACACGAAGAAAACATGAGGACGAGACCGCATCCCTATACAGGAATGTAAGAACGTGGTCGCATTGTTCGTTCGGCAACTTTTTGCAGTGTCGCTGCGTCAGAACTAGGGAGGTATGAAGCGTGCGGCGAATGGTACTGGCATTCATTGTAGGCGGCTTGATCGCGGCTTCGGTGGCGTCTGCGGCGGCGGCGCAGACGGCGGCGGACATGCGCCGGCCGCAGGTCGACCTAGCTTGGTTCATGTACGGGCTCCGGGATCTGGGCAAGAGCAAGGATAACAAGTTGAAGCTCCAACCGGCGCAGGCCAAGAAGATCCTCCCCGAACTCGAGGCCTTGGTGGAAGAGCACATCTTGGTCGTCGATCTCAACGCACGGACGCGGGGAGGTCAGGAGCAGAATCAGGGAGGACAAGGACAAACGCGATGGCGCGGCGGTGCCAACGGCGGCGGGCTGACGGAGGCGCAACGCAGAGAGATGGCGGCGCGCCAGCAAAAGCTGGCGGATCGTATCGAGACGGCCATCGACCGGATGGAAAAAGCTCTCAACCAGGCGCAAATGGACTACATCATGAATCTCGAGTTTGACGAGGCGAAGTTCGGCATGGGATTTACGCTGGTGCAAAGGGGAAACCAATCCGGCACGAATCAGGCCCAGATACAGAAACTGCGCCAGGAGATGCAGAAGGCCAGGGAACGTTTGGTGCAAATGAACAAGGAAGTAATCGAGATGGTGCGTAAGCTGGCGAAATAGACCCGCGGAAAGATCCCGGCAAGATGCCGGGGTGATTACTTCTAAGGTAAGCGGCAATTCCACCGTGATTTGGAGGAAGCATAGATGCGGACTTGGCTGATACTTGCGTTGATCATCATCTGCGGCGGCACGGCGTTGGGCGAGTTTGCGCCGCCCATGGAACTGGACTTGCGTACAGCGGCCGGGTCCGCGGTGGCCGTAGACCCTCAGGTCCTGACGGCGCAAGCCTCCGTGGCCGCGGCCGAGGCCGGCGTGGCGCAGGAGTTGGCCAAGATCGCGCCGGGCTGCACGATCACGGCCGAGCACGCCCAGGGCCCGGTGACGGTCGGCGGCGTCGTGGAGACCAGGCGGACCTCGACGATCGCCTTTAGCATCGCGCAGAACCGGACCGGACTGCTGCCGCGTTTGATCGGGGGCACGGCCGCGAGCGAGGTGGAGCGCGCCCTCTGGGATCGGGCCGACGCCGAGGCCAGGCTGGCGCAGGCCAAAGTTGCCGCGGCGGCGGCGGCGGTGCAAAAGTACCTGGCGGCGGTCAAGGCCGACCAGGTCGTGCGGCTGCGCGCCAGCGCTATGGAACTGGCCAAGGACGACGAACGCGTCGCCAGAGCCAACCTGGCGGCGGGCACCGTCACCAAGCTCGATGTGCTCAAAGCGGAAAGCAACCGCGAGCGGGCCGCGCTGGACCTTCGTGAAGCCGAAGCGAACAGGCGCCTCGCGTTCGACGGGCTCCTGCTGCAGATCGGCCGGCCGCTCGGGTCCGAGCTGGTCTTGGCGCCCGTTACCATGGCGCCCCCCGTCATTCCCTTTGATGAGCAGCAGCTTTATGAAGCGGCCCTCAAGCAGCGCGCCGACGCGATCGTGGCCCGTACCGCCCTGCGCAAGGCGGAACGCACGCTCGTGCTGCGCAAGAACGCCTCCTTGCCGGATCTCCAGCTTAGCGCCACCGAGCGGCAAGGGGATTATGCCATTGACGTCGTGCTCGATCTGACCACCGGCGATGTTCGTTGGGAACTCGGTGGTCAAGCCGGCGACCGTAACTCTCCGTCAGGATCCTTGACGCAGGCGGACGGCCTTCGGCTCGGGCTCAAACTGACCTGGCAGCCATTCGACGGCGGCCTGACCCGCGCGCAGGTCGCCGCGGCGCAAACGGGCGTGGAGAGCGCGGAAGTTTCCCTGTCCAGGGTGGAGAAGGAGATCCGTTTGGAGTTGCGCCAGTGCCTCAGCGATCTCAACCTGGCGGCGCTGCGGCTGGCCCAGGCCAGACGCGAGCGGGAACTGACGTCTCAGGCCCGGGAACTCGCCGCGCTTCGCTATCGCGAAGGCGTGGCGCTCTTCTCAGAATTGGGGGAGGCCACGCAGGCTCTCACGCAGGCCGAGTTCGGCGTGGCGCAGGCGGAGTACGATCTCCTCATGGCCCGGGTGCGTCTGGACCAGGCTTGCGGGCAGATGCCGGAACTGAAGACGAGTTGAGACCGGCAAAGGCCAGTTATCCCCTAATGACCAGGGGGCCATCGGCGGGTTAAGATCAAACGGGCGGAGCCATACTGCTTGGGGTGGTCAAGGATGACGGTGGCGCTTCCGGATGCGAGCCTCTTTACCTGGGTGGTCGTGCCGCTCTTGATCTTCGTGGCACGCGTGCTTGATGTAACCATCGGCACGGTCCGCATCATCTTCGTCTCCAAGGGGAAGAAGTGGCTGGCGCCGCTCTGCGGCTTTGTGGAAGTGATAATCTGGCTGGTCGCGATCGGCCAGGTTATGCGGAATCTGACCAACGCCGCCTGTTACCTGGCCTACGGCGCCGGCTTCGCGGCGGGCACCTTTATCGGGATCAGCCTCGAGGAGCGTCTGGCCGTCGGCTACCTGGTCATCCGCATCGTCACGGCCAAGGAGCCCGCGCGGCTGATCGAAACCTTGATCGCGGCTAACTATGGCGTGACCTGCGTGGATGGGCAGGGCGCCCAGGGTCCGGTCAAACTGATCTATACGGTCATCAAACGCAAGAGCCTCCCGGAGGTGGCGGCGCTGATCCGGGCCTTTGACCCGAAGGCGTTTTACGCGACCGAGGAGGCCCGCTCCGCGAACGAGGGCGTCTTCCCCCGCGCCGGACGAAGGCCTGCGTCCGTCTCTTCACGGGCCTAGTACTGTTGCGTCAAGTTGACAGAGTCGTATAAGCTTTCATATGACAAGCAGTTGTAGTCGTTTTGCGGGCCTGCGCCGGGTGCGCCGGTGCGGCCTGCCTGCTTTGGACCCTCTCTTCGCCAGGAAGGTGGAAAGCCTGCGAAAGCCAAGATGGCTCAGAGCAGGCCATGGTCGTCGCGGGCTTTGGCCCATCGTGGGCCTGAGAAGGGCTGCGCATCCCTGCGAAATGGCGTCTTTCAATTCAGCGGAATGACGAAAACGCGATAAACCAACGCTGTTTCGTCATCCGGATAACCCGGTAGACGCCATTGCGCAATTTGGGTATTCCCTTAAATCAGGTTGCGAAAACACCTTTGGTTTGCGCTTTCAACTCACCCCCCGTCCCCCTCTCCAAGCTTAGAGAGGGGGTGGCCGAAGGCCGGGGGTGAGTTAAACGGCCTGAATCCGGGCTCTTATTACC
>JBLNCE010000188.1:0-14685 GCA_050260415.1 Bacteroidota bacterium | reverse complement strand
AGATGCATTAGATGCAAAAGATCTAATAATTTGCCGTTTTTTATAACCCTCGCCCCTCTTCGACTTTCCCGAGATAACGGTAGTGGTAAGCCGAGACGGAGAGGGGGAGTTTTAGGTATGATATGGAAAAATGAAAGCGCCGTTGAAGTAGGGAGGCGATCCTATGCGAAGCCATGTTGAGATGTTGACAGGACAATGCGCCATCTGCGGCGCCGGTATCGCCAAGGCGGTCACGACCAATCATCTCCGGTCGTGCAGACTGAAAGCAGCCAAGACGGAGACGCCCCCGGGGGGACGAAAGCCCAAAGTGGGAAGGGCTTTTCACCTTTTGGTCGAGGGGCGGTACTTGCCGCAATACTGGATGCACCTTGAGATCCCGGCCAGGGCGACCTTGGCGGATCTCGATGCTTTCCTTAGGAAGATTTGGCTTGAATGTTGCGGACACCTCAGCGCTTTCAAGATAGACGATTTGATCTACGATGTGGAAGGCGAGGGCGACGACGACATGGAGGTGGCGATACAGGACGTGCTCGCCAAGGGAAAAAAGTTTTACCATGATTACGATTTTGGCACCACTACGAAGCTGGTACTAAAAGTCCTGGGGGAATGGGAAACCGAGATCAAGGGCAAGAACATCCGGATTCTGGCCAGGAACGACCCGCCCCCCATCGTCTGCGAGGTATGCGGTGAACCGGCCACGCAAGTATGTGGACAATGCATATGGGAGGACGCAGGCTGGTTTTGCGACAAATGCGCCCGCAAACATGAATGCGGCGAGGATTGCTTCTTGCCGGTAGTCAACTCGCCCCGGGTGGGCATGTGCGGGTACACGGGGTAAGTTTTTCCATGATAGGTGCCGCAGCAGCGGCTATGTGGCGAAACGGGAGCATGCCAAGATGCCCATCATCGACATGCCTCTGGAGGAACTCAGAACGTACCGGGGGAAAAACCCACGGCCCGAGGACTTCGACGCTTTCTGGGCACGAGCCCTGGCCGAGATGCGGGCCGTCGATCCGCGGGTGGAGATGGTCCCCGCTTCATTCCAGACCCCTTTTGCAGAGTGCTACGACCTCTATTTCACCGGCGTCCGCGGTGCAAGGATCCACGCCAAATACCTCAAGCCGAGGAATCACCCCGAACCGCACCCGGCCGTCCTCCAGTTTTACGGCTACTCGGGCCAGGCGGGCGACTGGTGCGACAAGCTGAACTTCGTGGCCCTGGGCTACTCCGTGGCCGCGCTGGACTGCCGGGGCCAAGCGGGCCTGTCCGAGGACACGGGCGGCGTGAAGGGCAACACGCTGCGCGGGCACATCATCAGGGGGCTTGACGATACGCCGGATAACCCGCTTTTCCGGCAGTTCTTCCTGGACACGGCCCAACTGGCCGCCATCGTCATGCGCCGGGCTCATGGATACCATCTGCCCGCCGTCCACACAATTCGCCGCCTATAACAAGATCGCGGCGCCCAAGAATATAGCCGTTTACCCGGATTTCGGCCACGAGGGATTGCCGGGTTTCAATGACAGGCTGTTTGAGTTCATGGCGGGGCTGTGAAGCGGGGGATGGTTTTTGTTCGGTCTCAAGGCCAAATCCCCCTCACCTTGATCGCCGTCGTGACCTTATCCAACGCGATCACATACGCGCTCTCCCGCAACGTCAACCCCTCTTTGGAGGCACGCCCGGTAACCGCTTCATAAGCCCTGATAATAATCTTCTTCAGCATCCGGTTGACCTCGTCCTCGTCCCAGAGGAGCCCCTCCAGGTTTTGTACCCATTCAAAGTACGAGACCACCACGCCGCCCGCGTTGGCCAGGATGTCGGGGACGACGGCCACGCCGCGATCCTTCAAAATGGCGTCGGCCTCAGGCGTCACCGGGCCGTTGGCGCCCTCGATGATGAAACGGGCTTTGACGGCGGGGGCGTTGGCCTTGGTAATCTGGTTTTCGAGCGCGGCGGGGACCAGGATGTCGACCGGCAGGGTCAGAAGCTCGGCATTGCTGATGTGCTCCACGCCGGGGCCATTATAGTCGCAAAGCAGGCGATCGCCCCGCGCCAGAAAATCGTTGATCGCATCGAGATCGAGCCCCTCGGCGCAGTGCAGGCCGCCTGAGACGTCGCTGACGGCGATGATGCGGAAGCCCTCGCCGGCCATGAGGTTGGCGGCGGTGGCGCCAACGTTGCCGTAGCCCTGCACGGCGACGGTGGTCTCGGCGATGGGCAGCACCCGGTCCTGGGCCAGGCGCACGGCCACGTTCGTGACCCCGCGGCCAGTGGCCTCCCGGCGGCCGAGGGAGCCGCCGATCTCGATCGGCTTGCCCGTCACGACCTCGGGCACGGTGTAGCCTTGGATCATGCTGTAGGTGTCCATGATCCAGCCCATGACCTCGGCGTTGGTATTGACGTCGGGCGCGGGGATGTCCCGCTGGGGTCCAAGGATCGGCATGATCATCGCCGTGTAGCGGCGCGTGATGCGGCGCAACGCCTGCGGGGACAGATGCGCCGGATCGCAACGGATACCGCCCTTGGCGCCGCCGTATGGGATGTCCACGACCGCGCATTTCCAGGTCATGAGGGCCGCCAGGGCCTTGACCTCGTCCAGGGTCGTTTCCGGATGGTAACGGATGCCGCCTTTGCAGGGGCCGCGGGCGCTGTTGTGCTGGACGCGGTAGCCGGTAAATACCTGGATCTCGCCGTTTTCCATCTCCACCGGGATCGAGACGACCAGTTCCCGTTCGGGCTGGGCCAGGACGGCGCGGTAGCTGTCCTCGAGACCAATGACATCGGCGGCCCTGTTGAGTTGGGTCATGACCGCCTGGTAGGGGTTGTACCCGTTCCCATTCCCTGCGCGTTCCATCACGGACACCTCCTGCTTTGCCAGTAATTCGGGTCTTGTATATTGTATACATGGAAAGCGGGCGCAACGTCCTCCGCAGCGCCGTATTGCGTCCGGCCGTTGTGTACCGTGCGTGTCCCCGTATTATATCGATTCTCCGGGCCTTGCCGTTTACCTTCTTTGCAAAGGGCGTGCGGTTTATAGCCGCAGCCGCACCAGATCCCGATCGAGCAGCGCCGCCGCGCGCATTGTCCGCTGGCGAAGATTTGGCGCGGCTGTCCCGATCTGACGCAAGAGATCGATGGCACGCCGGCAGCGCGCGACGAAATCGCCCGGATCCTGGGGGTAACGCCGCAGCACCTTGGCCAGGTCGGCGCCGGTGCACCAGAGCGCCACCGGGGGGATGACGGCCGGGTCCAGCCAGCGTTCGCCGGCGCCGGCGATCTCAAACGCCCTGGACAAAGCCGCTTCCGCTTGACCGAGCCAGGACGGCGACTGATAAGCATAGGCCAGCTCGGATGGGCGTTCTTCTTCCGCCAGGGCCGCGGCCAACCCGGCCAGATCCGCCGGTGGCAACTCGTCCAGCACGCCGGCGAAGATCAACTCCGTGGCCGCCAGTTCGCGTTGGTAGATTCTGCGCGCGACCTCGCCGCGCGGACGCAGCCCTTTTTCGTCCAGATAATCCAGTTGTCTGAGCACGGTCTGACGCGCAAGATATGCCCGCCTCAGGGCGGCGTGGTCACCCCCTTGAAAAGCCGCCAGGGTTTGTCCGAAGAAACGGTCGAGATCGCGCTCGTCAAAGCGGGCGGTGAGGTTGAGGATAACATGATCCGGCAAGGCAAACCGGCTTTGGATGGGCGCCAGGGAACCCTCGTCCCAGACCGGCGGCGGCTCGCGCTGTAAGGCGGCAAAATCAGCCAGGGCGATCACAGTGCCGCTCCGATCCAGCCCGCGCCTTCCGGCCCGGCCGGCCATCTGAAAGTACTCCTGTTGGTTGAGGAAGCGAAAGTTTTGCCCGTCAAACTTGTGCAGGCTGTCGAAGCAGACCGCGCGCACCGGCAGGTTGACGCCGATGGCAAAGGTCTCCGTGGCATAGACGACGCGCAGGAGGCGCCTTTCCAGCAGCACCTCCACGATTTCCTTGAGGACGGGCAGCATCCCGGCATGGTGCACGCCGATGCCGCGGAGCCACATCTCCTTGACCGCTTTGTAATCGGGTACGTCCTCCGGGCCGAGCCCGGCTTCGGCAAGGGATTGCCTGACCGCCACCCGGACCGCGTCTTTGTCCCGCGAATTCAGGTAATCAGCCCGCGCCGCCAATTGACGGGCTTTTTCCTCGCAGCCTCGGCGGCTGAAGACGAAATAGAGACAGGGAAAGAGCCGATTCTGGGCCAGGTATGAGACGAGGTCCAGATGGGTGGTTTCCTCACGGTAGCGGACCGCTGCCGGCTGTGCCTTGAAGATGTCCACCGCCCCGCGAAATCCGCCCTTTACGTCAAGGGATCCGTCCCGGCCGAGCACGGCCTCTGATTGCCGGACGAAGAGATCGCCGGGGGCGATGAGGCCCGTGCCCCGGTTGTAGTAATAGTGGCATAACGGCACCGCGCGGATGCTGTGCCGGATCAACGCCACCGGCGTCCCCAAGAGACGGCCGATCCAGGCCGCGATCTCTTCCGCGTTGGGGACGGTGGCGGAGAGGCCCAGAATGCGCGTGGATCGGGACAGGAGCAGCAATGCCTGTTCCCATACGTTGCCGCGTTTAGGATGGTCCAGATAGTGGATTTCGTCGAAGACCACCCAGTCGAAACGGCGGTTGGCGCCCATGGCCAGTTCATTGCGGAGAATCTCCGTCGTCATGACCACCACGGGTGCATCTGGATTCTGCGCCACGTCGCCGGTGATGATCCCGATCCGATCCCGGCCCAGTTCGCGGGCAAAACTCCGGTACTTCTGGTTGACCAACGCCTTGACCGGAGCGGTATAGGCCAGTTGCCGGCCGGATTGCAGCACCTTGGTCACCAGGTAGTCCGCGACCAATGTCTTGCCGGTACCCGTGGGCGCCGCCAATAGGACGGAATTGCCGCAGTCCAATTGATAGATGGCTTCCGCCTGGAACTCATCCAGTTCCAGGCGGCGGAAGTGATGCTGGAGCACCGGCAACGGCGTTACGCGGGCCATCAGCATCCCTCCTCATCGATCGTTGCTTCTATTGTAACATAGGCGACGCCAAACTTGAGCCGGATGCATGCTTACATTTGGTGCCTGTACTGGGTATGGGCTCTCTAGACGCGTGACGCGCGACTAATGACCTTCCCCGGCCGGCGCCTCGGGGATGATGGCCCAGGCCAGGATGTAACCGATGAGCCCGGGGAAACAACCGGTGACCAGGATCCCGATCCCCCAGCACAACCTAACCAAGGTTGGATCCACTTCGAAATATTCCCCCAGACCGCCGCAGACACCTCCGAGGAAACGGTTATGACGCGAACGATAGAGACGTTTCACCTGACGGCCTCCTTTGTAGATAATCTTAGGAGAAATCGCAGGGCCTACGCCTGAACGGGCGCAGATAACGTGCCCCCGCATCGGACCGATGATGCCTCCCGCCTTCGCTGGGGCGGGTAAACTCACCTTTTTTCCTCTGGCTTTTTGCCTCTTGCCTAGTTCTGCGTCTCCCGGTTCATCTCGTATATCAACCTCAACCCGTGGTGGGTGAGATGCGGGTCGACCAGATCGATTGTCTCCGCGTCGCCCATGGCCGAAGCTAGTCCGCCGGTGGCGATGACCTTGGGCCGGCAGCCCATCTCCGCCGCGAACCTGCGTACCAGCCCGTCCACGAGCGCAGCGTAGCCGAAGATAATCCCCGATTGCATGGAGGAGACGGTGTTGCGGCCGATGGCCGTCTTTGGCCGGACGAGTTCTATGCGCGGGAGTTTGGCGGCCCGGGTATAGAGCGCCTCGGCGGCGATGCCCAGGCCCGGCGCAATGGCGCCGCCGAGGTACTCACCCTGGGGACTGATGGCGCAGAAAGTAGTGGCGGTGCCCAGATCGACGAGGATCAACGGCGGCCCGTAGAGCTTGATGGCGGCTACGGCGTTTACCACCCGATCCGCCCCGACTTCCCGGGGATTTTCGTAACGAATGGAGAGGCCCGTCTTGATGCCGGGTCCGATCTGGAGCGGCTCACAGCCGAAATACCGCTGGCACATTTGCACGTAGTTCATGGTTACCGGTGGCACGACGCTGGCCAGAGCAATACCTTGAACTTCTTCCGGCCGCAAACCGGCTTCACGCAAAAGGCTCCGCGCCAGGAGCCCATATTCATCCGAAGTCCGCATCCGATCCGTGGCCACGCGCCAATCGGCCAGGAGTTCCTCGCCGCGAAAGACGCCCAGCATTGTGTGGGTGTTATTGACGTTAATCACCAGGATCATGCCTTCACTCCCGTTCCGAGTTTATAGGAATGACCGGGGGCATGGACTGCTCCCTATTCCAGATCCCTAACGTGGAAACGGAAGCACGATCGCCCCGGATGGTTCGGATGTCTCGCGGTTTTCCTCCTGCCGGGGGAGGGACCAGGCGGTAAAGTAGTTGATGTTGTATGTATCATCATAAAATTCAACCTCGCACCCCCGTGCAAGCAGGCGGCAGCGAAGCAGGTAGGCGAGATGGGCCATGCCGGGCTTGACGAGGCCGCTATGGCCGAGGTCGATCAGACGGATACCGGCGCATTGCGCGTAACGGGCGGCGGAATGGGATATCTCGCCGGAGATGATGGTATCGCACCCGGCATGGACGAGCGTCTCCCAACGCCGGCGATATACCGGCAAGAAGCCCGAACCGGGAATGATGCCGACCGTGTTCACGCGCGCGCCAAGTTCGCCGCAGTACGGCAAGACGCTCTTGCCTACGATGCGCTGGCATCGTTCGAGCAACTCGCGCAGGCACAGGCCGGAGAGGCCGGTAAGCGCGCCGTCGGCCCGAACGAGATCGCGGAGGCCCAACATCCGCGCCAGCGTCGCCATATTCCCGTCCGGCGCATTGTCCCAGGCCGAATGCAGCCTGTAGATGCTTATGCCCTTGGCTTTGATTACTTCCGCGGCCTCTCCGTTCCAAGGGTGATGCGTGATGATGAAATCCGCGCCGTCGCTGGCCGCCATGAACAGGTTGCGCTCGGTCGGGTCAATACAAATGCCCAGACGGCTGCATGCCTTATCCGCGCGCACCTCGTAACAGGACGCATCGCCGGCCTCGGCGCAGACGCGCGGGGCCAGGTCCTCCAAGACGGCCAGGATTTCGTCATGGGTCACCATCGCTTCACCCCCATTCCGTGGTTGGTTTTCAGACCCATTATAGCACGCCGGGGGCATGGCTTGCCGGTTTTTTGCACTTCTTTGAGTCTATGAGCGCAAAAAAAAAGCCCCGGTGCGTGGGGCTCTTTCGTCAGACTGAGCAACCCTGGCCTAAGCGGAGCGTGTCGCGCCCTGGAGATAAGGAAATGCACGCGCCGCGGCAAAGAACGCACGAGGTTTTCCACCCTGGCCGATGACAGCCAAGGCAGGAAAAGCCCTCCCCGAAGACGTATTTAGTACCGACGGAGGCGCATGACCTTGCCAGCCGACATCTCAATGGACCGCGTACCACCGCAAAACATAGAGGCCGAGCGTTCTACGCTCGGTTCGATGCTGCTTGAGCGCGAAGCGATCTTCAAGGCGCAGGAAATCCTGACCGCCGACGATTTCTACCGCGAGGCCCACCGCATCATCTGGAACGCCGTTACCGCCCTGGCCGATCGGGCCGAACCGGTCGACCTCATCACGGTCACGGATTACCTGCGCAGCCGCGACCAGCTCGAGCTGGTCGGGGGCGTCGGCTACCTCACGAGTCTGGCCAATTCCGTGCCGACCGCGGCCAATGTCGAATACTACGCCCGCATCGTGGAGGAAAAGTCCATCCTGCGTTCGGTCATCACGCAATCGACCGAGATTGTGTCTCTCGGCTACGATGAGTCCCGCGATGCGGCGACCGTCCTGGACGAGGCCGAGCGCCGCATCTTTGCCATCGCCCAGCGGCGTAAGAACCAGGGCACGGTCGCGCTGCATTCCATCCTTATCCCGGCTTTCGACCGCATCGAAAAGATCCACGAGAGCAAGGGCGGCGTGACGGGCCTGCCCACGGGCTTTGCCGACCTGGACCGGCTGACGGCCGGGCTGCAGCCCTCCGACTTGATCATCCTGGCCGCGCGGCCGAGCATCGGCAAGACCACCTTCGCCTTGAACATCGCGCAGCGGGCGGCCACGGATCACAAGATCCCGGTGGTCGTCTTCAGCCTCGAGATGTCCAAGGAACAGCTGGCCATGAAACTCCTCTGCTCCGAGGCGGGCGTGGATATGCAGCGCATGCGCAGCGGCCATCTGCATGAGGACGACTGGCCGCGCCTCTCCCGCGCCCTCGGGGTCCTGAGCGAGGCGAACATGTTCATCGATGACACCCCGAATATTTCCGCCCTGGAGGTACGGACGAAATCGCGCCGGATCAAGGCCGAACACGGCCTGGGCTTGATCGTGATCGATTATCTCCAACTCATGCAGGGCCGCGGCAAAGTGGAGAACCGCCAGCAGGAGGTCTCCGAGATCTCCCGCTCCCTAAAAGCGCTGGCCCGGGAACTAGGCGTGCCCGTCTTGGCGCTTTCCCAACTTTCCCGGGCGGTCGAGCAACGCACATCAAAGGTGCCGACCTTGGCCGACCTGCGCGAATCCGGCTCGCTCGAACAGGACGCGGATATTGTGGCTTTTCTCTATCGCGAGGACTACTACAAGCAGGATACGGAGAATCCCAACGTCACGCAGCTCATCGTGGCCAAGCATCGCAACGGCCCCCTGGGCACGGTGGAGTTCTACTTCCGCAAAGAGTACAGCGCCTTTGAGGCTTTGGAGCGTGTCCATGAAGCTTAACACGGGGATAATCGGCACTCACCCCGCCTATGGCGCCACCTCAGACCCGGGAACGGTCAAAGCCGCGGCACCCATGGCCTGCTCTGAGCCATCCTGGCTTTCGCAGGCTTTCCACCATCGTGGCGAAGAGATGGGTGGCGGCGGCCTAGCTTTTGCGAAAGAGAGGGGCCGGGGATGAGTTCACCTTCGAAATCCGGGTATCGCCACGAAAGACATAAAGAACACCGTAATCTGCGCGCACGCGGATTGATGATCCTCTGCGTCCTGATGCTCTTTTTCCTCGCGGGGTGCCTCCCCCGCGCGGTGCGCAATTGGACTTTTCTCGTCTATATGGCGGCGGATAACAACCTGGATTACTTCGCGGGCTTTGATCTGCAAGAGATGGCGGCGGTGGGCTCGAATGCCTCCCTCAACATCGTCGTGCAGCACGATCCCTGGGACTTCGGCAAACCGACCCAACGCCTGCTGGTCAAGTATGGTTCGACGGCAACCCTGGCCTCGCTGGGCGAGACGAACACCGGCCTGAAAGAGACCCTGCGCGACTTCCTCGTCTGGGGCGTGCAACGGTTTCCGGCGCGTAATTATGCCCTCGTCCTTTGGAACCACGGCAGCGGCGTCTGGGACCCCGATGCGGCGCGTTCCTCCTCATTGCCGCCGGAGCCCGGGATACATACGCAGATGATTGGCGTGGACGACAGCGCCAATAAGGATGCCCTGACGACCATCGAGTACTGCCAGGCGATCGAGGAAGCCGAGGCCATGGCCGGATTTCATCTAAACGTGCTTTGTTTCGACGCCTGTTTAATGCAGATGGTGGAGGTGGCGGCGGAACTCCATGACGAGAGCGGACAGCCGCTCGTGGACTACATGGTGGGCTCGGCGGCAAATGTGCCAGGGGATGGATATAATTACACGCTGATCTTGGATTGGCTAAGGGATGCGGGCAATGCATCCCCGGACGCTTTCGCCGCGCGGATCGTGCAGGCTTTTGGCCAAACTTACCCGGGGGAAAACGTAACTCAGTCCGCCATCAGATTAACGGGTACGGCCTTCGCCGGGCTCAAGGCGGCCTTGGCGCAGCTTGCCGCGGCAATCAACGATGCGGATTCGTCCCAGAAGGCCACGGTCCGTGCGCACGCCATCGATGCTGCGGACTATGATTACGGCGAGAACACCGAACTGCGCGACTTCGTATCGAAACTAGCCGCCGACTACACCATTCCCGCCATCGCGTCCAAGGCGGCGGCGGTCAAAAGTTTCCTGGACGGGAACGGTCTCGTTACCAGTTCCTATTCCGGCGGTAACTACGCCGGTTTACAAGGACTCGCGATCTTGCTGCCGACCGATGCCAAAGAGTTAAGCTATTACGGCCACTACGGGGAATTGAGATTTGCCGACACCGGCTGGGATGCAGTGATCGCCGCCATGGCGGGGTCCTAGGCTATCTCAATAACAGCCATCCCCCCGCCGCCATCAAGGCGATCCCCAACGCTTTCAAGGCCCCAAAGGGCAGCCGCTCCACGCCGAAGAGCCCGCAGTGATCGATCAGGTAGGCCGTCAATAGCTGCGCGACGATGATCGAGGTCGTGGCGAGGCCGGCGCCCACCCTCCGGATGCCGGCCGCGACGAAGAAGACGATCGCCACGCCGATCGGCCCGCCCAGAAAAGCGTACCACGGTGCCTCGCCGAGACGGGCAAAGGAGCCTTCCGACCGCCATGGGATGAGGAGCAGCAAGGCCGCGACGGCCGTTCCGGATAGATGGACGACAAAGGTCGCCCGCGGCAGGCCGATAGTCTTGCTGAGCAGGCTGTTGAGCGTGCCCTGGACGGCCATGAGCGCGCCCGCCGCCGCCGCCAGGAGCATCGGGATGGGTTTGTTACGCAAATTAGTCCTCCTTCGGCCCCGCTAGTTTGCCCGAACTTCCGGCCGATCACGCCCGCAATTTTCCCGCCATGACCATAGCTGTATCCCGAGAGAGAATAGTTATTTCCAAAGAGCAAGGCATAACGCCGCCCTTCGCCGCCTAGTAATGTGGTGAGGACGAAAGGCGGCGTTCTGTGTGAAGCTGGTGCTGTTCGCGGCGATCCTGGGTTTCCTGGTCGGCGTGGCGGGAACCGTCTGCGGCGGCGGGCTCGTGCTTGCGTGGCGGAATCCTTCGCGCAAGGGCCAGGCCTGGCTGTTGGGGCTCTCGGGGGGCATCATGCTCGCCGTGGTCTTCTTCGATCTCTGGCCGGAAGCATGGCATAGCGGCGGTATCGCCTTTTCCTCCCTGGGCACCGGCCTCGGCTTCCTCCTGATCGGCTTCCTGGATCACATCCTGCCGTCTCTGCCGGGACTCGGTCAACGCCTGACCAAGCATACCCGCACCGGTCTCCTGATCGGCCTCGGTATCGGCACGCACAATTTCCCGGAGGGGGTTGCCCTAGGGACGGCATATGTGGCGTCGAGAAAAATCGCCGGCTGGCTCGGGCTGGCCTTGCTCATGGGGCTGCATAATATACCGGAGGGCACCATCATGGCGGCCACGCTGAGAATGGGCCGCGTCCGCCTACGGCGGATCCTGCTGGCCTTGATGCTGGTGGAGATCCCGATGGGGTTCGGCGCGGCCGTGGGCGGATTCTTCGGCCGGCTGTCCGCGCCGGCCGTCGCGACGGCTTTGGCCTTTGCCGGCGGGGCCATGTTTTTCGTGGTTTTCAAAGAGCTCTTACCCACGGGAGAGGAAGTGGGCGGCCGCGGCGCGGCCTGGAGCGGAACCGTGCTCGGGTTGCTGGCAGGGGTGATCTTGACGAGGCTGGTATAGGAAGACGGTTGATATAGCCGCACACGGCAGGCTGAAGCCTGCCGCTACAAGGCGGCAGCCGTCCATGGCTGCGGAGTAATGGGGGTCCATTCCCAGGGCAGCCAAAACGATCCGTCGACCTCACACCGGCACCGTCCGCTCCCTGGCCCATTCGCGCAGAGCCTCGATATCCTCGGCTCTCGTGACGGCCAGGGGCTTGGTGGCGTCGATCTTCGCCATGATATGCGACGTCGTCAGCGTCTCCTGTACGACGCGCCGTAGAGGGCCGCGATGACGAGTTGCTCGATCTCCGCGCCGCTGAACGCGGCCGTCCACTCCGCCAAAGAACTGACGTCGTACCCGTCCGGATCGAGGCCCCGCTTGCGCAGATGGATACGGAATAGCGCCGCCCGTTCCTCGCCGCCGGGCAGGTCGACGAAGAATACCTCGTCAAACCGGCCCTTGCGCAGTAACTCCGGCGGTAGATTATGGATGTTGTTGGCGGTGGCCGCGAGGAAACACGCTGCTTCTCTCTCCTGCATCCAGGTCAGGAAGAGACCCAGGACGCGCTGGGATACCCCCCGTCGACCTGGCCGTCGGAGGCGGCGAACCCTTTTTCGATCTCGTCGATCCAAAGACACATGGGAGAAAGCTTCTCCGCCGTCGCCAAAGCTTTGCGCAGATTCTGTTCGGTCTGGCCTATGTACTGGCTGTAGAGACGCCCGATGTCGAGCTGATACAAGGGAAGCCTCAACATGTCGGCAATGACCTTGACCGCTAGGCTTTTGCCGCACCCCTGCACACCCATGAGCAGGAGCCCCTTTGGGGACGGCATACCCCTTTCTTGCCCCGAGAAGCTTTGGCTGCGCTCCGCGAGCCATCGCTTCAGGTTTCCAAAGCCCGCGATCTCATCCGCCCGCACCACGCCGTGATACTCCAAGAATCCTTCCCGGTCGAAAACCTTCTTTTTGTAGTCCGCGATGGTCTTCAGATCCCGGACGCCAAGCATGCCGTCGTCCAGGATGACCTGGTGCATTATGTTCCTGATCTGATGCAATGAGAGACCCTTCAGCATGGTCACGATCCGCCTGGTCTCGTCCTGAGTCAGGGCGATGCGCAGGTTCTTGTTGTATCGCGCCAGGTCATCGAAAGCCAAGACAGTAAGTTGCGCCCGGCGCTTCCGCGGGAGAGTCCAGCCCTTCCGGTTCGACGGCGGCATTACTCTCGTTCATGCCAAGACCTCCGCGCCTCATTCGAACCAGATGGGGCTGGCATAAGCGATCTCGTTATCGACCTGAATGGCGCGCACATACCAGGAGGACGGCGACTCGTCCCGGATGGTCTCTTCGAACTCACATTCGCGCGCGTAAGGTTTGTAACGCTTGTGGAGATCGCCGTCCCTGAAGACATCCACGGCCTTGAACGGCCGCTCGCCCGCCACGGAAACGAACAACCGTTTCTCCGTCGTATTGGGCAGAACCGCGCCCATCAGATGCCCGTTCATGGTGAACAATAGGCGGATGCGGGCGTTGGTCGTGCCATAAACCCGGCGGTTCCTGATCGCCGCCAGGATGGCTCCGCGCGTGAGTTCCCCGGCGTAGACCGCGATCAAACCGTTCTGTCCCACGTGACCCTTGTGCCCGTCGGAGTTGCAGACAAAGCCGTACCGGTATCCGTGCTGCAGGAAGTACCTGCCGTGCCTATCCGGACGGAAACTCTTCATGGCCGCGATGTGCCTCTCCAGGACCTGGTCGCGCTCGTAACTCCCGTGACAGGAGAAGATCTCCAGCACCGGCTCGACCCCTTCGTCGGGACAGACGTGCCATTCTCCCTCCGGCAGCTTGCCCGGGTTGTGGAAGTGGGGGATGGTCAGATAGTCGCAGCCTTTGAAACTTCGCCAGAGGGAACGGATGTCCGCGATCGCCGGATCGTTGATCCGCGCGTAGTCATATTCCCGGCCCAAGACCACGGCCGTATCGCCCCGGTCGCAGCGGAACTCGAAGCCGGGGAAAGCGGCGAACTCGCCGTCGGCATTGTACCGGCGGACGGCCGCCAGGGTCTCCCGCCAGTTCTCCTCCCCGATCCGGTGGCGTTCGTCCCGGCTGGGCGAGTGATGGTCCGTGACGGCGGCAAAGTCCAGGCAGTTGATGTCCCTGGCATAGGCAAAAGCCTGCGCCGGCGTAATCTCCTGCTTCTCACGCTCGATGCAATCGATGGAAAAGGCCGTATGCACGTGCAGGTCGCCGAAGTAAACGTTCATGCCCCCGTATACCCCATCGGTGCGCGGGCAGTCGTAGACGGGCAAAGCCTTGGCGGTCACCGCGGCCCGCGGATCGGCGAGGTGGAAGACCCCCCGCTCGTCCTTTTCCGCCTTTACCGGTTCAAGCAGCAGTTCCTCGAGGCGATCGACCTCGCTGACGTTCGCGAACCGATCGAGCACCACTAACGAGGCCTTGTCAGCCTTACGATAAACGCGGATCCGATCCGGCTCCCGCGGCCGGATGCGAAAGCGGAGCGGGACCTCGACGTCCGGCGCCGGCCGGTCGTAACCTTTAAAGGAGCGGCCAAAGTCGGGTAAACCTTGGGTGCCGTCGGTAAAGTACCTGACATGGATGGTATTGTAGAATTCCTTTGCCAGCACGACGGTGCTGACCTTGGTGCCCGTCCCGTACCCGTTGCAGAGATAACCCCATTTGATCAGGATCTCGTCGCCCGCGCTCGCCTCGCCCCGCTCGAAATCCAGCACGAACAGCCGCTGCGCCATACCCTTGAAGCCGCCGCCCGTGACGCCGGCAAAATCCCCGGTCTCCATGTCCCAGACCCGCTTCGTGTAATGGAGATCGGGATTCGAACAAAAGACCTCGGTAAAGCCCCCGATTTCTTGATGTAGCAGAGTGGGTCTGCTGTAACCGAGATAGGCGGGCAGATCGAGGACGATGCGGCTGCCCCGAGCGGTAAAATCTGGGCCGGCGACGAGCCGGATATTGATCTCCACGCTGTCGCCGGCCAGGATCTCCTTCGGGGTGACATCACAGGCGCTGAAGTATTGTTTGGACACGCTCTTTACCTCCATCCTTGAAAAAACCCTTGCCATGGTTCAACTATCTTCCTCGTACTC
>JBLNCE010000187.1:0-12898 GCA_050260415.1 Bacteroidota bacterium | reverse complement strand
ATATTGCCCGTTTCAGGCTCGATATCCACGAAAACCGGACGGGCGCGCTCGTACAGAAGGCAGTTGCTCGAGGCGATAAAGCTGAAGGGGGTGGTGATGACCTCGTCGCCTTCCTCGATGCAGTGGGCGCGAACTAGGAGATGCAGCCCGCTCGTACCACTGTTGACGGCGATGCCGTAACGGCGGCCGGTAAGTTGGGCCACAGTTTCCTCGAATGCGGCCGTTCTGGGGCCGAGCGCCAGGATCGGCGTATGCAGTACTTCGTTGACCGCGTCGATCTCGGCGTCCGTGATATCGGGGCGGGAGAGGGGAACGTGCATCGGAATGTTACCTCCAGCCAAATGATGAGCCGCTATTTGTGCCATCTTGTATCGGCCGAATAACAGGGGATAAGCGCCGTCAATTCCTGCACGCAAGCCGCCGGTTCAGAGAGCGCTTCCTGTAAGTCCCGCAGCCCCTGTCGCAGATCCTTGCCGCCGTCCTCGCTCAGTTTAGCGACGTAGATTCGCTCGTGTCGGGTCGCGGTGACGCCTTCCTCGGCGGTGAGCACTTCCTCGTAGAGTTTTTCACCCGGACGTGGACCGGTTATGACGATCTCGATTTCTTTTTCCGGTTCATAACCGGACAGGCGAATGAGATCCCTGGCCAGGTCCATGATCCGCACAGGCTCACCCATGTCCAGGACGTAAATTTCGCCACCTTTGCCCATGGCGCCAGCCTGGATGACCAGATTCACCGCCTCGGGAATCGTCATAAAGAAACGAACCATGCGGGGGTCCGTGACGGTAACGGGACCGCCCTTGGCGATCTGTTGTTGAAAGAGGGGGATGACACTGCCTCTGCTGCCTAGAACGTTGCCGAACCGAACGGCGCAATACCGCGTCGAGCTTCGCTTGGCAAGGTCCTGAATGATCAGTTCCGCCGCCCGTTTGGTCGCGCCCATCACACTCGTCGGACGGACGGCTTTGTCGCTGGAAATCAACACGAAGCTCTTTATCCCATATTTATCGGCAAGCTCCGCCACATTTTGCGTACCGAAGACGTTGTTCTTGATCGCTTCATCGGGTGCTTCTTCCATAAGCGGTACGTGCTTGTGGGCGGCGGCGTGAAAGATAATCGTGGGACGAAAGTCGGCAAAGACTCTATCCAGCCGATCACGGTCGCGGATGTCCGCAATAATCGGTGTGGCCTTCAATTCGGGAAAGCGGGTCTTCAACTCGAGGTAGATCTGGTAGATTGAATGCTCTCCGCGCCCTAGGAGAAGCAGTTCCGACGGATTGAACCGGGCAATCTGCCGGCAGAGTTCGGAGCCGATCGAGCCACCGGCCCCTGTCACCAGTATGGTCTGGCCCCTGAGGTAAACGGCCATTTCTTCCAGGTCCACGGCGACGGGCGGACGTCCCAGCAGATCCTCGATCGCCACGTCACGCAAGGCCATGACTGAAACCTGGTCGTTGATGAGTTGGTAGATACCCGGCAGAATCTTTACCGAGGCGTCCGTCTCGCGACAGATGGCCAGTAGTTCCCGGATGGCGTTCCTGGAGGCCGAGGGCATGGCGATGACGATTTCGTCGATTTTATGTTTTTCAACAATCCTTGGGATCGCTTCGCGGCTGCCAAGTACTTTCAAGCCGTCGATCGTGCGTCCCTGTTTGGTGGGATCGTCGTCAACGAAACCAACGGGCCGGAGAGACCGGCCGAGCCTTGCCGAGCGTAATTCACGCAAGATCATGACGCCGGCATTACCGGCACCGACGATTAAGATACTTGCGGGGCTGTCGTTTTTTTGCCGGCGGGACAACTCCGCCGGAAGCCTGGTCGCCGCCCGGACCCCGCCAATGAGCATCAAGCTGATGAACCAGTTGATACCCAAAACGCCGTAAGGGATGATGATGATCAATAGGAACCGGCCCAATAGAAGGGGCAAGGTCGCCATGGTCACCGCGGCAAAGATGGAAGCGTAATCGCGGAGGCTCGCATACTTCCAAATCGAGCGGTAGAGGCCAAAAATCAAGAAGAGGGGGATGGAACAGAGAACGAAGTAAGGCAAGGCGATCAGAAAACGGTGTAAGTAGACGGGATTGAGAACCCCGTCGAAACGCAACATAAAAGCCAGCCACAATGAGAGCGCCACCAGGACGGCGTCGATAAGCATGGGGAGAATCTGCCGCCGTAAGTAGGACATACAATCACCTCAACGAAAACTACGTGTCTCCAGCAGGCTTTGGAGCTCCGAAATACCATGGCACTGAACGTGCGGCGAGGCCTCGGGCCTCCTCGGTTCAACAGCGAGATGCAGTTGACCTTCCAGGCGTAGACGTATGGTAAACCAACCCAAGCTCTTCGCGCCGATGAAATCCTTTTCCGGGTTATCGCCGATGTATGCCAGTTCGTTTGGGCTTATACGCCAAGCATTCGCGATGAACTCAAACCCGCGCGGGTGCGGCTTCCAATACTCCCGGCCCCATCGATCGGTGATGACGATCGGGCTCAAGATGGGCGCCAAGTTCAGCGCGGCTATTTTGGCGTTTTGACTCGAGAGCGGGCCGTCCGTCAACAACCCCACAAGGCGACCGGATTTCTTCAGGGATTCAACCAGTTCCATAGCGCCGGGTACCGGCTCAATCAACGGCTGATGCTCGCGGTAAATCCGCACAAGGTCGTCTGGGAGGAAATGCCTGGCGAGTTCTTGGTAGGTCTCGAGCAAGAGGTTGAAGGTCCGGCCGCGCATACCGCGATCGAATATTCCCCGCAAATGCTCATAGATCATTCTCTCTGAACAACCGGTGGTTTTGTGGGCGGTTTTCGCCACGTGCCTGAATCCGCTCCATATATAGTCGCGTTCGAGGTATAAAGTATCGTCGAGATCGAATACTACCCCCTTGATTGCCATAAAGGCTCCTCCAAAAACAATTCCGTATAATATCGCGTCATGTAAAGGTTCGGCTTATAGTCTCCGATTCTCTCCGCCACGGTCTTGCCTTCGAGCATCATCATAATCCATTCCGGATAATCACCCCCGGCGGCTTTGGCTAACGGAAAGCCTCCGCCGAAACGCGGATTGATCTCGGATAAGGTGGGTTCACCCTGAGTCAGGAACGCTTGGATGGCAAGAGGCCCCTTGCCGCCCATGGAGGAGACGAGGCTCAGAACGCGGAGGATCCAGCCCTTGATCCCTGCATCAGAGATCGTGACGCCCTGGATCGATTCCCCCCCGATGGTGCGGAGCCGGCGCCGTGGGACGTAATGAACGGGCCGGCCTTCCAAATCCAGCAGAGCGTCGATGGTGATTTCCGGAGCAGTTATTTCCTCCTGGATGATGGGGTAGGGCACCAGAGGAAGGAGCTGTTCCAGTTGATTTCGATGCACCCGGTATGCATTCAGGCTCGCGCTTCCGTTCCGGGGTTTGATGAACAAACGGTCCGGCAAGGTGTCAGAATCTGCTTCCCCGGGCAACCACGAATGCGGTACCTTGATGCCATGCGCATCGAAGACTTTGACGAATTGCCACTTATCACCGCAAATGTTCACAAGCTCCGGGGGGGAAACGAGAATCGGGCAGCCCTGTCTGGAAAAACCGTCCGATGCCCGCGCCAGAACCGGGAGCTCTGTGTCGATCGTGGGTACGATCAGCCGTATGCTGTGCTCCGCCGCCAATGCCAGCAGACGAGGTATATACTCCGGACTCTGCACGGCAGGTAACGGTAACGCCTGGTCGGCAAGGAACAGAGCGGGGGCAAGGCTGTCTATGTCTCCCGCGTAGAGAAGCCCCTTACGTCGGTGCGCGGCTTCCTTAAATGCCGTAACCAGACTCGATCTCCGGCCGGCGCTGGTGATGAGGATATTCATCGGTGTTCGATACTTCCCGTGAATTCCGGCATCGTCAGACCTTCCCGGGCATGAACCCCGTCCCGTTTTATGACTTTTAGGATTGTCAGACCCAAAATCTTGAGATCCAACCGGAGGCTCCAATGGTCCACATACCACACGTCAAGCGCGAACCGCGCTTCCCACGACAGGTTGTTCCGGCCGTTGATCTGCGCCCAGCCTGTCAGGCCGGGTCTGACCGTCAGGCGGCGTGCCTGCTCGGCGTCATAACGTGCGTTATAGCTCATCAACAACGGGCGCGGGCCGACGAGGCTCATCTCGCCCCGCAGCACGTTGAGCAGTTCCGGCAGTTCATCCAGGCTCGTATCGCGGAGGAAGGCGCCCAACGGGGTCAAGCGCTTTTCGTCGGCGGACGCCGTGACACCGGGCGCGGGGTTTTTCATCGTGCGTAACTTGTGCAGCGTGAAAGGCTGGCCGCAAAGACCGGCGCGTGCCTGATGGAACAGGACCGGGCGGCCCATGGTCAGGAGAATCAATAAAGCCAAGATGGCTAGAACGGGGGAAAGGATCAATAAGCCAACCGCGGCTATGGCTAGATCCAGAAAGCGCTTTATGACGTCGGACTGCAGTATAATCACCATCCGGTTGAAGTTTTTTTGCTCTGCATCTCGTTTTCGTGCATCAACCGTTCGATGGCTTGGATCAGCGGCAGATATTCAAGCTCACGGTCATATCCCATCCCCACGGCCATGATTCGCTGTTTCGTCTCGGCTCTGGCCTTGAAGTAACGTTCGCGATAATGGGCAATCGCGTTGAGAAGCGAGGCTGGATCGCCGTCCATATATGATACGCCTGCTTGCGCTTGCGCCAATATCCGGCTTAATTCCTCGCCCTGGCCGGAATTGACGATGAAACACCCCGCCGCCAGATAATCAAAGACTTTGTTGGGAAAGTATATCATTGCGTTATTTTTGACCGCATTCAGCGCCATGTCGGCTCGTACCAGTAATCGGCAGATTTCCTCGTATGGTAAATACCCGGTCAGGGTCACATTGTCGAGTTTTTTGCCGGCGACGCAGTCGCGCAAGGCGGGCAGCAGGGGTCCGTCGCCGGCGATGGTGAAATGAATGTCCAGCCGTTCTTTTTGCGCTAATTCAGCGGCCGCCAGGATGGTCATGAGGTCGTAGGCATACGAGATGCTGCCGGTGAAAGCCGCCTGAAGCATATCGGTCTGATCTGGAGCAACATCCATTATATACCGCTTTACCTGTGCGGCATCAATACCGAGATGGCAGATCAGCCCCGTTTTTTGCACGTGGAGGCGTTGGCGATAGTCCTCACTGACCGCGCAGATCAGGCTGGCTTTCTTGAGCGCCCACGACCTTGCCCATTTGAGCGGCGCCAGCAGCAGGCCGCCCGGGCCGAGATGATTCTGCTGGACCTCCGGCCAGAGGTCCTGGATATCCAGGACCGTGCGGATGCCGCGCCGGGCAAGCCAGGCGGTCAATAATAAACATGGCGTGAGCGGCGGGAGGCTGATTATTGCAACCGCGATGCAGTGTAAGCGCGGGATGAGCATGCGGACGCGGCAACCAAAAACGAAATGATTCATGATACGCCGCCACGAGAGATTGTCCTTGTAAGCCGGCGTCCGCACGGCGATGACGCGCAGACCGTCTTTATGCCATATTACAGGAGTTCGTGGCGCTTTGCGCCGATGGTTCCAAGCGCTCGTAAGCCAGATCACCTCGTGACCGCGCTGGGCAAGCGTGCGTGCCAGATAAGCGTAACGGCCCTCGCGTTCGGGTTCGTATGGGAGGGGGTCGAATGGGTTGACGATGAGAATACGGGGTTTCAAAAGCGCGCTTTCCTCCCGTCTTTTGGACCGAACTGTTAATGCGAACCGGACGCGTGTGGAGCCGGTTTGATGTACTTCGCCGGCACGCCGGCGACGACCGTCCCCGGTTCCACGGGTTTGATTACGACCGCGCCTGCCCCCACGATGGCATCCGCGCCGACCACGAGATGCCCGATAATGGTGGCCCCGATGCCGACGAAGGTATTCCGGCGGACCGTGACCCGGCCCGCAAGTTTTGTTCCCGGCGCTAGATGGACGTTCTCCTCGACTAGACACTCGTGCTCGACAATCGCGCCGGAGTTGACGATGACGTTTTGGCCGATGCGGGCGTGGGCGCAGACAATCGCGCCGGCCGCGATGGTTACGTTTCCCGCGATGCAGGCGGTGGCGCTGATTGACGTGTGCGGGTGGACGGCATTGACGAAGGCCACCCCGAATTGTTCCAGTTGCTCAGCGATGTGCGCGCGGTCGTAGTTGTCGCCGATCGCGACGACGGCCGCGATTTCCGGGTATCGCGCCTTGATCTCCGTCACATCGGCCATGGTTCCCAAGACCTTTATGCCGTCCACAGTCCGGCCGACAAGGGCGGGGTTGCTATCCACGAAGCCAAGAATATCCACCGTGCGGGCGGATCGAAGGATATCAAGGACGACCCGCCCTTGGCCCCCGGCCCCGTAGATGAGTACTTTTCGCATGTTCATCAGGCGAAACCTCCGGTAATTTAGTAACCTGAATCCGTGACTACTGAACTGTAAAACACTACCGCAAGCTCCCGTGATTTTGCCTGGCAGGCTATTGATGTCACGGATTCAGGAATAAGTAATCAATTTCTGCCGCGGAATGTCATCTATTCGAAGCCGCTCCAGATGCGCGACAATCCGTGCACTCGCTTTGCCATCGCCGTAAACGTCGTTTCTTTCCCCTTGTGATGCACTTTTGGTCCGAGCGGCTAATGCCTGGCGGATTTTGGCCGTGATGTCGCTCCGGTCATAGCCGGCCTGCAGCACCAACCCGGCCTGTTCCCGGCCTTCTTGTCGTTCGCCGATATTGACGACCGGGGTACCAAGGCAGGGGGCTTCGATCATGCCACTGCTCGAATTACCCACCAAGACTCCGCTGTGGCGCAGAAGACATAGGTATTGACGGCGGTCGAGGGTCTTGACGACTCTTACGAAGGGCAAATCCCGGTATGCATCTATTGTCGCGCGCATGGCCCGGCCGCCGGCGTCCGAGTTTGGACAAATAACCACCGTCTGTATTGCCAAGCGTCTGATTGCTTCCATCGTTTCCCTGATTTGTTGTTCAGCAGTTTCCGGGCTGGTCGAAACGGGGTGTTGGACGACCACGATCACCGTACGGTGCAAATCCAGTCCGAGGCTGACCGCAAGTTCCTCGGGATTGCCGGCGGCGGCCGTATCGAATATTTCATCGAGGCCGGGCGCGCCCACCACGAATACGCGCCCTGGTTCCTCGCCCATTTGCAGGATTCGTTGGGCGCTCTGCGTGGTGGCGGCAAAGTGGAGATGGGCCAACTTTGTGATCGCGTGACGCATCGTCTCGTCGAGGCCGCCGCGGGACTTATCCCCGCCATGGATATGCGCGAGGATGATATTGGAAAGCGAAGCCGCGATCGCGGCGGCGAAAGCCTCCACCCGATCCCCCAGCACGACCACGATATCCGGCGCTAACGACTCAAAGGCTTGGGCCATCCCGTATACGCCGACGCCGACCCCTTTGGCCATGGCGGAAGCTTTGTCACAGCTGAACAGCATGTCCACGCGCGCGTCGATCCTGAAGCCGTCGTGCTCGATTTCCGCGGCCGTCGCTCCGTATTCCGGGGACAGATGCATGCCCGTGACCACGGTGCGGAGCGTCAATTGCTCTGAGGCATCAATCAGGGACATAATGCGTTTCAACAGTCCATATTCCGCGCGGGTTCCGGTCACGACGCAGATGGTTTTCAAACTTGTTAACGCTCCTTTCCCCGTGCCCGCAAGATAGCCTCGGCGACGACCAGGTCGCCCGGTTCGTCAATGTCCAATGAATGCTCGGCGGACATAATGAAGGCACATGCGCCCGGGGGCACGAGACTGTTGCCACGATAGAACTCGGCGGAGCGAATGACGTAGATCGCGCCGTTCAGGCAATACAAGGGCGTCAGTTCCTGCCGCCGCGACGGCAGTTCCGTTTCCAGAAAGGGCTGCAGGCGGTTCCCCGTCAAGGTATACATCCAAGACGGATGGTGTTTGACCGGGGTTACGCTGACCAGGGCGGCGCAATCGTTTTGGTGGAATAACTGCATGGCGCGCTCGACGTCATCGGCATCACGCAACGGCGAAGTGGGCTGCAGAAGTACCAGGACGTCGGGAGCGTATCTTTCCGTCTCTTTAAGCTGGTCCAACGTATAACGGACCACTACGGCCATGGGCGTTTCATCGCCGGCCAAGTGCGCAGGACGCATGAGCACCTCCGCGCCGTATTCCCGGCTGCGGTCGGCAATCTCCGCGTCATCGGTGGAAACGACGACGCGGTTGATGCTGGCGGCGTCAATCGCCGTCTTGATCGTATGGGCGATCAAGGGTAAACCGTGCAAAAACTGGAGGTTCTTGCGCGGAATCGATTTCGAGCCGCCGCGGGCCGGGATGAGGGCTAATACTTGCGTTGCCATTTGCGGATTAGCGCCTTAGCATTTTGATTTTATGCCATCCTTTGTCGCCATGTCGTGCGAGTCAGAAGTCCGACCAAGTCAGGCATTCGCCGGCTTTTATGGTTCTTCGCGCCGTTTTACCGAGGACGAATGTCGTAAACGACGGAGGAATGCCGTAACCAGGACGCTTGTATGTCAGCACAGCGTCCGTTATCATGGTGCCGGCCGCGATTTCCACGGCCGCGCAGATGCTTCGCCTGGCCAGCGTCCTAAGCTCGAGTTCGCCGGGGGTAACCTGCTTGACCGGGCTGCCCAGAGCGATCTCAACGCGCCTGATCGCCTCGACAAAACTCCGCAGCTCATCCGGCCCGAGTGACATGGTGTGATCCGGGCCGGGAAGAGATTTGTCAAGGGTAAAATGCTTTTCAATAATCACCGCGCCCAAAGCCACGGCGGCGACGGCGACCGCTACCCCCGGTGTATGATCGGAGTATCCCACCGGCTTTTGAAATGCCTCCGCCAGCGTCCGCATGGCTCTCAGGTTGACTTCCGCATCCGACGCCGGATAAGCGGAGGTACAGTGCAACAACGCCAGGTCGGCGGCGCCCGCTTCGGTAAAAATACTTACGGCCGCATCAATCTCCCCCAACGTGGACATCCCGGTGGAAAGAATGACGGGCTTGCGCGTTTTCGCAATTCGTTTCAACAAAGGATGGTTTGTAATCTCGCCGGAAGCGACCTTGACGGCTTTGACCGGTAAACCCTCAAGCAGTTCCAGACTCCTGTCGTCGAAAGGAGTACAAATCAGATCAAGGCCCGCGTCCGCGGCTTTTTTGGCCAAAATAGCCCAAATATCAGGCGGGAATTCGTATTGCCGGAGCATTTCTAGTTGTGTTTCATCCGCGCCCGTTCTCTCCTTTTGATATTCGGCTTTGGCGGCACCCGGCTGGACAAGATCTTCCGCGTGGTAGACCTGGAACTTAACGGCATCGGCACCCGCGCCGGCGGCGCAATCAATCATTGCAAGCGCGCGCGCTGGGTTCCCGTTATGATTGATGCCCGCTTCCGCGACGAGATAGACGCCATTCTTGCCCCATGGCGGTTCAGCTTGCGGTTTGACCATTCTTTTACCGGTCAATAGAGAATCGGCCCCTTCATCTTCAGGATGCGTTTTTGCGTCAACCTTTGGATGACCTTCCGCTCGGCCAAGAGAGCCGGTATCTTCCCGGCCAAATTTTTACACGCAATCAGCACCGGCGCTGGATTACCGTGGGAGAATCTCAGCAACATCAGCGCTGAATGTAATAGAAACGTGGAGGCCACATAGCGCCAGGGCAGGTTTCTGATGGCAACTTTGATTCGGTTTTCGAGTTTTACGGCCAGGAAGTCATTGCTATCCGCATTCCTGGTGTTCTTTGTTTTTTTGTGGCGTATTGTCTCCGGAAAATAGAGAATCCGGTAGCCATGGTCGATGATCCGGAAGGACAGATCAAGCTCCTCGTGGCCATAAGGGAAATAATCGTTGTACAAGCCCACATCGTCGTAGACTTTGCGCCGCACGGCATGGCCGGCGCCGATAAACCAGGTGGTCTCAAATTCGGTCTGTGAATCACGGTCTTTTTGCCGGGTCGGAAAAGCGTATCGTTCGAGGACCCCCGTTTCGTAATCGACAATCCGCAACGCCAGCACACCGAGTCTTTCCTCCCCGGTCATCCGGCGCACGATCTTGGTTGTCGCCTCCGGGTCGAGAAACACGGCGTCATCGTCGATCGTAATCAAGATCTCGCCGTGCGCCAGCACCAGCGCGGCGTTACGGCCGCCGCTAACGCCGAGGTTGCGTGCCGAGCGGGCATAAACGATTCCGGGGTCGATAAGTTTGAGCGCGGCGCATTGTTTTGCCGCTTGCTCCGCCTCGGAGCCGTTGTCAAAGACCACGATTTCTTTATGCGGGTATTGCTGCGCGCATAGGCAAGTGACGGTCTCCAGGAGATCGTCGCTACGGTTGCGTGTAATGATGACGTAACTAACCAGGGGCGTTACGCGGCACATCGTCTACTCCGGTTTCGGCATTGTCTCCGGCTCTTCGCGGGCGGCGTCCAAGACGCGCAGCCCAAGCCCGATGACAATGCCCATGATTAAGTTCAAGGCACGGCCGGTGGTCAGAAAAGGCTGAATGGCGACGGACGCCGCCAATGCCGCCAAGCTTGCCAGGAGGCTCGCGGCGAGGGGTTTGTTGCGCCAATGGTACATTCGGTTCATGAAACAAAAACCGATCGCGAGGTAAACGATTAAACCGAACAAACCGACGCCCAGCAACAGCTCGAGGACGGCGCTGTGGGCAGGCATGGATTTGCCCAGGTCCGCTACATATAAATCATCGAAACCTACGCCGAAAACAGGTTGTCGGAGAAACTTCGCCCAGGCCAGCTCCCAGATCGATGTCCGGAATATGTCGCTGGAAGCGAAAGTTACGTCGGGCGCATTCGGGACAAGAAACGAAATCGTTCTGATGGCAACGTCTTTTGCTGCGACGGCGAAGGGCGTGCTGATCAGAACAGCCAACAGCACCAGGCCTAGCAAACGGTACCGATCCTTTTTGCAGAGGAAGACAGACAAGAAGGCAGTCCCCAAGATTAAAGCGATAAACCCGCCGCGTGAACCGGAGATCAGCGTGAGGGAGAATCCGGCGGCGTAACCGAATCCGGCAAGAAGACTTTTTGTCCCGGGTGCCGGGTGAATATACAGTCCGCCTGAAACGACCGCCAAGAACAACATTAATGCCGCGGTATAATTGAGGCTGCAAGCAAAAACCCCCGCCGTATTGCGGCTGATAAGATTAGGTAACATGCTGCCCGTTGTTATGAACAGTGTTATGAACTGTGCTACGGCAAGATAGCAGCTAAATAGGGGGATGAAGGACGAAAAAACCTTCAAGGTTTTCGAATTCCCAGCTGCGAGGCAATACGCCATAATCGCCAGGAGCGGGCCTGCAACCACGTTCAAGATACGCGCCATGCATCTTGACGGGTCCGCGGAAAAGGGGAGGTTGAATACGGCGATGCCGCCAAATATCAGGAGAAGGATAATAGGTATGACCATCGCGGTCACGGAGCGATTGAGGGGTGCTTGCCGTCCGAACCGGATTATCCGCGCAAACAACAAACCAGCCAAAAGAAAAACAATCACATCCGCAAAAAGGATCTCCGGTGTTTTCCCGCCGATATGGATGCTGAATCCCCCAAATGGAAGAACAATCAGAATAGCAATCAAACCCACTAGACCAATATTTTCTCTTATCATTGATTGGTTCGGATCAATTCTACTCATCTTTCGCCTCATAAATCCTCGTCAGTTCAGCAAGACTATGGACATGTATGCCGGCCTGACGCGCCACGGCACATAAATGCGGATCCAAGGAGTGTTCAAGAAAATAGCCGTGCACCGTCAGGGACTTGAGGATCCATTTCGCCGTCAAGAGCGAGGTCGAGTGAACTCCGATCACATCGACCTTCCGATCCAGTTGCCGCAGAGACAAAAAAACGGCCTCCATCGGACAAGCGCGCGGGATAAACTTCAAATCGGGGATCGCCGCAAGATTCAGATAGTCCGCCTGCGCTTCACGGGGATGGTACTTGGCCGACAAACGTACACCACACCGCTGTATCGCGGCCAATGCGCGCGCGAGGGCGTCCGCGTCGGCGCGAGCGTGAATCCCGGTTGAATGCGGCAGGATGACAATGGCATCCGTATCTGCCAGACATTTCAGATCAACGCCAAGCTTGGACAGGTACAGGTTAATGAAGCCGCTGTCCAGGAGGCGTTGCAACCGCTCCACGCGTATCTCTGCGACGGTATTTCCCCGCAATTCGGGGCGAAGACTGTCCGGCCACATGACCAAAAGATCGTCAATCAGAGGATGTGTTCCCTGAACCGGCACTTCATGCCACCATTTTCCGTAGATGATGCGCGCGGCCATGGTTTTGCCCCGCGAGGTACGAGGAATTTGCTCGGTGCAGTAGACCGCGCCGCCGTCTTCAATGTACGTTACCCGTGTGCCGTGGTTCGCTTTTTTTGCCAAAAACATAACGTATTGCGACTCCGGGCGCTGGTCGTTGGCGACAAAAACGCGTTTCGGTAGGCCGGCGTATTCACGCAAGACCCGTTCGATTCTGGCAATGTTCCGCCTGACGACCAGGTGATGCGCGTAGGCACCTTTTTTGCCGAAGACCCCGGGAAATGCATAGACCGCCGCAAACGGACAATCACGCAGTTCACGCAAGGCCGCCAGAAGATGCTCGGGCTGGTCGGCATCGGCGATCAAAAACAAAACACTGCGTTCATCGACGGCGGCATAGGCATCCGCAAGCGTCTGAATGACGTGGTAGGGTGTATAGGCCAAGTATAATCGATGCACGGCGTGTTTGCGTTCCATGGGCTTCAGGCCTTCGCCCCCACCACTTTCCCCGGCCAGATCTTGACGTTCGCCTCGATAACCTCGTTCTGCTCCACGACGCAATCGTCGCTCAAGATCACGCCGGCGCCGATGACCGAGCCTTCCTTGAGGT